>JBFWZE010000226.1:0-4896 GCA_050185685.1 Dehalococcoidia bacterium
CGCCAGTGAAGAGGCAAGCAGGCAGCGAGCGCACGAGGAAGTCCTTGCCGAAGTCGCCGGGCCTCGTCCGCAGGTTGGCGCTGTGCACCGAGAACAGCTCCGACTCCGCCATGACGATCTTCACGTCGCTGTACTCCTGCAGGTGCCGGAGCTTCACCTCCTCGACGGTGGCGCCAAGCTTGCGCAACGTCTCGGCCGCAGCGTCGATCGCCGCGGTCATGTCGTCGCTGGCTTTGAACTCGTCGGTGTACCAGTGACGCACGAGCCCGATGCGGAGGCCCTTGATGTCGCCGGTGAGCGCACTGCGGTAGTCCGGTAGATCGACCTTCGCCGACGCCGGATCGCCCGCGTCGTAGCCGGCGATCGCCTGCAGGAGAATTGCGCAGTCCTCGACGTTCCAGGCCATCGGGCCGGCGTGGTCGAAGCTGAAGGAGTTCGGCATGACGCCGCGACGGCTGACGAGGCCGTAGGTCGGCTTCAGGCCGACGATGCCGCAAAGCGCGGCCGGCCCGCGGATTGAGCCGCCTGTGTCAGAGCCAAGCGCTGCGAGAACGAGCCCCGCCGCAAGGGCCGCGCCGGAACCGCTGCTGCTGCCGGCGGTAAAGTGCTCGCGGTTCCAGGGATTGCGCGCCGGCGGCCAGGGCAGGTCGAAGGACGGACCGCCGTGGGCGTACTCATGCGTCGCCAGCTTGCCCATCAGGACACCGCCCGCCTCGTAGAGCTTCGCCGTCGTAAAGGCATCTTCGGTAGGGACGTTGTCGATCGCAGTCCGCGAGTGGCCGGTGGTCAGGATGCCCTTCGTGTTGTAGATGTCCTTGAGGCCGAAGGGGATGCCGTGCATCGGGCCGCGGTACGTGCCGGCAGCGATCTCTGCCTCAGCTGCCTTCGCCTGCGTCATCGCGAGGTCGGCCGTCTGGGTGATGAAGGCATCGAGACGCGGGTTGTAGGCCTCGACGCGGTCGAGGAGGATCTGCGTAAGCTCGACCGGCGAGAGCTGCTTCGTCTCGATCAGCGCGGCGGCTTCGGCAAGCGTGAAGGTCTGGGTTGGGGCCTCGGTGCTCATCCTGGGGTGTTCCTTTCGGGCAGCCTTCGGTCGGCGACTACTCGTCTGAAATCGTGACGCTCAGCGGACCTCCCCAGGCGGCTGAAGCCCTATTTTATGCCGCTAGAGAACCCCATCCCAGATCCGGTTCTGCTCCTCCAGGTAGTTGCTGGCGACGCGCGTTTCGAGGTCCAGGATCATCGTCTGCCGCGTGCCGGGCTCGTAGGCAGGCCACTCCGGGAGCCCTTCGTGGTTCGGGTTGCCGGTGCGCGCGAAGGCGATCCAGGCATCACTCATCCGCGCTGCGAGCTCGTAGCGCTCAGGGCCTTCGCCGGTAAGCGGCGTCGCGTCGACGTTGTCGAAGACAAACGGGATGTCGAGCGCATGCACCGACTTGCCGCTGACCGGGCTGTCGTAGGTGAAGGCGTAGTGGTAGACCGGCGCCGTGCCCTCCTGACTGCGGAGATCGGCGATGCGTACAGACGGCACGCGGATCATGTGGTCGCTGCAGATCGTCGTCAGCAGGTCTTCGGGCGAAGCGTCCGGGTAGAGGCGTCGGAAGTCGGCGGTGATCCGCTCGGCCGTAGCACGGTCGAGGTGCCAGTCGACGCTCCACTGCACGACGCCGTCCCAGTCGATTCCCTTGAAGTGCGGCTTCGCGGCGATGTAGTTGAACCACTCGTCGCCGTTCGCCCCGATCAGCAACGGGATGTCGGCGGCGGTCGGCGCCACGTCGGGGTCGAAGGGATGACGCGGCATGATCTCGCCGTCGATCACCGGCCCGAGGACGAGATTTTCGGCTTCGACCTCACCCTGGGCGCTGGTGATGTCCTCTGCCGAAAGCTCCAGCAGCTTCTCGAAATCGTTCTCGCCAAGACCCAGCTTCCCGAGCACCTGGTTGCGGAAGTGGGTTGCCTGTTCGATGGTGATGCCGTGCTTGCCAAACACGGTCGGCCGGCCGCGATCGTTGTTGCACTTGATGCCGCTCTGGATCGCCGCGCGCTTGAAGAGCCCGCGAGCGGAGGGCATCGTCAGCAGCGTTGCGACTTTTCCACCGCCGCCGGATTCGCCGAAGATCATCACGTTATCGGGGTCACCGCCAAACGCTTCGACGTTGTCCCGCACCCACTCGAGGGCGCGGACGAGGTCGAGGAAGCTGTTGACGCCGCTGGTCGGGAAGCGCTCGTCGAGGTCGGCGAGATAGAGGTGCCCCAGCGCGCCGAGGCGGTGGTTCACCGTGATCGCGACGACATCACCGCGGCGGGCAAGGTTGGCGCCGTGCACCAGCGGCGTCGAGCCGGAGCCGGTGCTGAAGCCGCCGCCGTGGATCCAGAACATGACAGGGCACTTACCCCCGTCACCGAGGCCGCGCGTCCAGACGTTGAGGACGAGACAGTCCTCACCGTGGTCGGTCGGCGGCCGGCCTGAGATGCTGGGGTTCCGGCGCTCCGGCTGATGTGAAGTCGGCCCGTACTCGAGGCAATCGCGGACGCCATCCCAGCGAGTCGGACGCGCCGGGAGAAAGCGCTGGGCCTCGCCGTACGGAATGCCCTTGAAAGTGAAGACGTCGCCGCCCCCGCTTGCGTCGACAAAGCCGCGGACGGCGCCGCCTTCGGTCTGAACCACCGGTGCGTTGTTCTCGCTCATCAGCCGATGCCCTCCCAGGCTGCGCGCTCAGCCGCCATGAAGTCGGGCTCGAGGCGGCACTCGCTGTCGAAGACCATGACGGCGCGCTGGCCGTCGCGGTAGGCGGGCCATGCCGGCAGCCCTTCGTGCGCCGGGTTGGCGTTTCGGGCAAAGGCGAGCCAGGCGCTGCTGTAGCGCGCAGCAACGTCATGGCGGTCGGGGCGGTCGATCAGCGGCCGCGGCTCGGCGACATTGTCGAAGGCAAAGGGCACGTCGAGGGCGTGGATTGCCTTCAGCTTGCCGCCCTCTGCCGGGCTCTCCCAGGCGAAGTAATACATATAGACGGGTGCGTCGCCGCCCAGCGCCTGCTTGCGCTCGACCAACCGGGTGGAGGCGATGTGCAGCGCGTCGCTCCAAATGCCGACGGCGAGATCGTCCGGCGTCGCCTGGGGACGAAGGCTCTTATATGTAGCAATCAGGTGCTCCCGCTGCGCCTCGTCCGGGGGCTCGATGCGGTCGGGGCGGTCGGCGAGACCGGCTACGAGTGCATCGCGCATCTGTGCTTCGTCCATACCCGGGTAATGCGGGTTGTTACGCAGGATGCTGGTCATCTCGTCTTTCGTCGAGCCGATCATCAGCGGGATGGCGGCGGACGTCGGCGGAGCGACCGGGTCGAAAGGCTGCGCCGGCAGGACGTCGCCATCCACCACCGGCACAAAGCCGCCGCGCCCCTCGACGAGCTCGCCCTTCTTCTTCGACATCGAGAGCTGCGCTGCCACGAGCTTTTCGGCGGGCAGCGCCTGGAGCTCCGCGATCTGGTCCGGCCGCAGCCCCAGCTCGTCGAGCAGCTCACGGGCGAGGTCATTCGCCTCGTCGCGGGTGACGGAGCGCAGCCGCGGGCCGCTCATAATGATCGCGCGGTGGAAGAGGCCCTGCGCTTTCGGCATCGCCAGCAGGTAGCTGACCTTCCCGCCGCCGCCCGACTGCCCGAAGATCGTCACGCAGCTCGGGTCGCCGCCGAACGCCTCGATGTTGTCGCGGACCCACTCCAGCGCTGCGATCAGGTCGAGCATGCCGGCGTTGCCCGAGCCCGCGAACTCTGACCCGGCGAGGTCGTCGAGGTGCAGGTACCCCAGGGTACCGAGGCGGTGGTTGATGCTCACGACGACGGCATCGCCGCGCTTGCACAGCGAACTGCCGTCAGTGCTCGCGCGTCCGGCGCTGCTCGAAAATGCCGAGCCGGTGTGGAAGCCGCCGCCGTGCAGCCAGACCATGACCGGCCGCTTGCCGCCATCGCCCAGGCCGCGGGTCCAGACGTTGAGGACGAGGCAGTCTTCGCTCATCGAGACACCAAGCTCGAAGTTCGCGCGGGCCGGCTGGTAGCAGGCCGGACCAACCTCGACAGCATCGCGGACACCCTGCCACGGCGCTGGTTTGCGCGGCGGCTTGAAGCGGTTGGCGCCGCTCGTATCGGCTCCGTACGGGATGCCCTTGAAGGAGTGGACGCCCTCGACGGTGCTGCCGCGGACCTTCCCGGCGGTGGTTTCGACGATCGGATCGCTCATGATTAGCCCTCCCCAGCGCGGCTATTCTGGGCGCTGAGGCCGTCGATTGCCTAGACGTTTCTGAGCGAAATCACGGCAGCGCGTCACATTTCTTGACGCTGGTTCAGGGCGACGAAGTGGGTCCCGTGCCGGTGCTCGCCCTCAATAAACCTCAGGCGGCGGTGCTTTTGCGGTGATCCTCGAGGAGGTGGTAGGTCCCGCGGCTGGTCCATTTCACGCCGGCGAGCCGCATCAGGGCGGCGTTGATCGCTCGCTTGCCGAGGTCGAGACCGCCCGACTTGAGCCGCTCCTCCAGGGCTGCCAGGGAGAGGTCGCCGGCCTGCTCGTCGAGCGCTGCGACGATCGCGTCGCGGGGTTTGAGGTGGAGAAAGCGGTAGGCGCCGCGGTCCTCCGAGGGCACGATGCGGGCCTCTTCGGCGCCCCAGACGGCGTCCTCGTGGTACGGGCTGTAGCCCAGGAAATCGGTCACCAGGTCGCGGACGGCGGCGTATTTTCGGGCCGCCACCTCGAAGTCGTTCCGGGCAATCCGGAGGGCTTCGTCGGCCTCGATCAGCGCCCGTTCTTCGAGCGCGAGCTCATGCAGAAGGCGACCATCGGCAGCCGGGTTGTGGTGATTTGGCACGGCAGTCACTCCCGAATGCGGGCTCATGACGGGTTGGCCCG
>JBFWZE010000227.1:0-4878 GCA_050185685.1 Dehalococcoidia bacterium
CGGACTCGATCCGCCGGCGCCAGGCCCCCGGCAGCAGTGACTTGAAACCGATCAGGATCATCGCGAGCTCCGAAATTCAAACTGCGCAGATGATTCAAAGAATAGCGCGCAATGCTTACGCCATCACCCAGGCTCGAGCGAGGCGCCAGACTTGAGATGTAGCCGCGCACTCGGAAATGGAACCAGACGGCGGTGTCTTATAGGCCGGTTGGCCCTGATTCGCGATCAGCCGATTTCGCAAGATCAGGTCATCGCTTTGTTCTGGGGAGGAGCACCGGGATGCGCATCAACTTCAACCTTCTTGCCCTGGCCGGCGGTGCCGCGATCATCGGCCCGTTCTGGCCCGCGTATCCGATTGGTGGTTCCCCCTCGACGCCTCCTGACTCGGCAGCGACATCGCGCAGAGCAGGCCTGAAGGCGCAGCAGAAATACAGCATCCGTGAGGCAGAGCAACTCCTCCGGCACAACCGTACGGCAGGGTAGAGCCATGGAAGAAGTCCTGCTGGTCGGCCCTGAGAGCCCCTTTCTGCGTATCCTGGCTGCCGTTCTGGCGCGGGACTGGTACGTCAAGGCGGCGTACAGCCAGCGTGCGCTCGAGCAGATCCTCGCGACGATCCACCCCGACGTCATCATCTTCGACCACACCCAGCCGACCGACCTGTTCGAGCTGAACCCGCGCCAGTTTGGCTTCGCGGGGCCGCTCGTACTCCTCGCCGAAGAGCCTTCGACCGCCATCGAGGTGCTGCGTGCCGACACCTTCATTCCACGCCCCAGCGACCTCTTCGAGCTGGCGCGGCTCATCGAGAACACGCTCCGACGATCGAGAGGCGAGTGACCAATGCGAGAACTGAGCCCCACCGAGCTGCGCCGCGTCTGCGACCCTGCCACGCTGAGCTTCGATTCGACCGCGGAGCTGGAGCCCTACGTCGGTCTCATCGGCCAGGACCGGGCGATGGAAGCGATCGGCCTCGGTCTCGCGATTGAGAGCGACGGCTTCAACATCTGCGTCTCGGGCGAGGCAGGCACGGGCCGCTCGACCGCCGTCCGCGAGTACCTGGAGCAGTTCGCCCAGCAGAAGGCGCCGCCGAGCGACTGGTGCTATGTCTACAACTTCAGCGACGCCTACATGCCGCGGGCAATCCAGCTTGCGCCGGGTAAGGGTCGCGAGCTCAAAACGGCGATGGCAGACATGCTCGGCCAGGCGCGCACGCGTATCCCGAGCACGTTTCAGTCAGACGACTTCGTCAAACGCCGGGACGAGATCATCCACATCGCCCAGCGCCATCACGAGAGCGCC
The DNA here is from genome assembly GCA_050185685.1 of Dehalococcoidia bacterium. GTDB lineage: Bacteria > Chloroflexota > Dehalococcoidia > DSTF01 > WHTK01 > WHTK01. The sequence goes on from JBFWZE010000227.1 coordinate 1,298, forward strand.
TTCTCCGAGCTGGCCGTCCGCGCCCGAAACGCAGGCTTCGCCCTGCAGGGCAATCCCGCCGGCTTCTTCCTGGTGCCGATGATGGGCGATCAGCCGCTCGACGACCAGGCGTTTGCCGCCCTCCCCCCGGAGCAGCGCGAGATGCTGCTGAAGACGCGGGACGCCCTCATGGAGGACCTCCGTGAGGTGACGAAGCAGGAGCAGACGCAGGACCAGGCCGCGAATCAGCGGCTCCTCGACCTCGAGCGCAGCGTCGCGACGGGCATCGTTGACACGCTGCTACACGAGCTCTTCGAGCGGTTCGCCGACAGCTCGGCAGTGGTCGAATACCTGACCGAAGTGCGGCGAAGCATGATCGAGAACATCGAGGAGTTTCAGCCCGCGCCGCCCCAGGCAGCCGCGTCGCCGTTCTCGATGGCGATGATGCGCGACCCCGCGCTGGTCCTGCGCAAGTACGAGGTGAACCTGCTCACCGACGCCGCCGGCACGAGCCACGCACCCGTGGTCTTCGAGACGAACCCTTCGCCGCAGCGGCTGTTCGGCCGCATCGAGAAAGAGGCGTTCTTCGGGACCGTCTCGACCGACTTCACGATGATCCGAGCCGGCTCACTCCATCTCGCGAATGGCGGCTTCCTCGTGCTCGACTTCGACGACATCCTCCTGTACCCGCTCTCCTGGATCGAACTGAAGCGGACGCTGCGGACCGGTCAGCTGACGATTGAGGAGATGGGCGACCGTCTCGGCTACCTCGAAACGAAGACGCTGCGGCCCCAGCCGATACCCTGGGACGGCAAGGTGATCATCCTGGCACGCGAGCAGGTCTACCGACTGCTCTACGGAGCCGACCCCGACTTTCGTGACCTCTTCAAGGTCAAGGCCGACTTCGACCTGCATATCGACCGCACGCCGGAGCACGAAGAGAGCTACGCGCAGCTGATCGCCGGCGTCGTCCGCCGTGAGAAGCTGCTGCCGTTCGACCGCACCGCCGTTGCGCGGATCATCGAAGAGGGCGCCCGCCTGGCCGCAGACCAGAACAAGCTCTCGATCCGCTTCGGTGAGCTGACCGACATCGTCCGCGAGTCGGTGTACTGGGCAAAGCAGGCCGGCAGCGCCGCCGTCTCCGGCGAGCAGGTCCGCCGCGCCCTCGAAGGACGTACTCGCCGCGTCAACCTGATCGAAGAGCACGTGCGCGATAGCGTCGCCGAGGGGCTGATGCTCTTCGACGTCGGCGGCAGCGCCGTGGGTCAGGTCAACGGGCTCTCCGTCCTCGACCTCGGCGACACCAGCTTCGGGCAGCCGGCCCGGATCACCGCCAGCATCGGCGTCGGCCGCGAGGGCATCGTCGACCTGCAGCGCGCTTCAGAGCTTGCAGGGCCGATTCACTCGAAGGCGGTGTTGACCCTCCGCGGATTCCTGCTCGACCGCTACGCCCACAATCAGCCGCTTTCGCTCTCCGCCAGCATGGCCTTCGAGCAGAGCTACGGCATGGTCGAGGGCGACAGCGCCACCTGCGCGGAGGTCTGCGCGCTGCTCTCGGTCCTGTCCGACGTCCCGCTCAAGCAGTCGCTGGCGATTACCGGCTCGATGGACCAGCGCGGCCGTGTGCAGGCCGTCGGTGGGCTCAACCAGAAGATCGAGGGCTTCTTCGATGTCTGCAGCCTGCAGAAGCTGACCGGCGAGCAGGGCGTAATCATCCCGGCGAGCAACGTGCAGCACCTCATGCTGCGCGAGGACGTCGTCGAGGCCGTCAGGCAGGGGCGCTTTCACCTCTACGAAGTCTCGACAATCGATGAAGCGCTGGCGCTACTGTCCGGGACAGAGGTTGGGGTCCACAATGAGGCAGAAGGATTCCCTCCGGCATCGCTGAACGGACGCGTGCAGTCGCGCCTGGCCGAGCTGGCAGAGCGGCTGCGGACTCTCGGCGAAGCCACCGTCCAGCACTCCTGACCGAGGGCATCGGGGCTCTGATGTCGCAGATCAAGGTGCTCATTCCCCTCGACGGCACGCTGTTCGCCGAACGCGCCCTCGATCTGCTTCCCGCCCTCGGCAGCCTCGGGGACCTCTACGTCCGCCTGATCGGCGCGATCGACGAGCAGGAGCTGGACGCGCTGCCTCAGGCGCACGACTGGCTCGAGAAAGAGGAGCGCCTCCTGCGCGAGCACCTCGAGCTGAAGCGGCGCGACCTCGAGGAGTCGGGCATGCTCGCGGGCGCGGAGGTGCACCGCGGCAAGCCGGCGAAGGTCATCCTCGATGCCGCCGATCACTTCAAGCCGGACTACATCGTGATCTCCAGCCACAGCCGCTCCGGCATCCAGCGCTGGCGACTCGGCAGCGTCGCCGACAAGGTCGTCCGCGGTGCTCCCTGCAGCGTCATCGTGCTCGGGCCGTCTACGGTGCCGATGCGCAGCCAGGTCCGCAACATCATGGTGCCGCTGGACGGCTCAACCCTCGCAGAGGCGGCGCTGCCACGAGGCGTTGAGCTCGCACGCGGCCTCGATGCCCGCCTTCACCTCGTGCGCGTCGCGACCTATCCCCTCTTCGCCGACGATGCGGGCTGGGCCTGGGACGCCGTCAAAAGCGCCGCCGGGGCCTACCTGGAGTCCACCGCCCAGCGGGTAAAGACTGAAGAAGTGGTTACGGCCATAGAGACCGGCACTCCCGCCACCCAGCTCCTCGAGTACGCCCAGAAGCACCACATCGACCTCATCGCCATGACCTCGCACGGCCGCGGCGGTTTCCTGCGTTCGGCGCTCGGCAGCGTGACAAACTCCCTCCTTGGCGGCCGGACGCCTGTCCTCGTGATCAAGGCTGGCGTACCGTAGAACCATCACACTGACCGGCCCGCAACCTACTGTACGGACCGACAAACGCGATGGAGCACCATTGACGCAGCCGGCCGCTGAGCCCGCACGATCCTTTCACGCACTCGACGCGGCCGCTGTCGCCGGTCTGCTGCAGAGCGACCTCACGAGGGGTCTGAGCAGCGACGAGGCTGCGCTCCGCCTCGAGCACGACGGCCCGAACAGCCTGCCCGAACGCGGCGCCGCGGGGCCCGTGCGGTTGATCCTGCGCCAGTTCGCGTCGTTCCTGATCGCTGTCCTCTTTGTCGCGGCGGTGGTTTCGCTGTTCCTCGGTGATCTGCTCGAGGCGGCAGCCATCCTCGTCATCGCCCTGCTGAACGCCGTCCTCGGCTTCGTACAGGAATTTCGTGCAGAGAAGGCCCTCAGCGCACTACGAGCCCTGTCCGCCCCGGAGTGCACCGTGATTCGCAACGGCAGCGCCACGCGCGTCGCCGCGGCGGACGTGGTCACAGGCGACCTCTTGCTCCTCGAAGCCGGCGACGTCGTAGCGGCAGACGCCCGGGTCATCGAGGTGATCGGTCTCGCCGTGAACGAGGCGATCCTCACCGGTGAGGCGGTGCCGGACGAGAAAGACCCAACGCCGGTGCCGGAACGGACGGAGCTCGGCGACCGCACGTCGATGCTCTTCCAGGGCACGCTGGTTGCTCGCGGCCGCGGACGCGCCATCGTCGTGCGCACGGGTGCATCCACGGAGATGGGGCGCATCGCCGGGCTGGTTGC
>JBFWZE010000228.1:0-4877 GCA_050185685.1 Dehalococcoidia bacterium
CGGTCGAAGGGCTCATGCTGCTCATCGAAGCCGGTGGAGTTCCAGTTCGCGACGCCCCAGGCCGTATCTTCGTTCCCACCGCCCTCGACATGCTCCACGTCGATGCGGAAGTCGCGGATGTTCGGCCAGATCCCCTCCCACTGATTGCGGCGGAGGTGCTCCATCCCGGCGACGATCGCTGCCTTCGTGCCGAACGAGACGACATCGCCGGCAAAGATCGCCTCGGCGCTGTCAAAGTCAACGGCGGCGCAGTAGCTGCTCAGCAGGCCGAACCACTGGCGCGCGGCTTCGAGTGGGTCTGTCGTGGTGATCGGCGGCTCATTCATGGCGCCGATTCTACCGCCTGGACCAGGCGTCCGGGCAACGACCCTAATGCTTCAGCGCTGTAGGATCGGAATTCGACACCGGGGGCATCCGGGCCTCACTGCGAGCGAGGCCGGACCGGCAGTTTCAGGAGTACTTACCGCATGAGCACGCACCGGCTCTTCACCGGCCCCGACGGCCAGTCGCACATCGAGGAGATCGACTTCGAGGTCGAGCCCGGCTGGAAGACCGGCCTCGACACCACGACGATCAGCTTCCGTTCGTCACCGGTCGGCAACTTTTCGGACTGGCACCCGGCGCCGCGACGACAGTTCGTGATCATCCTCTCCGGCGCGCTCGAAATCGGGCTCGGCGACGGCACGAAGCAGGTCTTCGGCCCCGGATCCGCGCGCCTCGTCGAGGACACGACTGGACAGGGCCACACGACCGCCACCTACGGCGACGAGCCCTGCGTCACCGCGACGATCCCGCTCACCGAGCAGTAGTCAATGCTTCCCGGCCCGCTGGGGCGGGTCCACATTTTCCGCGGCTGGTGGATCGTCTTCACCGGCTATCTGACGCAGATTGCCTCCGGCGGCGCCAGCGGCTGGGTTTTCGGCGTCCTGATCCTGCCGATGCAGCACGACCTCGGCTGGAGCCGCAGCACGATCGTCGGCGTCCTCACCCTCGAAAAGCTCGTTGGCGGCGCTTGCAGCGTCTGGCTGGGCCCCCGGCTCGATCGCTATGGGGCGCGGGCGGTCATGGCAGGCAGCGCTGCCCTCGGCGGTGCGTTGCTGCTCTTGATCTCGCAGGTTCAGGCGCCGTGGCAGTCGTACGTCCTCTGGGCGTTCATGGGCCTGGTCTCACCGGGACTGATGCTGCTCGGCCCCGTCGTCGCGATCTCGAATTGGTTCGTCCGCAAGCGCGCCCAGGCGATCATGTTCTCAACCCTCAGCGCCGCCACTTCTGCCCTGCTCCTCGCCCCCGCAATGGCCGCCGTCGCCGACGCGATGAGCTGGAGGACGGCCTGGCTACTGACGGGCCTGCTGATGTGGGCAACGATCCCGTTCAGCTGGCTGGCCATCCGGCGCCGACCGGAGGACGTCGGCCTCGTCCCCGATGGCTCACCACCGCCCGCGGGAACCGAAGACGCCACTGAGCGCCGAGTTGTCGCCGAGAACGAGGTCGATGAGTTCTGGACGGTGCCGATGGCGCTTCGCAGCCGGTCCTTCTGGCTGCTGAGCCTCGGCTTCATGCTGACGACACTGCCAGCGGGCTCAATCTACATCCACATGTCGTCGTTTGTGCAGAGCCGCGGCTTCTCGGTTGAAGCGGGCGCTGGAGCGGTGAGCGTCTACGGCCTCGGTGTGCTGGCGGGCCGCTTCATCTGGGGCTTCGCAGTCGCGAAGGCGGGCCTTCATCGGACGCTCGTGACGTACGCCTTCCTCTATGGCCTCAGCATCTTCCTCTTTACGCTGCCACACACGCTCTTCGCGATCTACGCGACGACGGTGTTCCTCGGCGTGGCGATCGCAGGGGCCCAGCAGCTTCGCGCCCAGGCCTTCCCCGACTACTTCGGACGCCGCATCGTCGGCACCCTGCTGGGCTACGCGACGGTAATCAGCACGATTACCAGCGCGAGTGCTCCGCTGATCGTGGCCGTCGCCTACGACCGCACCGGCAGCTTCGTACCGACCTTCCTGGTCTGGGGCGCCTGCTGTCTGCTCGCCGGTACCGGCTTCTTCTTCTCGAAGCCGAAGCGCCCCGCCGGCAGCCTGCAGGCCAGCGTCAGCGCGGGCGTTTAGACGACCGCCGCAGCCCCGCCCGGCAGCTCCGGCAGGATAACGCCCTTCGCAACCAGCTCGCCGTAGCGGTCGCCGAGACCGACGGCAGCCAGCACCGCCTGAGCGTCCCAGCCCGGCAGCGGTGCCGGCGAAGGCACACGCACCGGCGTCAGCGAAAGACGAGGCGCCGGGCCCGGCGACCGCACGACGCCGACACCCGGGTGATCGCGCCAGACGCTGAGGCCGCTCTCCGCTACCCACGCCTCGTCCATGACTTCTTCAAGCTGCAGCACCACTGCCGCGGCGATCCCTGCTGCCGTGAGGCGGGCAACCCAGGCCTCAGCCGTGTCATCGGCGAAGACCTCTGCCAGCGCCGCTTCGAGAGCAGGAGATGAGACATCGATGCCACCGAGGCCCTCGACGCCGCCGAGGCGGGCAACCTCCTCCGGCCGAGGCGCGGCGAGGTAGAACCAGCGGTCCGAGGCACGGAAGAGGCGGTCGGTAGGGCCGTAGCCTTTCACCTCGCGGCCGCGGGGTTCGTCCCAGGTCTTGCCCTCGTAGCCGAGCATGAACGGGATCTGGTGGTAGGTGCCGGTGCGCGCGAGCGATGCCTGGACGTGCTGCCCTTCACCTGTACGCAGCTGGTGGTAGAGGCCGAGGAGCAGCGCAAAGCCGGAGAGCATGCCGGTGCCGTAATCGCAGACCTGGTAGCGCTGGCCGCCCGGCTGCCCGTCGCCCCCGAGGCGCTGCTGCATCCCCGTCGGCGCCTGCCCGAGCGATTCCCAACCCCGGTCGGCGCCGCGCGGGCCCTCGTAGCCGTAGGCGCTGACGGAGGAGTACACGATGTTCGGGTTGTGCGCCCGTACGTCTGCCTCGCCGATGCCGAGGCGGTCGGCCACGCCGAGACGGAAGTTCTGCAGAAATGCGTGGGCACCGTCGACGAGCTTCCAGAGCACCTCGCGTCCTTCCGCCTGCGCGAGGTCGAGAAGGATGCTCTTCTTGCCGCTGTTCACGTAGAGGTGGCCGCGAATCGGGCCGCCGTTGGGGTTGTTGATCTTGATAACCTCGGCGCCAAAGTCGGCGAGGACGAGGCCACCGGTCGGGCCGGCGAGGATCTGCGTCAGGTCGAGAACGCGGTAGCCCTCAAGCGCCGCGCTGAGAGGCAACGCCCTCGTCGCCGGCCGCGGCTGCTGCTCCCACCGCGCCAGGTCACCAAGGACGGCAGCGTGGTCGGCATCGAGGCGGTGACGCGGCTCCGGCGCTTCGGGAGGTGTGCGGTCGAGTGCGACCGGGAAACCGGCCTGACGCGTCGCTCCCAGCTCAGGGTCTTCGAGGGCCACGACGCTGCGGGTGGCGATTGCCTGCTCGTCGACCAGCCACTCCGCCACGGTCTGACAGACGGACGCGGGCACGCCGATCGCGTTGATCGCCTGCTCCCACTCCTTCGCAGGGCGCTGCTCGAAGACCGGCACCATGCGCCTGCGCAGCTCTGCTGCCAGCTCGGGGTCCTCCTGCAGGCGCTTCGGGTCGAGCAGCCCTTCCGCCGCCCACTCCTTCGGCAGAAAGGCCTCGGCAAACCACTCGAAATGGCGCGGCGTCAGGATGCTGGGGAAGAGGTGGACCCAGCGGCCGTCAGCGCACCGGTACTGGGTGCCGCCGAGGGGCAGTGCCGGGCTCGTGTCTTTGGTCGGGTTCGGCTTCTGCCCCTGCCCGCCGATCGCCTCAAACATCGCATTGAAGAGCGGTACCTCGACGCGCTGGCCGAGGCCGCAGCGTTCGCGGGCAATCAGCGCCGCCGTGATGCTGTTCACGGCAACGAAGGCCGCGAAGTTCGACGCGAGCGGGATCGCCGAGAAGGTCGTCTCCGGGCCGGCAACTCCGGTCCGCGGCGTATAGCCGCCGGTCGCGGCCTCGATGACGCCCTCCCAGCCCGGCAGCGATGCGCGCGGGTCGGCGGCGGCGAACCCCGGGATCGAGCAGTAGACCAGTCGGTCGTTCGTAGCGCACATCGCCTCAGCGCCGAGGCCGAGGCGGTCCATGACGCCGGGACGGAAGTTTTCGATCAGGACGTCGGCCTGGGCGACGAGACGCCGCGCGGTCTCGAGGTCGTCTGGCAGCTTGAGCTCGAGAACGATGCTCTGCTTGCCGCGCTGCAGCACGGCGTTGGCGTCGGTCTGCCAGCGTGGGCCGCCGGGCGGGTCGATGCGAATGACCTCGGCACCCTGGTCGCCGAGCATCATCGCCGCGAGCGGTCCCGCGAGGTACTGACCGAAATCGACCACTCGAATGCCGTCAAGAACTCTCGTCATCTGCTGCTCCGCGCTTTGTGTCTAGACTTCCGAGGTCAGTGTACGTCGAAGCCAGAGGGGGTCGAGCAAGAACACGGGATGCAGCGGCGCCTCCGCGGCGAACTCCGCGTCCGTCGACTCTGCGGTCACGTCGAAGTAGGGGTGAGTGATCGCGTTCTCGTCGTAGTACTGGCGCAGCACCGGCCCCGCTTCGGCCGGTGGCATCTCTCGGATCGCGACCTCTTCCCGCTTGCGGCCTCGACCAAGGGTGACTTTGCCGGCGGCGCGGGCGTTCATCGCCCAACCCTTCGTCCCGTAAGGCGACACGAGGTAGCGCTTGCCGTCGCGAAAGACGAGGTTCACCGGCGTCGTGTACTCGCGGCCCGATTTGCGCCCGGTCACGGTGAGTGCTCGGCTCTGCTTCAGGCCCAGCCCAAGGCGCAGCAGCCCCAGCGTGAGCGGGTTGACGACGCGGTGCAGGAGGTTACGTTTGAAGGGCTTC
>JBFWZE010000229.1:0-4821 GCA_050185685.1 Dehalococcoidia bacterium
CTGAGCAAGGACGGCGCGCCGGTCACGGGCTTCGGCGACGGCGGCAAGATTATCACCGACCTCGGTGGTCCTGCGGACGCCTGGTACGGCGTTACCCTTTCGGCCGACAAGAAGTACGTGCTTCTGGCCGGGTACAAGGGCACGGACGCGAACAGCGCCGGTAACGACGACGCTGTGGTCGCGAAGCTGCTCCTGTAGATCGCCGACACGATGCGTGCGGCCGCGGACGAATGCCCGCGGCCGCACCCGTATCCTCCCCATAACGCGACAAGCTCAAGGTCAGGCAGATCGCAGCATTAGCCTTGTTCGCGAAAATTGTTTAGTATAGCCTAACTAATGCGACTGCTCTGAACCTCATGCGCCACCGGCGAGCCAGGCGCCACTCCGGCCGAGCAGACAGCACTCGCCATTTCGAGGTCCTTCTTGGCACTCAGTCCTGACGCAGGGCAGTTCCCCGGTTCGGCCGGGCCGTTCGCAGGCCGTCTGCGGGCGGGACGGTTTGTCCTCGGTACCGTCGCTTCCACTGCGTTTATCGCTGTCTTCCTCAGCGTCGTCGACACGTCCGACTTCGAGCGCTCCGTTGCGCTGATCCCGGAGCGCCCGGGCATTGTCGCCCTGCTTGCCATCGCCTACACGGCTGCCTTTGCTCTGCGCTCCATCGCCTGGCGCCTGCTGCTCAGTCAGCGCATCGAGGCAGGCCGCCTCTTCTCAATCCTGCAGGCGAGCCTCTTCATCAACCACGTCATGCCCTTCAAGGCAGGTGAAGTCGCCCGCCCCTACTTCGCGGTGAGGCACGGCGTCCCTGTCGCGGAGGCAGCTTCGACAACCGTCGTTGCCCGCCTGCTCGACTTCGCTGCCCTCGCCCTGATTGCGACGCTGGCTCTGCCGCTCGGGGCGTTGTCGCCGGCTGCCGGCATTGCCCTCTTCGGGGCGTCGTTCACGATCCTGAGCGGCGGGCTTGCCCTGCTCTGGCTGCGACACTCGGTACCTGCGTTTCTGCCTGACGTCGTCCAGCTGCCCCTCGAGCGCGCACAGGCGGCGCTGCGCCAGATCCGAGCGCCGCATCTCGGTATGGCCGGCGTGCTCGTCGTCTCGAGCTGGCTGCTCGAGGGGACGATCCTCTACGGCGCTGCGCAGCTCCTCAATGTCGACGTAACGCTGCAGATGGCGGTCGCGGCGACGGCCTTCACGATTCTCTTCCAGGTCATCCACATCACCCCCGGCGGCCTCGGCGTCTACGAGACCAGCATGACCTCGATCCTTGCGCTGCAGGGCGTGTCACCGGAGTCGGCGCTGACCCTTGCTGTGGTCACTCACGGCCTCAAGTTTGCCTATTCCTTCGCGGTCGGCGGGCCGTTCTTCGCGGTCGAGGCGGTTGGCGCCCTGCGCGGCACTCGCAGCCAGCTCAAGACCGCCTCGAAGCTCGAGATCGTCGTGGCTCGCGGCTGGAACGTCATCAATGAAGGCAAGCCGTTCACGCCCGTCTTCACGCTGACCATCCTGCTGCTCCTCAGCCTTCCGAAGGTCGTCGAGCCCTCGTACTGGCCCGGCTTCCTCGCCGCGCTGCTTGTGATGACACCGCTCGGTCTGCTGTTCTTCCGGTTCGACTTCCCGCTGCGCCTGCGCTGGACGCTCTGGGTCTACCTCGCCGCGATTCTGCTCGTGTTCCAGACCATCGACCTCGCCGCAGTCGTGGCGGTCGTCAGTCTCTACCTCATCTTTACCGTCTTCGTCTGGGGCACGGTCTACTACCACCTCCGCATCGGTACGCGCTGGACGAACTTCCTGCGCTTCTGGCGCCTCGTCCTCGAGAACCCGGACCCGACGAGCGGCAACCTCCAGGAGCAGCTGCCCAAGGTGCTCATCCTCGTTATGGCGGTGCGGATGCTTGCCGGCGACTTCAGCGCGACGAACGTCATCGGCATCGAGCTGTTCACCGCCGCCGTCGGCGTGACGGCGCTGCTGGTGCATCAGTGGTTCTTCACCTGGGTGCCGGCACTGCCCCAGCCTCTCGCTGAGAGGAGTCACGCTGCCGGTGAGCGCATGTCGAAGCGCTTCGTGGCGATCGTCATCGACGGCTGCCGCGCCGATCGCCTGCGCGAGGCGAACACGCCCTTCATCAACAAGCTGCGCGCCGAGGGTACCGAGTACACGAATGTCGCCACCGTCTACCCCGCACGTACCGTCACCTGCTTCAGCTCGATGCTCACCGGCGTGGCGCCCGCGGTCCACGGCATGCGCAGCAACTTCGTCCCCAGCCTCGGCGTGAAGTCGGACTCCATCTTCCGCTCGCTCGAGCGCGGCGGCCTGAACGGCAAGCTGGTCGGCATCGCCCACCTGATCGACGCCTTCGGTCATGAGGACGTGCGCAGCGTCACCGCGGTTATGCACAACGACGAGATCGACGACGGCCTCGTCGCGCGGGGCAAAGAAGTCGTGACGAACGAAGCGCCGGACCTGCTGGTACTGCAGTTGCTCAGCGTCGACCAGACCGGCCACGCCCGCGGCAGCTACAACGACGAGTACCTGCGCAAGATCGAAGTCACCGATCAGAAGATCGAAGAGTTCCTCGGCTGGTGCGAGGCGCGCGGCTACCTCGACGACGCCACGGTGTTGATCACCGCGGACCATGGCCAGGGGATCGGAATCGGCGGGCACGGCCACATGAGCCCGACTGAGATTCACGTCCCCTGCATCCTCTGGGGCAAGGGCGTCGCAGCCGGCGTGTCGATCGACGAGCCGCGCTTCGTCACCGACATTGCCGCGACAATCGCGCACTACATGGGCGTCGAGAACCCGGCGGGATCGGTCGGTGAACCACTGGTGCCGGCGACATTCGAAGCCGGGGGAACCTCGGACCCCGCTAGAGCCGAATCCACAACGCGACCCACAGCTCCGGAACGCCCGCTCGTCTACGTCATCCCCGCCTACAACGAAGAGGCGAACCTGCCCGCCGTTCTCGCCTCGATCAGGGCGACGGCGCCGGGCCGCCACGAGATCGTCGTCGTCGATGACGGCTCGCGAGACGCTACCGCCCGTGTCGCCCGCGAGGCCGGGGCGGTCGTCGTCCAGCACGAGACCAACCGCGGCCTGGGCGCCGCACTGCGGACCGGGCTCGCCCGCGCCCGCATGCTCGATGCCCGCGCCGCCGTGTACCTCGACGCCGACTGCGAGTACGACCCGGCCGAGGTGCAGCGCCTGCTCGACCCGATCGAGACCGGCACCGCTGATTACGTCCTCGGAACGAGGACGAACGCTGGCGCCGGCGGCATGACCCTCTCGCGGCGCTTCGCCAACCGCTGCTTCAGCGTGCTGACCTCGGCGATGACCTTTCGCTGGCTATCGGACGGGCAGACCGGCTTCCGGGCCTTTTCGCGCCGCGCCCTCGACGTTGCCGAGATCGTCCATGACTACAACTACGCGCAGGTGCTGACCATGGACCTGCTGCACAAGGGGATGCGCCTCGCCCAGGTTCCGGTGAGCTACCGGCGCCGGGACGCGGGCACGTCCTTCATTACCGCGAAGTACCTCTGGAAGGTGCCGCTCGGCATGGCCCGCGAGGTGCTCAGCGATTGAAGTCATCACCAACCCAACAGTGGAGCTCGGGAAGGTAAGGAGATACCGGATGTCCAGGAACTTCGACTTGAGAACGCTGCTGGCGGTGCCCGTTGTGGGCGCTGCCCTCGTTCTCGGCGGCTGCAGCGGTGAGGGCGAAGACCGTCCTGCCGTTGACGTCATCCAGGGGAGCCCCAGCGCCGGCGGTGCCCCCACGGGCTCCGTCAGCGCGAGCGGCGCCGATATCGCCGGTCCGCAGCCGACCCAGATCCCCGGCGCCGCCTACAACGTCGTCAGCAACGTCGACACCTACTTCGCCATGGGCCTCGACATGCGTGACACACGGGCGCTGCTCTCTGCCGCCAGCGAGGGCCGCAAGGTCGACTGGGCGGCGGTCACCGCGCTGTACGAGCAGGGTAAGAACCAGAAGCGCGCGGACGGTACGGTCCGCAGCATGGCTTCACAGCTGAACGACACCCTCTACGCCCAGTTCCCCAACGGTGCGAGCGTTTACGGCAGTGCGACCTTCATCGACAACATCATCCGCGACGGGATCGCAGGTACTGGCCGCTCGACCGGGCTCAGTGAAAACGCCCGCCGAAACATCGTCGACAAGGGCCTCCTGATGCTGACCTACGGCAAGGCCCTCGAAGAGCTGGCGGTGGCCAAGTCCCGCATCGCCGAGAACAACCTCGACCCGAACACGGGCGCGCCTCACGCCGTCGACGAAGCCTACGCCGCCCTCGCCGGCTCCCTCGATGGCAGCGGCACCCGCAGCTACTCCGCCTTCGGCGCCGCGACTAACCTTGAGATCTTCTTCAGCCTCGGCGGCAAGGTGAAGAACCCGATGGAGGCAGCACTGACCAGCGCGCAGAAAGCGGCAATGGCCGGAGACGCCGCTGCGTACGACAAAGCAGCCGCCGACGCCAGGGGTCGTCTCAACGCCACCTTCTACCTCGGCGTCCTGCGCTACGCGAAGGCGGTCGAGATGCAAGGCAGCGCTCAGGCCCGCGAAGGCGGCATCGCTGAGGGCTGGACCTACTGGCAGTCGATCCGAGCGCTTGTGACCCAGGCGAACCCTACCGCGGCAAAGACGGTAGAAGACGCCTTCGCCCAGAGCGCCGACAAGGCGTGGCCGGCGAGCCTGACCAGCTCGATCTACAACGCGCTCAACGACACGGCCGTCATCTCCGCCCTCGGCATCCCCGCCGAGGCGCAGGTGAAGACGCCGCCGCAATGACGCTGCGCTTGTCACGCTGCGCTTGT
>JBFWZE010000230.1:0-4768 GCA_050185685.1 Dehalococcoidia bacterium
CGCTCGAACGCGGTTGCGGGGCCTCCGGCAGTCGAAACGTGGGCGCCAATCAGCAAGCGAAGCCTCCAAGGGTGAATATCACTGAAAGCCTAGAGATTCCGCCGACCTCTGGCAATCGGCTCGGGTGACCATCGGCGCCGTCACAGCTGCGTTACACGGGCCGTCTTCGCTGATCCCTGCTGGCGTCAACCGCGAATCGCCTCCAGAACCGAGACGCCGTCACGGTCTAGTGAAAGGTTTTGGTGGATGAAGAAGATGTTGGGAAGGCTGCGACCTACGGCCCTGGTAACGGCGGGAGCAATGTTCTTGGCAGCGATCGGCTCGGCCGAGGCAGCGGACCCGCGGGCACCCCACGTGCCAGATGAGCGCAACCAGATCGTGTACGGCGTCACTGTCGATAACCGCCTGATCTCGTTCAACCAGTACCGGCCGGCCCACGTCCTGTCGAACATGGCGATTCATGGCCTGGCCGCGAACGAGCAAATCCTCGGTATCGATTTTCGCCCCGCCACGGGCCAGCTCTACGGCGTGAGCAGCAACAGCCAGCTCTACGTCATCGACCACTGGACCGGCGCTGCCTCGAAGGTTGGCGCGCCGTTCGTGCCTGCGATCGATTCACGCGACGTCGGCTTCGACTTCAACCCGACGGTCGACCGCATCCGTCTCGTCACCTCTCGAGGCCTCGACCTGCGCCTGCACCCCGACACCGGCGCCACGGTAGCGATTGACGGCCAGCTGCGCTACGCCGCTACCGATGCGATGGCCGGCGTCATGCCTGCGGTGACGGGAGCCGCCTACACGAACCCGGACAACAACCCGGCAACCGGTACCGTGCTCTATGACATCGACTCCTGGCAGGACACCCTCGTACGCCAGGACCCGCCGAACGATGGCGTCCTGAACACGATCGGCTGGCTCGGCGTCGACACCAGCGCTCTGGTCGGCTTCGACATCGGTCAGTCGAACGAGGCGATTGCGGCGCTTCAGCTCGAAGCGGGCGCGGCGCCTGTCATTTACGTCATCGACCTGATGACCGGCAAGGCATGGGAACGCGGCCCGCTCTACAGCGGCCAGCCGGTCCGTGACATCGCAATTGTGAACACAGCGGCAAACTAACCCCGAGCCGCCGCTGCCCCTCCTCAGAAGAAGGCGCTGGAAACCGGTCCGGCGCCTTCTTTATGCCGTCTCAGCGTCGCCACGACTCCCGCTCCGGCAGGCGCCGGGGTCGATTGGCGTCGACTGCGTTCTTGAGCACGTACGACTGCCACAGAATCACGGCGAATGCGACAAGCCAGGCGACCGCGATTGGCACGAACAGGCAGAAGACCCAGGCGAGGAAGATCAGGCCGAGCGGCTTCAGAAAGACGCGGAACCACTCTTCTTCCTTGCTGCGCCAGTAGGCGTAAGGAATGAAGAGGAACGAGATGGGCAGCGCAGCGAGCGCGGAAATGAGGCGTGAAGAGATGTGTTCCAAGATTAGTCCAGACTGAAGGGCGGGTACTCGTCACGCATCAGGAAGCCGTAGGCCTCGACGCGGATCGACCAGCGCAGGTAGCCCACCGCGAACCGGTAGAGGCTCTCCGGATATGAGCCGGTGAAGAGGATGGCGAACCACGAGATGATCGCCGTAAGCCACCAGGCGATGCCGAGGAAGAACAGGACGATACCGTGGGGGATAAGCAAGAACAGCCGAAAGAAGACCGTCAGCCGGCTGCGCTGCTCCGGGTACTCGCCCGCGGAGAAGCGCACGGGGTATTCGCCGGTACCAAAGGGTGGGTACTCGTCCCGCAGCATCGCCACATAGGCAATCGAGTTGGCGCGCCACTTCATGTAGAAGTTCACGAAGTCCCAGAGGCCGCGCGGCATCTTCGCTGTAAAGACGACTATGAACCAGCTGATGAACACGATGATCCCGATGACAATGCCGATGATGCCCGCGGAACTGCCGCCGCCGTAGTTGTTAGAGGAGTTGTCGCCGTTGAACACGAGGAACAGAAGGCCCAGGGAGCCGATGCCCGACGGTCCGCCAACGAGGAGCAGGTGGGGAATCGCCAGGATCAGGCGAAACGCGACCGTCAGGCGGTTTCGGTTCGTCAGCTGCGGCTCGACTTCAAAGTTGACGGGATAAGGAGACGGCGTTTCTGCGTTCATGGTGGCTTCTTTCACTTTCGAAAGACGTAACCGATTGTTGCCGGGAGCGTACCACTTATCGAAGCCAGGTCGATAAGAGCCAATCGACCCCTTATCTCGAATAAGAAAGGCGCCGGTCTCCCGGCGCCTTTGCTGTGCGTTGAGATGGCTTCCGACTAGGTCAGACCAGCGAGCTGGTACGCCTTGCCCTCGGTCTTGATCGCGGGAGCGATGATGACCTCGGCCTCCTGGAACTCACGGATCGTGCGGGCACCGCACATGCCCATGGCAGTGCGGAGCGCGCCGATCAGGTTTTCGGAGCCGTCGTTGCGAGAGGTGGGGCCGAAGAGCACGCGCTGGAGGGTGGTGTTGACGCCGACCGTGATGCGGGAGCCGCGCGGCAGCTCTGCGTGCGGCGTTGCCATGCCCCAGTGGAAGCCGAGGCCGGGGGCGTCCTCGGTGCCAGCAAAGAGGGAGCCGAGCATGACGCCGTCGGCGCCGGAGGCGATGGCCTTGTTGAGGTCGCCGGACTTCTGGATACCGCCGTCCGTGATGATCGGCACGTAGCGGCCGGTCTCGCGGAAGTAGTCATCGCGGGCGGTGGCGGTTGTAATCGTCGCCGAGACCTGCGGGACGCCGATGCCGAGGACTTCGCGGCTCGTGCAGATGGCACCGGGGCCAACGCCAACGAGGACGCCGTGGACGCCTGTCTCCATCAGCTCACGCGTGGCTGCATAGCCGACCGTGTTGCCGACCAGCACCGGGATCGGAATGTCGCGGACCAGGCGGTCGAAGCGCAGACCCTCAAGGCTGTTCGAGATGTGGCGCGCCGTGGTGACGGTGGACTGCACAACAAAAATATCGCAGCCGGCTTCGACTGCGATGGGGGCGAATTTCTTCGTGTTGGCGGGCGTGCAGGAGACGGCGACGGTGATACCCTGCGCCTTCATCTGCTCGACACGCTTACCGATGAGCTCGGGCTGAATG
This sequence comes from Dehalococcoidia bacterium, assembly GCA_050185685.1. GTDB lineage: Bacteria > Chloroflexota > Dehalococcoidia > DSTF01 > WHTK01 > WHTK01. The sequence continues at coordinate 3,118 of JBFWZE010000230.1, forward strand.
GGCTGCGTGTAGAACTGCTGCAGCAGCGCCGTGACCTTATTCTTGGGAGCGGTCGAGATCTCCTGGAAGATCGGGCCGGTGTCCTCGTAGCGCGTGTGAATGCCTTCGAGGTTCAAAACAGCAAGGCCGCCAAGGCGGCCCAGCTTACCGGCAAACTCCACGTCGACAACGGCATCAGTCGCCGCCGCGAGGATTGGAATATTGAAGACGTGGTCCCCCAGCGTGAGGGAGGTATCGGTAAGCTCTGGGTTTACCGTGTACGCACCGGGTACGATAGCAACTTCGTCGAACCCGTATGCGTGCCGCATCTCCTTGGAGGAGGAGAGATATCCTGCTTCTGGCCTTCTCGTCTCGATCGTCATTAGTACACCCACCCCCTGTGTATTAAGAAAATATAGCTCGCCCCAGAAAGCGGAGTCAACGCATTTTCCGCCGTTCCTGCTAAATTGCTTAAGCGAAGTGACAAATGCCTAAACTGTTCGTCGTTGCGACACCGATAGGAAATCTGCAGGACATCTCGGCGAGAGCCCTGCAAGTACTTGGCGATGTCAACGTGATTGCCGCCGAAGATACGCGTACGGCGAAGGTGCTATTGAACCATTATGGCATCAAAACCCGGCTGTTGAGCTATAACGGGCACAATCACGCCCGGAGATTTCCCGACATTCTTGCCTACTTAGAGAACGGCGAAGACGTCGCCCTCGTTTCAGATGCCGGTACGCCGGCGATCTCAGACCCCGGCGTACCCCTGGTCGAAGCCGCGCGGGAGGCGGGGCACGAGGTCGTTGCGGTGCCCGGTCCTTCCGCGGTGATCGCCGCCCTCTCGATCGCCGGGCTGCCGACGACCAGCTTCACATTCACCGGGTTTTTGCCTCGCACCGAGGGCAGGCTGCGCGCTCTCCTCGAATCGGCCGGTGAAGCAACCCTGGTTGCGTTCGAATCTCCAGAGCGCCTTGCGAAATCCCTCGCAACAATCGCCGATACGCTGCCCGATCGACGCCTCGCCGTCTGCCGCGAATTGACGAAGCGCTTCGAGGAGGTCTTCGTCGGGACCGCAGCCGAAGCGCTCGAGCACTTCACGGAGGTACGGGGAGAGATCGTCATCGTTATCGAGGGCAGTCAGGAAGAAGCGCCCACCGACCTCGACGCTGCCGCAGCGGAAGCCCTCCAGATGCGCGAGCTGGGCCTCAGCCGCCAGCAGGCAACGGCGCTGCTCACCTCACGCTTCGGCATCGGGAGACGAGAGGCCTACGACCTCTGGCTCCAGAGCGAAAAGTAACCAGGACTACGCACGCTCTCAGTCTCCGCTGCAGTGAATTCGTCGATCGCAACAAGGCCACGGCGGACTCAGCGTCTCTAGAATGAGCAACGCTCAGAAACGCCGGCGCCGGTGCGCCCACAGAAGCGTGTGGAGGTAGCCCTGCAATGAAGATTGGTGTCTCGCTCCCAACCGGAGATTTCACAAGCCCGGAGGCGATTCGGGATTTCGTCCAGGCCGTCGAGGGCGCCGGCTATGACAACGTCGTGTCCGGCGAGCACGTGCTCGGCGTGTCGAAGGAGCGGCTTCAGCCCGGCGAGGCGATGCAGGGGACCAGCGACCAGACGTGGCGTGACCCCTTCGTCCTGTTCAGCTTCATCGCCGGCTGCACAA
>JBFWZE010000231.1:0-4762 GCA_050185685.1 Dehalococcoidia bacterium
CCGAGACGCCAGAACAGGCCCGGCTTCTCGATCCCGTCCGCGAGCACGACGGGCATCTGCTTTATCTGGTCGCCGAGACGCAGGTTGAGCGTCCCTGCCTGCGTGCCTGCCTTTGACGGGGCAACCACCGGGTCGAGGATCAGCTCCGCCTGGAGGGTCATGCCCGGCCAGAGCAGCATCGAGACGTCCTCAGTGGCGATGACGTTGACCTCGCCGCCCCATGAGGTCTCGATGGTGGCAACAGGCTGGTCCTTCTTCATGACCTGGACGAGCTGCACGTTCTGCGCGACCGAGTTGATGATGTTACGGGTCGCGGCGAATGCAGCAGGCTTGTCCGTCATACCGAAGACCATACCGATGATCTCGATGTTCTGACCGCCGGCCTGGCGCCGCGCCGCGAACGCGAGGTTCCCGCCCGCCGTCTCCGTAAATCCCGTCTTGATGCCGACGACACCGTCCTTGCCCAGCGTCTCGTTTGTCGTCGAAACGAGGCCGATGCCGGGAAGCCGCACGCTTTCCATCGCGACGATCTGGGAGAACACGGGGTTCGCCATCGCAGCGCGGGCGAGGATCAGCTGGTCGGACGGACTGCTGGTCGAGCCGGAGGAAAAACCCGAGACGTCGCTGTAGATCGTGTTCGTCATGCCCAGCTCGCGGGCAGCGGCGTTCATCTTGTCGACGAAGGCGCCGACGGAGCCTGCCTCCCAGGTCGCGAGGATCTCGGCGAAGTTGTTCGCCGAGGGCACGAGCATCCCCTGCAGCATCTCGAGCTCGGTGAACTTCTGGCCCGTACTGACCGGCAGCACCGACTGGTCCTGGTTGAGCATCTGGACGTACCGGCTCTGATCGGCAGCGGTGATCGTGATCGTCGGGCCCGGCTCGTTCGGCTGCAGCGGCTTGCTCTTGAGGATGACGTAGGCAGTCATCATCTTCGTCACGCTGGCGATCGGCCTCGACCCCTCAGACCCGGCGATGCCGACGACACCGAGGCCGGTAACCGCGACGTTAGAGCCGCCCGCGGTGGGCATCTGCGGCTTCACCGGGTTCCCGAGGACGGTCTGCGGCGCCACGGTGGTCGTTGCCGAAATCGCCGGCAGCGGCCGCAGCGTCTGCAGCACGACGAAGGCAATGAGGAGAAGGAAGAGCGCGCCAAAGATCAGAGGCGCAATTTCAACACGTCGGCGGGTGGGTTCGTACATTGAGTCTCCGGCGGGGTAGTGGGCCGGCGCGGTGGGCTTCTCCCATTGTACGGACGCACCCGGGAGAGGGAATATCCGCTGCCTACCCGCCCCTATCGTTTCGTCCCCGGGGGACCTTCCCCTGCCCGAGAGGCCCGTCCGGTCAAGGGATACCCCGCACGCAGTGGAGCAAATCGCCGGATTGTCACGCGCCTGCGCTCTCCTCTGCCCTCTCGGCTGTCGATGATCAGAAGGAGCGAAGTGCGGCCGGCTGAAATACCGGGCGCTGGAGTTTCGTTCTACCTATGCAATGATCCGACACCGACGTCATCGCAACCACAAGCGCCGCAACCTGATCATCGGGACGTTCGTCGTCCTCGCGCTGGTCGGGCTGTTCGAGGCGTACTCCGCGTTGCAGTTCTACCGCGACCTCTCCGAAGGCCGCACGATCCTCACCCGCCTCGAGAACCGCGTCGATATCGATCAGCTCAACATGACGCAGGAAGACGCCCTGGCGACCCGCAACGACTTCCACGACGCGGGCCTTCGCTTTGCGTCCGCGCAGCGCTACACGAACCGCGACCTCGTCTTCAACGTAGCGAAGTTCGTCCCCGTCTTCGGCAAGCAGGTCAAGGGCGTTGATATCCTCGTCGACCTTGGTAAGCAGTCGTCTTCGGTCGGCTACGCCGCCACCGACGTACTGCTCGCGTACTCGAGGTTCCAGCCGGCGGAAGGCCAGACGGCAATTCAGTCCGGCCTGAGCTTCCTTGAAAGCCAGAGGCCGGCGATGACGTCGGTCGATGCCGGACTTCGCAAGCTCAAGGAGCAGCGCGAAGATCTGCCCGGCGGGCTCATCGGTCCGCTCGACAACGCCACCGCACGCTTCGACAAGGCAGTCGGCAAGCTCGATAGCCTCGTGAGCGGCTACAACAAGGCCTACGGCACGCTGCCGGCGCTCCTCGGCTCCGACGGTCAGAAGACGTACCTCGTTCTACCGCAAAACGACTCGGAGCTGATGCCCTCCGGCGGGCTGATCACGAGCTACGCGATCGCCACCTTCAACAACGCAAACCTGGAAGACATGAAGCTCGAGTACTTCGGCACCCTCTACGACCGCTGGCAGCGCAGCTCCGGCGGTGAGTACATCGAGCCGCCCGGCCCGCTAAAGAACTACCTCAAGCAGGGCTACTCATGGGGCCTCGGCGAAGCAGGCTGGTATCCGGACTTCCCGACAACGGCGCGCAACGCCCGCATGTTCGTCGAGAAGGGCGGGGCGCCGCCGACCGATGGCATCATCGCCATCGACCAGCAGTTCGTGCAGGGCATGCTCCGACTCGTCGGCCCCGTCGACGTACCGGAGTACGGCGTGACAATCACCGCGGACAACCTGCAGCAAAAGACGCTGGAGCTTACCCGCGCAGACCAGTATGTCCCGGGCATCCCGGAGACGCGGCCGAAGAACGCCTTCCTCTCGTTCCTCGCGGAGTCGCTGATGAACCGCGTGTTCTCGATGCCGAAGGATCAGTGGGTGTCGCTGCTCGAAGTCTTCGACCAGCAGGCCCGCGAACGCCACCTCCAGCTCTACTTCGACGACGCTCAGCTCCAGGCGCTGATCACGGAGTACGGCTTCGACGGCAGCATCAAGGAGATGCCCGGCGACTTCCTCATGCTCGCCGACGCCAGCGTGAACAGCACGAAGCTGAACATGATCCTGGAGAACAGCGCGAAGGTCGATATCCAGCTCAACGTCGATGGCACCGCGACGACCAGCGTCGCCTACACGATTCACAACCCATACGACACCTGGAGCGCCGGCCGCGACCCGCAGCTGGTGAAGGCGCTGATGCTCGACGGCGTCTACGGCAGCTATACCCGCGTTTACGCCCCGCGTCACTCGCGGCTCCTCGACGTGAAGGTCGACGACACAACCGTCGGGGCGGAGCAGGCCGGCGCCGAGCTTGGGAAGCAGGCATTCGGCCGGTTCTTCCCCGTGCTGCCCGGCGAGACCCGGACGATCAGCTTTCATTACCGCACCCCGATCGTCGTCGAAAGCGCCGGTAAAGAGGCGTTCTACCGCCTCTACATCCAGAAGGAGGCCGGTATGCCGGCCTATCCGCTGACCACGACGATCAAGCTGCCGGACGGCAGCAAGCTCCTCGATGCAGTCGTCGACGGCAAGCAGGTCGGCGACGTCGACTCGATCAGCACTGACTTCGCCACCGACCGCGTCGTCGAGCTGCGCTTTTCCGCGCCGGCAGAAGCAGGCGGCGGCTAGCAGCACTCGCCCCGCCGTATGCTGGGGCTGATGTGCGAGTTCGATTCTCAGCCCTCCTCCGACCAGCCCTCGAAGCCGCCTCGCAGTCAGCCCGGCCGTCTCGAAGCACGCCTCCGTGCCAGCGAGTTCGCCGTGGTCTGCGAGATGTCACCGCCGCGGGGAGCATCGATCGAGCCGCTGCGCCGGAAGGCCGCGCTCGTCGAGGGCTGGGTGGACGCGGCGGTCGTCACCGACGGTCAGGGCGCCCAGACGCGCATGGCGGGCTGGGCGGGTTGTCTCGCCGTGAAGGCTGAGGGCGTCGAGCCTGTCATGCTGCTGCAGGGCCGCGACCGCAACCGGCTGGCGCTGCAGGCAGACCTCCTCGGTGCGGCCGGTGCAAGCATACCGAACGTGCTGCTGCAGACCGGTGACCACGCCGCTGCAGGCGATCACCCGGAAGCGGCGGAGTCCTTCGACCTCGACTCTCTCGCGGCAATACGCGCGGCAACGAACATGAAGCAGCACCGGCAGCTGATGTCGGGGCGCGAACTCTCGGCAGCACCGCACTGGTTCATCGGCTGCGTTGAAAACGCCACGAGCGACGACCCGCGGCGCGTCCAGCGATTCGAGGCCAAGGTCGAAGCCGGCGCCCAATTCGTGCTGACGCAGTACGTGTTCGACCTGCAGCGATTCGAGGCGTGGATGCGCCAGGTCCGCGACCGCGGCCTCGACCAGCGCTGCTACGTGCTCGCCGGCGTCGGTCCGGTGCTGACCCCGGGTGCCCTGCGCTTCCTCGAGCGCCTCGGCGACGTCCACATCCCGGAAGCGACTGCCCGGAGTATGCGGGATCTGCCTGAGAATGAGCTGGCCACGGCCGGAATGGCGCTGGCGGTCGAAACCCTGCAGGCTCTGCACGCAATGCCCGGAGTCGCCGGTGCGTACCTGCTCACGTCGAACCACGAGCAGGTCGTCCCAGAGCTGATGACGAGGGCGGGCATTCCGTCACGGCAGTAGAAGAGAAGGAGCACCGAATGAAAGCAACGATGTCTGCCGAAGCGCGGGAGGAGTTTCTCTCGAAGCCCTGGGTGGCGAAACTGGCGACGCTTTCGAAAGCTGGCGACATCAGGATGACGCCGGTGTGGTATCGCTACGACCCCGACGGCAGCTTCATGATCGCGACCTGGCGCAACACGGCAGCGGTCAGAAACATCACCGCCAACCCGCGCTGCTCCTTCCTCATCGACGAGGAGCGCGCCGAGCCCTACTTTGGCGTCCACTTCACCGGCACCGCCGCCGTTGAGGGCCCATCGAACGACCTCGAGGGCATCGC
>JBFWZE010000232.1:0-2003 GCA_050185685.1 Dehalococcoidia bacterium
AGCGGCGCAAGCGTCTCGCCGACGCCGAGCTTCGCCGCCGGCTCGACGATGGCCCAGATCGTCCAGCGCGGACGGATGACCGTCGGCGTGAAGTACGACGTACCGCTCTTCGGCCTGCTCGACCCGGTCTCGCGCAAGGTCGATGGCTTCGACGTCGCGATCGCCAAGGAGATCGCGAAAGAGCTGGGCTTGAAAGAGGACCAGATCGACTTCGTCGAGGCGATCTCGGCGAACCGCATCCCCTACCTGCAGGAGGACAAGGCCGACATCGTTATCTCGACAATGACGATCAACGCCCAGCGCAAGGAGCAGATCGAGTTCTCGCGCCCCTATTACCTCGCCGGCCAGTCGATCCTCGTGAAGAACGAGACGAACAACATCAATGGCGTCAACGACCTCAACGGCAAGAAGGTCTGCTCCGCCCAGGGTTCGACCAGCGAGAACAACATCAAGGAGAAGGCGCCTCAGGCAGAGCTGCTGTCGCTCCAGACCTACTCTGCCTGTGTGTCGGCAATGAAGGACGGCCGCGTTGACGCCGTTTCGACCGACGACATCATTCTCGCCGGCTTTGCTGCCTCCGATAAGAGCCTGAAGCTGGTCGGCGGCCAGTTCACGACCGAGCTGTACGGTATCGGCATCAAGAAGGGCAAGACGGACATGGCCCAGTTCGTCACTGACGTGCTCAACAAGATGCTCGCGGACGGCCGCTGGGAGAAGCTCTACAACCAGTACCTCGGCAACGTCGGCGGCCTTCCGTCGGCGGCCGACGCCAAGAGCAAGCTGCCGGCGACCTCCTAGGTCCACGGTGAATCGCGAGTCCGGGGAGGTCGAATGGCCTCCCCGTGCTTGCGTCTGAAGGGCGACAACCATCGACTTCCTGCGAGAGGTCCTCGACCAGATCCGTGAGCACCACGACGCCCTGCTGCGTGGCTACGTAGTCACGATCTACCTGACCCTGGCGTCGATGGCACTGGCGCTGGTCCTCGGACTGCTGGTGTCGCTGGCCCGAACCTCGGAGTCGCGGCCGCTGCGCTTCGTCTCCGGTGCCTACGTCGAGTACTTCCGCAACACGCCCCTCCTCGTGCAACTCTACTTCTGGTTCTTCGCGCTGCCGAAGCTGCCCCACTTCGAGCTGCCGCTCTACGGCGAGGTCACCTGGCTGCTGTCGCCCATGGAGGCGGCGCTCGTCGGGCTGACGTTCTATACCGGCGCCTACACGACGGAGGCACTGCGCAGCGGCCTGCTTTCGGTGGACAAAGGGCAGACGGAGGCGGCGCGCGCGCTTGGCCTCACGTACATGCAGACCAGGCTCAACGTCGTTGCACCGCAGGCATTTCGTATCTCCGTGCCGCTGCTGACGAGCATCCTGAGCGCTCTCTTCCGTAACTCGGCACTGGCGTCGACCGTCGGCGTCACCGACCTGCTGGGCGCCGCCGACCGGATCCAGCAGCAGAACTTTCAGACCATTGAGCTCTTCTTCGCTGCCGGGGTCCTCTATCTCTGTCTCACCCTGCCCCTTGCCTGGGCATCGAACCGCCTCGAAGCGCGTGTTGCGAGGTCCCGATGAATCCGTTCGTCATCGCAGGCGTGGGCTTCGAGCCGTTCACCGAGTGGGCGATCTGGCGCTTCCTGCTCGAAGGTCTCTGGATCAGCGTCCAGATCGCGCTGTACGCGATCGTCCTGAGCCTGCTCGTCGGCACGCTGATGGCGGTCGGCCGTCTCGCCCCGAGCCGCCCTGTGCGCTGGCTCGCCGGCACCTACGTCGAGGTCTTTCGCGCGACGCCGCTGCTGCTACTGATCTTCTTCGTCTTCTTCGGCGTCGGCCGCCTGGACCTCTCGTTTTTCCGCGACCTACCGCTCCTCTCCGGGCTCGTCGACCGGCGCGGCGACCTCAACAGCATCCCCGCGGTCGTCATCGCGCTGACCCTCTACAACAGCGCCGTCGTCGCCGAGATCATCCGCGCCGGCATCATCTCGATCTCGAAGGGGATCATCGAGGCGTC
>JBFWZE010000232.1:2103-4665 GCA_050185685.1 Dehalococcoidia bacterium
ACGTGAACACCCGACACCCGCCAACGTCGCTACCACCACCCGTGATGCTCGCGGCGGGGATGAGGCCGCTCGATCACGAGACGCTTCAGGACGACAAACGGGAGACCGCAACGCTGCTGCAGCAGGCTCGCGGAGACGTCTTGGGACGGCGGCTCTCGGACGGAGTGTGGCGGCGTGGCATGCATCCTGAACGTGGACCGTGGTGCCGGGCATCACCTTCGTTCGTTATCGCCCCCGCTGCTATCCTGAAATGGTGACAACCTCCTACGACTACGACGTGATCGTCGCCGGCGCCGGACCGTCCGGCAGCTCGACCGCGCTGCGTTTGGCGCGAGCGGGACGACGGGTGCTGCTCCTCGATAAGCAGAAGTTCCCGCGCGTGAAGCCCTGCGGCGGCGGCGTGACCGCACGAGCGCTGGCGCAGGCCCCCGTTGACCTGACCCCGGTGATCGAACGGCGCGTCAGCCGCGTGCGCTTCAGCTTCCGCCTCGAAGACGGCTTCGAGTACCAGTTCCCTGAGACCCTCGTCTACATGACCCAGCGCCAGAAGCTCGACGCCTATCTCGCGTCGCAGGCCGCGGCTGCCGGCGCTAATTTCGATGACGACTGCGCCCTCGTCGGCGTGCGTCAGGACGCAGACGGTGTCGAGATCGAGACAGAGTCTGGCGCCCGGTTCCGCGCGAAGGTCCTCGTCGGTGCCGATGGGGCGAACGGCATCGTGGCGCGCTCGGTGAACCTCGACCCTGTCACGAACCCGCCCGTCGCGCTTGAGGCCAACTTCCCCTACGCCGGCAACGCCTCCGAGGAGTGGGACGGTACCTTCGCGCTGGAGCTCGGCAGCATGCCCGGCGGCTACGGCTGGTCGTTCCCCAAGGAAGACCACCTCAACGTCGGCTGCGGCGGCTGGCACAGCGAGGGCGGCCGCCTGCGTTCGCACCTCGCCGCTCTGCGCAGCCACTACGAGCTCGATGACTGGTCGATGGTGAACCTGCGCGGTCACCACCTGCCGACGCGCACGGACGGCGCGCCGATCGTCCGCGACCACGTGCTCCTCGTCGGCGACGCTGCCGGCCTCGTCGACCCGATGTCAGGCGAAGGGATCATGGCCGCGTTCCTCAGCGCCCGTCTCGCCGCCGAAAGCATCGAGCGCTACCTCGACGGCCGCGAGCCGGACCTCCTGCGCTATGAGGAGGAAGTCGAGCGCGAGATCATGGCAGACATCCGCGCCGCCGGTCTCCTTCGCGATGCCTTCCACAGCAATCCGACACTCTGCTTCTTCATGATGAAGCACAACGCCCTTTTCCGGCGCATGCTCTGCGAGGTCATGGCGGGGAAGCGCAGCTACGTCGAGTTCGTGCGCTGGCTTGGGCCTGCCGCTCTTGGCTTGCGCGTCTGGGCTGCCTGGGGCCGCAAGATGCGCGGTAATCTCGCTACCGCCTGACACGCATGGCCCTGCGTATCGTCCAGGAGACCACCGCGGAGCTGGAGCGCTACCAGCGCATCCCGATGATCGTCGAAGTCACCTCCGTCTTCGCTGTCATCGAGAAGGACGGCGTCTGGGAGCTGCTCGAGCAGCCCCTGGAGTATCCGTGGTCGAAGGATTACGAAGAGCATGAGGAAGACCGCCTGATCAGCGTCGCCCGCCGCGTCGACTTCAAGGACTGCGCCATCTTTGCTGCGTACGAGGACGATAAGCGCATCGGTGGCGCCATCGTCGCGCCGGGTGAGATGTACGAAGCGCCGAAGGAGGTGGCGGTGCTGATCGACCTCCGCGTCGCTCCCGACCGCGCCCGCGGTGGCAGCGGCCGCGCCCTCTTCGCAGCCGCTGCCGACTGGGCCCGAGCCAGCGGCTGCAGCGATCTTTATGCCGAGACTCAGAACGTCAACGTCCCCGCCTGCCGCTTCTACGAGGCGCAGGGCTGCGTGATCAGCGAGGTCACCGACGGCAGCTACGCCCACGCCCCGGACGAGATCGAGATCATCTGGAGGCTGAGCCTTGGATAGCCACTCCGGCGTGGACCGGCTGACGATCAGGCAGGAGACCATCGACGACCTCGAGGCGTATGGCTCGGTACCGATGACGCTGCTGGTCGAACGCATCTTCCGCGTGGAGACGACGGCGGCTGGGTTCGAGCTGCATGAAGAGCTGGTGGAGACGCCCTGGGTCAAAGACTACGAAGCGTTCGACGAAGACCGGCCCGTCAACCTCGCGAAGAAGTACGACTTCAGCGTCCGCGCGATCCTCGCCGCGTACGAGGGTGACCTTCGCGTCGGCGGTGCGATTGTCGCGCCCGGTGAACCCGACTGGTTCGGCGCCGACGCGGCCGTGCTCGTCGACATCCGGGTCGATCCTGAGCACCGGCGGCGTGGCATCGGCCAGGCACTGTTCGCTGCCGGCGTGGCCTGGGCGCGTGAGCGGGGACTGCGCGCCCTCTTCATCGAGACGCAGCATGTCAACGTGCCCGGCTGCCGCTTCTACGCAGCCCAGGGAGCGGTGCTCGACCAGGTCATCCCCGGCGCCTACCCGAAGCTCCCGGACGAAATTGAGCTGATCTGGAAGCT
>JBFWZE010000233.1:0-4637 GCA_050185685.1 Dehalococcoidia bacterium
GCCGAGGTCGAGTTTCGGCTGCGCGGCCTCGATCGAGATCTGCTGCACGCTGGACGCGGTGAGCTCGGTGAGGAAGTCGTAGGCGGCGGGCTTGCTGTCGCCGGGCACGACGGCCGCATAGCCGAAGCAAAGGTGGACGACAGTGGGGATCGTGATGCCCTGGAGTGCGCGGTCGATTGCCGCAACTGCGAGCCGTCTCGCTTCGACCGGGTCGTTCCGCACCCAGGGCTCGTCAAGCTGGATCACGTCGGCGCCGGCGCGCTGCAGCTCGAGTGCTTCCTCGTTGACCGCGGTCGCAAAGTCCTCGAGCATCACCTCTTCGTCGCGATAGAACTCGTTCACTGCCTGGCGGCTCATCGTGAACGGCCCGGGCAGCGTCGCCTTGATCGTGCGGTCCGTGGCGCGGCGCAGGAACTCGAGGTCGCGGACCTCCACCGGCCCGGACCGGCGCACCCGGCCGACGATGCGCGGGACGGCAGTCGTGCCGCGTCTTGAGGGGATCGCGGCGGGATGCTCGGCGTCGATGCCCTCGAGAGAATTGGCGAAGAGGTTGCTGTAGCTCTCGCGCCGCATCTCCCCGTCGGTGACGATGTCGATGCCAGCGCGCTCCTGGTCGCGTATCGCCAGCAGCGTAGCGTCGTTCTGCGCCTGTTCGAGGAATTCATCTGCCACGCGCCAGAGGCCTCGCTGACGCACGCGTGGGACGCCCTCGGAGAGAGCAGCGCGGTCGATCAGCCAGTCGGGCTGCGGGTAGCTGCCGACGATGGTGGTAGGGATAAGGGGTAGGGTCATCGAATGCCTCGCTGGGCGGATTCTAGCCTGTCTGCCCCCTCGGAGCCCGAGACACGAAGAGGCCGACGTTTTCCGCCGGCCTCTTCGCGCTGCTGATTTTCTGTCGCGATTCGTTACCCCCAGCGCGGCGCCTCGTCGAGGCCGATGCCGAGAGCCGTCTTGCCTACGATCTCGTGCGTGAGGGCCGAGTTGGCCGGATGGAATGCGCCACCGCGGACGTCACGGTAGAGGTGCTCCAGCTCGTTGGTCCGGTAGAAGCCCGAACCGCCTGACATCTCCAGCGCGATGTCGACGATACGCTTCGATGCCTCGACCGCAGTGTGCTTGGCGCCTACGATCTTCGCCGGCCAGGCCGCGCCGTGGTCGACGCCGGCCGACCAGTCTGCAGCGACCCTGTCGATCAGCGCCGCCACCGATTCGATCGCCATGTCCATTTCGGCGGCGTTGTACTGCGTGTGAGGGTGATACGCCATCGAGCGCGTCAGCCCGACGGAGGTCTTTCTCTTTGCGCCTTCGATTGCGAGGTCGCGCGCCCGTAGAGCGACGCCGAAGTAGACGTTCGCCAGCCCGAGCAGGGCGTTCGCGAAGACGCCGAGGATGAAGAGGTCGACGCCGGCGGCACCGGCAGGCACGACGCGCGCGATGTACCGATCAGGGCAGAACGCGCCGTCCATGATCGTGTCGTTGCTCATGGAGGCGCGCATGCCAAGGGCGTCCCAGGTTGCGTCGATCTTGTAGCCGATCGCCTCACGTGGCAGGAAGCCATGCACGATCTTCGGCGCTGCCGGGTCCGACACGTCCATAGCGTGGAAGCCGTATCGCGTCCAGACCGGTGAGAGGCTGCCGAACATCTTTCGGCCCGTAATCTTGTAGCCGCCATCGACGCGCTCAGCCTTCGCCGTAGAGAGCAACAGGGGGATGTCGTTGCCGCTCTCCGCGTGACCCGCCGCAAACACCTCTCCGGCCGCGGCTTCGGTCAGCATCCACTCGCAGGACTTGTCGCCGGCACGCCAGCAATCGGCGGCGACACCCATCCAGTAGAGGTGCATGTTCACTGCCACGGCAGTCGCCGGCGCGAACATCGCCAGGCGCCTCAGCTCATGGCCCGTCTCCAGGAGGGTCATTCCGAGACCTCCCAGCTCCCGCGGAATCGGCATCTTCAAGAAGCCGGCAGCGACGAGCGCGTCGAAGTCCTCCTGGCAGAAGCGGTTCTCACGGTCGTAGCCCGGAGCCCGCTCGCGGAAGCCCGCCAGCAGCTCGTCGCTCAGAATGGCAGTCGCAGTATTGGCAGCGGTAGTCATCACTCTTCTCCCTTCGGCCGGATGCATCGGTGTGATCCGTGGCACGCAGCCATTCTGGAAGGCGGCGAGCGAGCCCGCGTCCTTAGAAATGACTACTTCTGGCGCAGGGAATACGTAGTTATTGTGTGGCGACAAGGCGGAGATCAGCGTCAGTTGGGAATTGCGCCGTCGCGCCGCAGCTGATCAGGACGCCCGCCAACGCACTCGTATTCGTCATAGCTTGACAACTTCCATTCCATGCCCATGCTCTTGGTGTGCGTCCGCACGAGCTGGGAGGCTCGATGATGAACGGGTCGGAAAGCCGATCGTTCCTCAGCCCCGTACTTATTGGCCGGGCAAGTCAGGTCGAGTACCTGCGCCGTGTTTTTGAGCGGGACTCCAGATTCGAGACAATCGTCGTTTCCGGTGAGGCTGGTATCGGCAAATCCCGGCTCCTGACAGAGGTCCGGCTCACGGCCCGAGACGCCGGATTTGCCGTCTTGCAGGGCCACTGCTTCGAGCGAGACGCCACGTTCCCATTCTCCGCGCTCACTGATCTGCTCCGAAGTCAGCTCCGAGAGTGGCCCGTCGCAGAAGCACGTCCGGTTCTCGATCCGGTTGCTCCCGAGCTGGTGAAGCTGGTGCCTGAGCTTGTTGCCTTAAGCCCCAGCCTCGTCCCGACGCCGCCGCTCGAGGCCGAACAGGAGCGCCGCCGCCTCTTCCACGCCCTGATGCAGTCGTTCCTCCTGGCCGCGCAGGAGAACCCTCTGCTGGTCGTGATGGAGGACCTCCACTGGGCGGACGAAACTACGCTCGACTTTCTTGTCCACTGCTGCCGGACTCTCTCGAGTTCAACTCGGCAGAAGCCGATCCGGCTCTTGCTCACCTACCGCACGGAGGACGCGCCGCCGCCGCTGCGCCATATGCTCGCCGACCTGGACCGCCTTCGCCTTGTGGAGGAGGTGCGTCTCGAGCAACTTACGCGCGCTGAGACCGAAGTGATGGTCCGCGCGATTCTCGGACTCAACCGCCCACTGCGGCGCGAGTTTCTTGACCAGCTCTATGCACTGACTGAGGGCAACCCCTTCTTTGTCGAAGAGCTGCTCAAGTCGATCGACGGTGCGAATGACGCCGACCGGCAGGTCTTCGACACCCTCGAGGTGCCACGGACAGTAGCGGATGCCGTAGCACGGAGGTCCGAGCTGCTAAGCCCGGCAGCCAGGCGGTTGATGGAGGTGGCAGCGGTCACCGGTCAGCGGTTCGATTTGCCGCGTCTGCAGACCATGATCGGTACCGATACGGGTAGCCTCATCGAGCAGGTGAAGGAACTCGTGGCCCGGCAGCTGGTTGTCGAAGAGGCCGCAGGGCGCTTTCGATTCCGCCACGCGCTCACACGGCAGGCGGTCTACTCCGGCCTGCTCTCTACCGAGAGAGCCAGCTATCACCGTGCCTTAACCACTGCGATAGAAGCCGAGGCCGGGGCGCATCCGGTTGACGACGACTTGCGGCTAGTTGATCTGGCGTACCACTCCTATGAGGGCGGTATGTGGGAAAAGGCGCGACAGTATTGCGAGCTGGCCGGCCTCCGCGCTCAGCAGCGGTTTGCCCCATCCGTTTGCGTTGAGCACATCAGTCATGCAATCGCGGCAGACGAACACCTCGGCAGTAGCCGGGACCCGTCGCTGCTGCGAGTCCGTGCGAGTGCGTATGAACTTCTCGGCGAGTTCCAACACGCGTGGTCCGATCTGGATATGGCGATTGAGGCCGCGAGGCAGGCCCATGACCGCGAGACGGAATGGGAAGGACTCATGGCGCTCGGCTCGCTGTGGCTGTCCCGCGACTACGACCGTGCCGGGAGCTACTTTCGTGATGCGCTGAGTCTTGCGCGGCTCCTCGGCGACCAACGCCGCATCGCTCACAGCCTGAACCGCGTTGGGAACTGGCAGATGAATCTCGGAGACCCGCCGGCCGCTCTCCTGCAGCACAACGAAGCCCTTGCCATCTTCGAGGCCGTCAACGACACGGAGGGCATGGCTGCCACTCTGGACCTCCTCGGAATGACGAGCTACCACCTCGTACAGCCGCTCAGGCAGATGTCGTATCACCGCGAAGCCGTGAAGCTCTTTCGCCAGCTCGGAAATCGCCAGGGAGCGATTGCCGGCCTCTCCGTTCTGGCGGCCAGCTCCAGCAGCTATGAGTGGCCGGCCCTGCCGACGGACGAGGCCGAACGTTCCGCGGCGTTTGCGGCCGGCGAAGAGGCGCTCGGAGAAGCTCAGGCGATCGAGTGGCGGGCTGGGGAGGCGTTCGCCTGCAACACCCTGAGCATGGCGTACGGCTGGACGGGCAACTACGACCGGGCCTTTTACCTGGCGCAGGACGGCCTGCGAATCGCAAGGGAGATCGACCACGAGCAATGGCAGGCCTGCATGCTCCGAGCCCTCGGGGAACTGTACCTGGACGTCCTCAATCCCGAGAGGGCACGCGCGGTGCTCGAAGAAGGTCTTGCCCTGGCCCGCACGATCGGGTCTGACTTCTGGATAGTGTCGCTTTCGGCTGCTCTGGCGC
>JBFWZE010000234.1:0-4550 GCA_050185685.1 Dehalococcoidia bacterium
GTGGTGATTTTTGGAGCGGCCAGGGGGAATTGAACCCCCGCCTCATCCTTGGGAGGGACGCGTGCCACCACAACACCTTGGCCGCCTGCCCCAATACTAGCATCAGTCGCGGCTAGTCGAGCCCCCGCACGGTGAGGTGCTCCGGCAGCATCTTGATGATGATCCTCGTCTCTTCACGAGGACCGCCATAGTTGTAGTTGCCGGTGTACTTCTCGCTGAGCTTGCAGATGTGGTCCCAGGCGCCCTCGGTCGTGACTTCGACGACTTTGCCGCGCGCGAGCAGGTAGCGGTAGGGGTTGTCCTTGCCGACAATCGAGATAGCGACACGGGGGTCGCGGTCGAGATTACGGGGCTTCTGGCGGCCCTGCGCGGTGTTGATCAGGATGTGCGTGCCGTCGTGGTCGACCCAGAGGGGCGTGACCTGCGGGCTGCCGTTCTTCATCAACGTAACGAAGTGCCCAAGGTTGGGCTCCTCGATAAACTTCTTGATCGTGTCCGTGAGTTCGGCCAAGTTCATCTCCTTAGCGCACCGCGGCGCTGTATTTTCTACCGTTACGCCCTAGTATAAGGTCGCACATCAAACGAACAAGGAAGCTGGAGAGTATGGACGTCTACACGGCAGTCATCGGCAAGCGCGACCGCAGGGAATATGACGGACGTCCGATTCCCGAAGACGTGACGCACCGCCTGCTTCAGGCCGGGCGTATGGCCGGCACCTCCAGCAACAAGCAGCAGCTGCGCTTCATCGCCATGACCGACAGCGCAGTCAGGGAGGCGCTGTCTCAGACGGGCCCCGGCGGCGCGCCGATCCGGAACGCGCCCTTCGCTGTGGCGATTCTGAGGGAACGTGACGCGCGTGACTTCGACGTTGGCAGGGCGGCGCAGAACATGATGGTCGTCGCCCAGGGAGAAGGCCTGCTGAGCTGCCCGATCGGCATCCGCGACGAGGATGCGGCGCGCGGCATCCTGGGCTACCCGGAGGAGTACGTCATCGCGATCGCCGTCGCTTTCGGGTACCCGCAGGCAGACCTGCCCGGCCGCGAGAGCCGGCCGCGTCTGCCGATGGAGGAGATCGTCCACCGCGAGCGCTGGTAGCAGTTCAGCCCCGCCTCGGCCGCGGAAGCACCGGCAGGGCATACCGTACAGAAAGACATGGGTACACTGGGATCGTGGACATAGAAACCGACATCTACGACGAGCACCCTTCGCCCGCCTCGCCGGTGCTCGTCGACCTCGTGACGAAGCTGCTGGTGGAGCTCGGCGAAGACCCCCAGCGCGATGGGCTGCTGAAGACGCCGGAGCGTGTCGCCCGCAGCCTCGCCCTCCTTACCCACGGCTACAAAGTTGACCCGCGCGACGTTGTCGGCGGCGCCCTGTTCGAGGCCGAGTACGACGAGATGGTCGTCGTGCGCGACGTCGAGGTCTACAGCCTCTGCGAGCACCACCTGCTGCCGTTTTTCGGCCGCTGCCACATCGCCTACCTGCCACAGGGAAAGATCGTCGGCCTCAGCAAGCTCGCGCGCCTCGCAGACCTCTTCTCGCGGCGGCTGCAGGTACAGGAGCGGCTAACGACCCAGATCGCCACCGCAATCAACGACATCCTCGAGCCGCAGGGCGTGGGCGTTGTCATCGAAGCGCGACACCTCTGCATGATGATGCGCGGCGCCGAGAAGCAGAACAGCTTCGCAACGACGAGCTGCATGCTCGGCCGCTTCAAGACGGACGCCCGTACCCGCTCTGAGTTCCTCAGCCTCATCCACCGCGACCAGTAGCAAGCCCGGTCGATTTCTCGAGGAAGACTCGGCGGTCTTCCGACGGAGGGAGATCCTGCCGTCCGGTTCGCCGCAAGTCTGTGGACATCCACCGGCCTGCGGTTGTCACAGCGTGGTCTCAGTCTCAAGAAATCGCCATCGGGGGGCTGTTGTGTGTGAAATGCCTGCCGATAAGGGCCGTTTGATCTGATGACTACCTGACAAATCCCCGGCTTGTCGCGGGTGCAGGACGTACTCGAACCGCAAGCAAGGAAGCTGAGAAGTGCAGAACAACGCTGCCCTGGTTCAACGCGCCCATCGGCGCCATGTCCTACTCCTCGCAGGCATCATCGCCGTCGGTATGATTCTCGCGCTCGTCATCCTTGTCGGGCCGAAACCGAGCGAGCAGAACGTCGATCACAACCCCTTCGCCGGCAGGACGCTCGATGTCACCCGCGACGCCCTGGCGCAGCTCGGCTTCGACCGCAGCGCCGCTGACGTGTCGCCCAGCGCCAACGCCGGACCCCGCGCCGAGCTCGATACGGCAACGATCAGCGTACCCCAGGCGCCGGTGGCCCCGGTCGCGCGCTCGATCCAGCTCCTGGGCGCCGATGGCTGGGACGCGGTCAGCGCCGATAACGTTAGTCAGGCGATGGCGCTCCTGCCGCCGTCCGTGCAAGACCAGCTCGGCAACCCGGCGCTGGGCCCGATTCAGATCCTTGTGAACTTCGAGGGCCGCACATCGAGCGGCTACCAGCCTTACGGCCAGGCGGCGAACTTCTTCTCCACGAACGAGGGCCGCAACGAGGTCGTCCTCTACCCGCAGCAGAGCGTCTTCACAGTCGTCCATGAGCTCGGCCACGCCTACAACCTGCGCAACTCGCCGCCTGGTAACTACGCATGGGTGCTGCTGGAGCCGGAGATGCAGAGCTTCATGGCAGTCGCCGGCTGGCAGGTGCTCACTCCCGCCGACCAGATCGCCCGGATGTACGACCACTCGCAGATCGTCTTCGGCTATCAGGGCTCATTTACCTGGCCTCTGCTCTCCCGCAACGACCCGCTCGAGGACTTCGCGAACAGCTTCGCGGCCTACTTCGTCACCCCGGGGGACCTTGCTGCCCGCTCGCCGGAGCGTTACGCCTGGTTCACGGCGCTGTTTAACCCGTAGTCGGCAGACGTAGCTGCGGGTCTTTAGACCTGCGAGCGAGGCTTGTCCAAGCGCTGCGTCCAAGCGCTGCACCTTCGTCTTGAGCCAGACCACCCGCCAAAGATTGCTTCGCCTTGTCTCACGACAATGGCTCGCAACGAGTCTTGGTGGGCTACTCCCTGATCGTCCCGATGACGCCTTTCGTAGCTGCAGCGCTTTAGCTCTGCTGCGAACGAGCCTTCATCGCCGCCGTATCGACACTACTCGCTGATCGCCCCGACGGCGCGGGCGTAGTCGAGCAGGTCGCGCGCACGTTGCGCCACCGGCTCGTCGATCATCCGGCCGTCGACCTGCACGGAGCCTTCGCCGCGGGCCAGCGCCTCGTCGTAGGCGCCGAGGCGGATGCGCGCAAGCTGAATCTCGTCGTCGGTCGGCGTGAAGGCGCGGTTCACGGGCGCGATCTCGCTGGGGTGGATCAGGTACTTGCCTTTGAAGCCGATCGACTGCACGAACTCGGTCTCGGCTACGAGGCCGGCCTCGTCCTTGAAATCGGCGAACACCGTGTCCAGGGGCAGCAGCCCATAGGCGATGCAGACGTGGACGAGGACGCGGCGCAGATAGTCGAGCTCGCGGCCGTCGCGAGTGCGGGCAACACCGAGGTCGCGGGTGTAGTCCTCGCCGCCACAGGCGAGCCCGGCGATGCGGGTCGATGCCTGGGCGATGTCTTCACAGCGCAGGACGCCGCGCGCCGTTTCGATCTGCGGGAAGAGCAGGGCAGTGCCGGGACGCACCCCGCTCTTCAGCTCCATCTCGCGGATGATCACGTCGAGCTCGCGGATCTGGGCCGCCGACTCGGCCTTGGGGAAGGCGATGCTGTCGAGGCCGGGCCCAACCGCCGCCATCAGGTCTTCGCGGGTGAAGCCGGTCTCGAGGTGGTTGATCCGCACCTGCACCGTCTTGCCTGCGGCCTTCAGCCGCTCAATCGCCGGCCGCAGCGTTTCACGCGCCGCCGCCTTCTCCGCGACCGGCACCGAATCTTCGAGGTCGAGGACGATGACGTCGGCGGCGGCATCGACGGCATGGTCGAGCATGCGCGGGCGGTTGGCAGGGACGAAGAGGAGGGATCGGGCGATCAGCATGGGATGGCTCCAGGATTGCTACGTCGGGTGGGGCAAGCATGCCCGCAATCGGGCAATCGGGCAATCGGGCAATCGGGCATTTCATCGTGTCGAGGGGCACTGTATGCAATGCCCCTACGACACGATGGACCCCTCGATCCAGAACACCTCGCGCCGCCGCCCGTGCAGCAGCCGCCGCGCCCAGGTCGACGGCAGCGCGATCGCCTCGTCGAGGGACATCTGGCGGCGATGGTCCATTTGCAGGCCGGCGGCGGCGTATGGCGGCGCCAGCACGTCGTCGATGCGCGCTTCGGTCAGCGGCGGCAGCGTCTCCCCGGCGAGCCCGGCGATGTCGTGCTCCGGGTCGTAGGAGATGACGAACTCGAACCGTGCATCTGCAACTCCAAGCGACGCCAGCGCCTCGAGCACGTGCGCTTCCGGCAGGACGAGGCCGCGCAGGAGGCTGCCCCAGGGGAAGTTCACCCGCACGAGCGCCGCGATCCCCGTAAGCTCCTGCGGCAGCTCCTCGACCGA
>JBFWZE010000235.1:0-4520 GCA_050185685.1 Dehalococcoidia bacterium
GACCTCCCTGCGACGGCCGAGAAGGTCTACGACGCGCTCAGAGGCTAGCGGGACACCGTCTCGAGCAAGCGAGAGCCCGGCAGAAACGCCGGGCTCTTCTATCTCCAGCGACCAACGCATCGAACGGGGCACAGGCGTGATCCCCTCGCCCTCCTTCCAGGAAGGAGGAGAGGGTTAGGGTGAGCGCGACCTCTCGCCTTTGAAGCCTCGTCCTCTGCGTGAGAGTGCTGCCGGTGTTACAGACGGGCGGCCAGCAGACGCATCTCGCCAGCAGGCGCTCGTGATCACCTTTTGACATCTGGGGAAGCCAGGCTTCAGGGAACCTGCACCCCAGACCCCGGGAGGGGCTCTGCCCCTTCCAACCCCAGTCAGTCACGTGTACTCAGGCAGTGGTTGGTTCACCCGAGAGAACGAGAGCGACGGGCCGTTAGCGGATCCTTCCCGTCCCTGTCGAGGAAGGACGACGACAGACTTGTAATGGCTTCCGAGGCGCCCTACCCACTCAGGTGAACAGAACCCGTCAGGACGCAGAGGTGAACTCAGGGTTGGAAGGGGCGCAGCCCCTCCCGGGGTCTGGGGTGTCCCCAGTCTTCAAGATGATATTCGCGAGCGCCATCAGGCGCGATGCGTCTGCTGGCCGCCCGTCTGTAACACCAACAGCACTCTCACCCCGGGGACGAGGTCTCTGCTTGGCAAGGCCGTTCCCTCCGTCCCAAAAGGACGCCCGAGGACGAGCTCCCTTCGGGGTGTCAGGCCGTTCAGTAGCTACGGGGCAACCCGAGGACGTTCTGGCCGAGGAAGTTGAGCACCATGTTGTTGCTCACCGGCGCCGTCATGTAAAGGCGGGTCTCGCGGAACTTGCGCTCTACGTCGAACTCACGGGCGTAGCCGTAGCCGCCGAAGGTGTCCATGCAGGCGTTGGCGGCATCCCAGGCGGCCTGGCTGCAGAGCATCTTCGCCATGTTCGCCTCTTCACCGCAGCGAAGGCCCTGGTCGAAGAGCCACGCCGCTTTGTCGCGGACGAGGGTCGATGCCTGGACGCGGGCGTAGGCCTGGGCGATCGGGAAGGCGACGCCCTGGTTCTGGCCAATCGGCCGGCCGAAGACGTTGCGCTCCTTCGCGTAGGCCGCAGCCTTCTCGACGAACCAGTTGCCGTCACCGATCGACTGTGACGACACGAGGATCCGTTCCGCGTTCCAGCCGTCGATGATGTGGCGGAAGCCCTCGCCCTCTTTACCGACGAGGTTTTCCGCCGGCACGACGAGGTCGTTGATGAAGATCTGGGTCGTGTGGTGGTTGAACGTCATGTCGATCGGCACGATCTCGATCTGCTTCGACGCCTGAGCCTCGGCGAGGTCGACGAGGAAGACGCTGAGGCCACGCGTCTTGTCTTCGAGCTCCTCGTAGGGCGTCGTGCGCGCGAGCAGCAGCATGATGTCGCTGTGCTGGGCGCGGGAGATGAAGACCTTCTGGCCGTTGATGACGTAGTTGTCGCCGTCCTTGCGGGCGAAGGTCTTGATCTTCGTGGTCTCGGAGCCAGCGTCGGGCTCGGTGACGCCGAACGCCTGGAGGCGCAGCTCACCGGTGGCGATCTTCGGCAGGTAGCGCTGCTTCTGGTCCTCGTTGCCGTGCTTGAGCAGCGTGCCCATGACGTACATCTGGGCGTGCGCAACCGCCGCCATGCCGCCGCTATGGTTGATTTCTTCGAGGATGATCGCTGCCTCGGTGATGCCGAGTCCGGCGCCGCCGTATTGCTCCGGAATCAGCGCTGCGAGCCAGCCTGCATCGGTGAGGGCGTTGACGAACTCGGTCGGGTAGCGGCGGTTGACGTCGGTCTCGCGCCAGTAATCGCCGGGGAAGTCTTTGCAGAGGTCTCGGATGGCGGCGCGGATCGCCTGCTGCTCTTCGCTGCGAGTGAAGTCCATTACTGCTCCTGCGGTACCGGGAAGAGGTCGTTGACCGGGGCAAACTCGCGCTTCCAGACCATGACGGAGCGCTTCGATTCCATGATCAGCGTTCCGTCCTGCTTGTAGCCGCGCGTCGTCACGCTGAGCACGCCCTGCGTCGGCCGCGACTTCGACTCGCGCACATCGAGCACTTCGGTCTCTGAGTACAGCGTGTCGCCGGGGAAGACCGGGTTCGGCAGGCGAATGTCGCTCCAGCCGAGGTTGAAGCCGTTCTCGCTGATGTCGGGCACGCTCATGCCGGTGACGATCGCCACGGTCAGAATGCTGTTGACCAGGCAGTTGCCGAACTCCGACTTCTCGCCGTAGTCGCGGTTGAAGTGGATCTGGTTCGTGTTGTTGGTGAGCAGGGTGAAGGCGATGTTGTCGTACTCGGTCACCGTGCGGCCGAGGCGGCAGCGGTAGACGTCGCCCACCTTGAAGTCTTCGAGAAAGCGGCCCTGCCAGCCGTCAACGTATGTCTTCGCCATGTCGGCGTGCCTCCACTCGATGCGTGTCGTTCGTCATGAACTATACCGAGCGAGAGCGCTTAAGACGTAGCTGCAGGTCTTTAGACCTGCGAGCACAGACTGCGTCGCCACAACGGAGGAGCGGAGCACGTCTACCTGAGACGCTGGAGTTGGTGACTCCGAGAGTTCGCAGCAGATCTAAAGACCCGCAGCTGCATTTCACCGTCAGGAGACGGGCGGCCTCAGCTGCACCCACGGCTGCAGCGCTTCAAACGCGGCGGAGGCGCGCAGGACGAGGCCCTCGGCGAAGCGTGGGCCGACGATCTGCAGACCGACAGGCAGGCCGGACGCGGTGACGCCACAGGGGACGCTGGCCGCGGGCTCGCCGGTGAGGTTGAAGGGGTACGTGAAGGGACTCCAGTTGATGCTCGGGCCGTACTCAGGCCGGCTGCGGTCGGTGCTGAAGGCCGGCGCCGCCATCGTGGGCGTCAGCAGGAGGTCGTAGCGCTGGAAGAAGCGCCCCATCACGTCTGCGACCTGGTAGCGCACGAGGCGCGCCTTTGCCGAGTCGAACAGCGTCCGCTTCGCCATGATTTCGGCCGTCGCCACGAAGCCGGGGTCCATCTGGTCGCGCATCGCTTCGACCTCGGGCCAGGCGCGGTTCGTCATGCCGGCGGCGAGATACTGGTCCGCCGCCCAGGTCGGGTCTTCGAAGCCCGGCGTGGCCTCCTCGACCTCGCAGCCAAGCTCGGCGAAGCGCCGGGCCGCCGCCTCGGTGAGCCGCGCGACCTCCGGGTCGACCTTCGCGTAGCCGAGGTCGGGGCTCCAGGCGACTTTGAGCCCGCGGATGCCGCCCTCGCAGGCCGCGAGAAAGCTCTCGTTCGAGGCCGGCAGGCTGAAGAGGTCGCGCGGGTCGGGACCTGAGATGACGTCGAGCATCGCGGCCGAGTCGCGCACCGTGCGCGAGAGCGGGCCGTAGTGGGTCACGAGCTCACTCGCCGAAACGGGGTACATCGGCACGCGGCCGTACGTGGGCTTGAGTCCGAAGACGCCGCAGAAGCTGGCCGGGATGCGGATCGAGCCGGCGCCGTCGGAGCCGATCGCGAACGGTCCGAGGCCGGCCGCCACCGCTGCAGCGCTGCCGGAGCTGGAGCCGCCGGCTGTGCGGTCGAGGTCCCAGGGGTTGTGGGTCATGCCGTAGAGCGCGCTCCAGCTGATGCCCTGCCAGCCGAACTCCGGCATCGTCGTCGTGCCGAGGATGATCGCGCCGGCCTTGCGCAGCCGCTCGATCGAAGGCGCGTCCTCGGTGGCGATGTTGTCCTTCATCAGCGCCGTGCCGAAGGTGACTTTGACGCCCTCGATGTTGATCTGGTCCTTGATCAGGACCGGGACGCCGTGCAGCGGCCCGAGCTCGACACCGGCTGCGACGGCCTGCTCTGCGTCACGTGCTGCAGCGAGCGCCGACTCGCCGAGGACCTCGACGAAGGCGTTGAGCTGCGGGTTCAGCGTCTCGATGCGAGCAAGCAGCGACGAGACAACCTCAACCGGCGAGAGCGTTCGTTCACGCACCGCCTTCGCAATTTCGAGCGCTGAGTTGAAGCCGATATCGTCGTTCGTCACGTTGCGGTCCCTCCAGAATCCCGGAGAAGCGTAGCGCCGCTCGTGGCTTATCGCGAGCGGCGCATGGTTACGGTTTGATGACCACCTGGGCTCAGGGGAAGGCGGGCACGGTGGCGCGGGCGTTGAGGGCGACGCTATCCGCCATGCCGGGGAAGAGCTTCGCCGGGTAGTGATGGAGGATGTTGACCTTGTCCTCTTCGGTGAGGAAGCTCAGCGCCGGGTCGCTCTCGAACTGCGGCACCATGTCATCCGCAGTGCGGTCGGTACCGGGGCGCATGTTGCTGCCGCCGCCCGGGCCCTCAGAGCCGAAGACGAACTGCTCGATGCCGCGCTGCTTGATCGCGGTCGCCAGGAAGTCGATGTCGTACGAGCAGGTGTCGTAGAACAGATTGTTGTTGATGTCCTTGTCCTTGCAGAGCCAGGAGTAGTCGCCGATGTGGCGGTCGAGGGCGCCGCCGCAGTGGCAGATGATGATCTTCAGGCCGGG
>JBFWZE010000236.1:0-4470 GCA_050185685.1 Dehalococcoidia bacterium
GATCTGCAGGAGAGCGACAACGAGAATCATCGGTAGAAGCAGCACAGAGGTGGCGGCGAAGCCCTCGTGCTGGCCTGCTACGACAATCATCACGATGCCGGCAAGGGTCCGCGCGAGGCCGCCCCAGTGGGCGAGGCCTAGCGTTTCGAGCGCGAGCACCGTCTTCGTCCGGGCGCTGGTCTCCTGCTCGAGGACGGGCATCGCCCAGAGGTTCGGCGTGACGACGTTCGCCAGGCCTGACCCGGCTTCGATCACGCCGAAGAGGCCGACGAACTGCCAGAGCGTCCACTCACCGAGCGCGTTGAGGCCGACAGCGGTGAGACCCATACCGGCGAGATTGAGGAAGGTGATGAAGAAGACAAGGAACAGGCCACGAAAGGCGCGATTACCGGAGCTGCTATCCGGTGCTCGATCCTCCGTGGCCTGTTCGGTGGTCACGCGATCTGAGGTCAGGCCGCGCGGCTCAAGAGGTGAAGCGTCCGCTGGTGCTCCTGCTCATCGCCGGAAGCGGCAGGCAGAATGCGGCGTTCGTTGTAGTGGCTGTAAAGGGCCATCTCCTGAGCGAGTGAGAACCGCTCTGGAAGCTCCGGCGCCGTCTCGATGATGTTCTTCGGATACGGCACGCGCAGGCCGTCGTCGTCCATCTGGGCAGACATGACGGGGACGAGGACCTTGCGGTCGCCCTCTTTGATCGCGGCCCAGGCGGGCTCGTTCGTCGGGGCGTACCCGTAGACTTCCTCGACGCGGCCGAGGTCCTCGCCGAAGACGGTCACGATGTGGGTGTCGTGCGAAACCGTAATTGGCTCGCGCTGTGGCTCCATCGTTTCGAGGCCGGGCTTGATCTCCTCCCGGGCCCAGTTCGGCTCGTCGGTTCGTTCGTCCGAAGTTGTCATCCAGTGCGAGTCCGGATGCTGGCCGTCGAGGTCCGTTGGCAGGACGGGTGCAAGACCGCCGCCGAGGCCTGGACCAATGTCGATGCTTTCGCGCTCGATGCGGTCGGCCTCCAAGCGCCGTTGTTCTTCTTCCGTGATGCCGGGTTCGCGTTCACGTTCGGTCATCGTTTTACCTCCGCTAGCGCAAGAGACGAGAGCGCCCTCTCCGGGATTGCCACGGAGAGGGCTTCGGCTCGCGTCCTTACGAGACCTTCTTCTTGACCTCGTCCTTGACGTCTCCGATGGCGTCCTTCGCCTTGCCTACGATGCCCTGGGCCTTGCCTTCGGTCTTTTCCACGGCGCCCTCAGCCTCGAGGTCTTCGTCTCCGGTCGCCCGGCCGGCGCGTTCTTTGCCCTCGCCGACGACTTCCTTTCCCTTGCCCTTGATTTTGTCCATGGTCATTGTTCATCTACCTCCGTTTAGTCCGTACATGCAGGCTACGGCTGCACCCGAGGCGTCCTCGTCAAGTGGAGGCGGCTGTTTCTTTCATCTGTGTGAATGGGGCGTTACCAGTCCGTTGCTGTAATCCTGGTTTTAGAGCCGCTCTGCTCTTGCGTAACTCCCCTGCGTCGGCGAGTGTCCTACCGTAGATATGGGTTTACGGAAAGACGCAGACCCATTGGAGGTAAACAGCAATGATGAGTTCGGTATCGATTGGCGCCCCGGTTCGCACGTCGGACGGCAAGGAACTGGGCAAGGTGAAAGAGGTCGTCGGCGGCTGCTTCAAGGTAGACGCCCCGATGCAGCCCGACTACTGGCTGGCCAATGACACAGTCACCGGCAGCGCTGCGGATGGCGGCGTCAACCTCAAGTTTGACCGCAAACAGCTCGACGAGGCGAAGCAGGACGGCCCGGAGCACTCGGGCTACCACCGCCACATGTAGGTAGTAGCTTCGGTCTCAAGTGACCTCTAGGAGGCGGGAAGTGGTCCCGCCTCTTCTTTTTGCCCGCTTGGCCGGGTGAAGCGCGACTCCCGCATGCCGCCCGGCAGATTGAGCTGACGGATCATCGACGCGGCGAACAGGACGTAGCAGGTCGCGTTCACCGCTGTGCAGACCAGAGCGACCTCCCGCTGCTTGAAGAAATCGCCGTAGAAGACCTGGTAGACGCCGAAGAGGTTCGCGGCGAAGGTCAAGGTTAGCGCGATGTACACCAGGAAGGCACCGCGGTTCTGGACGGCCAGGGGCGCCATCAGGGCGAAGAACGGGAAGAGATATCGCTCGTGGATCTTCATCGGCAGCATGAAGAAGCTGAAGGCGAGGAACGACGCGGCGACGTAGGCATGCAGCGGCGACTTCGCCCGCCAGGCGTACCCGAGCATCAGCAGCCCCGAGAGCCCGGTGAGGGCCTGCGAGACGAGGGTGTACGAGAGGTCGAGACCTCCGATGCTCAGCAAGGTGTCCGCCGGCGTCGGGTTCTCGTAGACACGTGACGGCCACCAGAAGTTCCATGCGCTGGTCGAGACCTTGATCGTGTCGTCGGTGAAGATGCCGCGGTAGATGCGGAACACGGTGTCGATTTCGCCGATCGCCGCGAAGTACACGTAGCCGGTGAACATCACCGCCAGCGTTGCGACGCCGCCCTTGATCAGGCCCTGCAGCCCGCGCTGCCGCAGCGTCATCACGCCGAGGAGTGGGAAAAGCACGACCGCTTGCGGTTTCAGCACGAACCCGGTGGCGAGCAGCGCCCAGGCGAGCGGGACGCGCCTGGAGGTCATTGCCGCCAGCGCCGCGAGCATGAAGAAGGTCGGGAAGGAGTCGAGCTGGCCCCAGTACGAGGTCGCGTAGATCACGCCGGGGTTGAAGGCGTAGAGCAGGCAGGCGAGCAGCCCCATATCGACCGCCGCCTCGCGCCCGAAGCCCGGGAGGCGCGCCGAGTACTTTGTCAGTGTTGCGGGAATCAGCTCCGCGTGCTGGCGGAAGACGTTCGTCGTGATCACATAGATGAGGGCGACGACGCCCAGGTCCGCGAGCGTGCCCGGGATCTTGAGGACGTGAAGCAGCAGGTAGTCGTCGCGCCAGCCTTCGCCCGCAAGGGGAGCGTACAGGTGGACCACGACCCAGAGGACATAGTGGTAGCCGATGTAGTCCTGCTCCGGCGCGTGGAGGACGGCGCCGAGACCGCGGTCGTGGATGATCACGGCCCAGTCCCGGAACATGAACATGTCGAACTCGTAGCCCTTCGCCTCAACGCAGATAGCGCGGACGAGCGCCGCTCCGGCGAGGATCAGCCAGAACGCGACGTGGTTTCGGAAGAGCGTACGCAAGGAGCTACCGCCCCCGGCGGCCGGTGAATGAGCTGGCGTGTAGGTCGTCGTTTTGTCCAAAAGCCTGCAAAAAACTTCCCAGGTTTTGCGGGCTCCCCTAGCGGCACAGTATCGTCATGTTCTGTCGATTATCCAAGCCCCCTGCGACGATATCTTCTGAATACTGATGCCGCCATTCCAGCCTGCGGGCAGTAGGGGCAGGTGCGTTGCCATGCTGTTACAGTCGGCCGGTGGCCGTCCGGCGTTTCGGGAGCAGCCCTACATCATTTGAGTGCCTGTTGCTCCGGCTTTGCGTCTCCTAGACTGGCTTCGGCCTGCACCGCCTGAGGGGGTTGTGCGGCAGCGACGCGCAGGAGGAAGACGATGAAGATAGTGCGATTCCACGAAGAGGGCGGGCCCGAAGTCCTGAAGCTTGAGGACGACCCGATCCCTGAGCCCGGCGAAGGCCAGGCGCTTCTCCGCGTCGACGTCACGGGCGTTGGCTACGCCGAAGTGCTGCAGCGCGGCGGCAAATACCGCGAGCGCATGCCCCTGCCCTACGTCCTTGGTCAGCGCATGGTCGGCACGGTCGAGAAAGTCGGCGCCGGCGTCGACGCTTCGATGGTCGGCAAGCAGTACATGGGCATGGTCCTCACCGGCACCAACGCCCAGTACACGCTCGCGAAGGCCTCGGCGCTGTACTCGCTGCCGGAGGGCGTCGACCCGATTGCCGCCTATTCGATCCTCTCCGAGGCGGACGTCGCGGCGCTCGCCCTGAAGGTTGCGGGACGTCTCCAGCCGGGTGAGTCCGTTTTCGTGCCCGCGGCAACCGGAGGCGTTGGCTACCTCGCCCTGCAGCTGGCGCAGCTCTACGGCGCCGGCAAGGTCTACGGTGGCGCGAGCTCTGAGAAGAAGCGCGCGATCGTCGCCGAGCTGGGCGCGACGCCGATCGACTACACCGCGGAGAACTGGCCCCAGCTCGTGATCGACGCGAACGGCGGCAACGGCGTCGACCTCTCGCTCGAGGTCAACGGCGGCCAGTACGTCTACGACACCCTTGCGGCGACCCGGCACGGCGGCCGCATGGTGAACTTCGGCAACATCACCGACACCAACGCGCCGGTGAACCCGCGCCAGCTCCTGCGCGCCAACCAGGCACTGATTGGCTTCTCGCGCGGCAGCTCGATCCGCGACAACCTGTTCATGGAAGAGAAGAAGGTCGTCGCGAAGGAGATCAACGACTTCATCGTCTCCGGCAAGCTCAAGCCGCTGATTGCCGGCACCTTCACGCT
>JBFWZE010000237.1:0-4445 GCA_050185685.1 Dehalococcoidia bacterium
GCCCCTTCGAGCACGGACTGCGGCGGTACCTGATGCGTCAGGTCGATGAGCTGCGTGGCGGGCGCCCGCGCGAGGATGACGCCCTTCATGACGCCGACGTAGGGGTCGCTGTGACCGAAGTCGGTGAGGAGGGCAATGACCGGCGGCGAGGCGGCGGTCACTTCGTCTTGACGTGCCACTGCTGCACCTGCCAGAAGCGGTCGCCGGGCTGTGTGATCAGGCCGGGGCGGGCGTCCCGGACGAGGCGCTGGGCGTAGAGGGCGGTGGAGGAGTACAGGGGCAGCGAGGGAATCTCCTGGGCGTAGAGCTCCTGGAACTGCCGGTAAAGGTCTTCGCGCCGGACGATCTGGGCGGTGCTGCGTCCCTGCGTGAGCAGCTGGTCGACGCGGCTGTCCTTGAACGATGCGAGGTTGAAGCCGGCGGGTGTGGCCTCGACGCTTTGCCAGTACGGGAAGGGGTCGGGGTCGGGCGCAGAGGCCTGCTCGAAAAGGAGAGCGTCGAAGGCACGCGGCCCGAGAACGTCGCGGATGATCGTCGTGCTGCCTTTGACCTGCACCGTCGCCGTCACCCCGACCCGCTTCCACTGCGCCGCCAGCTCATTCGCCACCAGGACGTCGAAGGTGTCTGGCGTCGTCGTCAGCTCGAAGGAGAGCTTCGCGCCGTTGCGCTCGCGCTCGCCGCTGCCGTTGAGGCGCCAGCCCGCCTCGTCGAGCAGCAGGCCGGCGGTCCGCTGGTCGGTGCCGTAGCGGCTTAGGGAGTCGACTTCGGACCAGATGCCGTCGGCGAGCGGCGAGTCCGCTTTGCGCGCCATACCGCCATAGACGAGAGCGGCGATGCGATCGCGGTCGAGAGCATAGAGCAGGGCCTGACGGACGCGGCGGTCGTTGAAGATTGCCCGGTCGAGGTTCAGGTAGACAAAGCTGAGGTCGCCGGTGCTCAGGAGCCGGCGCTGCATGGCACTGTCGTGCTCCAGAGTGAGCTCCTCCGCCTCCGACATGCCGCTGGTGAAGTAAGCACCGTTCAGCTCCTGGGCGTTCAAAGCAGCAAGCAGTGCCTGTCCGTCTTTGAAGAAACGCAGCTCGAAGCGCTCGATGAAGGGCATGCCCGCGTGATACACCGAGTTCGCTTCGAGCACAGCGCGGTCGGGGCTCAGCGCGACAAGACGGTAGGGCCCGGCGCCGACGGGACGCTGGTTGAACGGCGACTCAGCGATGGTCTGGGGCGTGGCGTCCCTCAGGAGGTGCTGCGGCAGGATGCCGGTCGTCAGGTAGGCCGGCAGAGGCGCGAACGGCTCACTCAGCTCGATGCGCAGGCTGCGGGCGTCTGCCTTCGCGAGTCGGGCGGTAGTCAGGGCCTCCGGTGGTGCCGGCGAGGGCCGCAGTTCGCGACTGCGCAGGAGGTCGTAGGTGAAGACGACGTCGTCCGGCGTGAGCGGCACGCCGTCAGGCCAGACGAGGCCGTTGCGCAGCACGAAGGTGTAGACGAGACCGTCGTCGCTGACGGTCCAGGTCTCAGCCAGCTCCGGGAAGGGACGGCCGCGGTCGTCGAGTTTGGTGAGGCCGGCGAAGATCAGTGAAACCAGGCTCTGGTCGACGTCGTTCAGCCCGGCGAAGAGGGGGTTAATGCGGCCGGGTGCGCCTGTCATGCCCTCGACGTAGCTGCCGCCGAACTCGGGCGCGCCGCTGCCGGTTTCGCGTTGATCGCCGTACCAGACCGCGGTGAACGCAGCGAGGCCCGCAATCAGGACGAAGAGAAACAGCCAGCGGTTGCGGCTCTTGCGCATGGCGGGCAGATTCCCGGCGACCGGCGCGGCGGCTCAGGCCACCGGCGGTTCATGCCACTAGATGGCGGCGACGCTCCAGGCGGACATGGCGAGGAAGATGATGGTCAGAGCGATCGTTGCCTGGAAAAGCGTCTTCTCAAGGCCGCGGCGGGTGCGGAACGATGACGTGGTCCCACCGAGGCCGGCACCGAAACCGGAGCCCTTTGCCTGCAGCAAGATCACGACGATCAACACGACCGACACGAGGATCTGACCGATGTTGAGATAGTTCTCGAAAGTCATACGCGCAGTAGTTTACCGGGTCTCGGCCGCAGCGGCTAGCGGGGCCGGGCGTGGCTCCCACTGGTTGCGCGCCGCGTAGAGCCGCATGATCGCCGATGCCAGCTTCTCCGGGTCATGATGGTAGCGGTTTTTCTCCGAAATCACGTCCGCGGTGATGACGCGGGCGCCATCGATCGTCTGCTTGTCGATCGCGACGGGCTGCGAGTGCCAGGCGTCCGGCAGCGGGCCGGCGACGTTGTCGTTCGCGAGCACGTAGTCGAAGAGCCCCGGACCGACGTGCTGGACGAGGGTCTGGAAGTGGTCGCTGACCGAGAAGTCGTCCGTCTCGCCGTGCTGGGTGGCGACGTTGCAGACGTAGACCTTCGTGGCCCGCGAGACGGCGAGGCGCTGACGCACGCCGTTGACGAGCAGGTTCGGCAGGACTGACGTCAGAAGGCTACCCGGGCCGACCACGATGAGGTCCGCCTCAAGGATCGCCCTGCTGGCCTCCGGGTTGATCTCGATGGTCGAGGGCTGCAGGAAGATCTCGGCGATGCGCGAGCCGTGCTCGGTGATGTTGTGCTCGCCGCTGATCATCTCGCCGTCGGCGGTGCGGGCGTGGACGGTGACGTGGTGCAGCGTCGAGGGCAGGATCTGGCCGCGGACGGCGAGGACGCGGCTGGTCTCGCGCACGGCCTCCTCGAAGTTCCCGGTGACGCCCGACATCGCGACGATGAACAGGTTGCCGAAGCTGTGTCCTTCGAGGCCGGAGCCTTCGTTGAAGCGGTACTGGAAGAGGCTGGTCATCAACGGCTCAGCTTCCGCCAGCGCGGCGATGCAGTTGCGCAGGTCGCCCGGCGGCAACACGCCGAGCTCCTGGCGGAGACGGCCAGAAGAGCCGCCGTCGTCGCCCACGGTGACGATCGCGGTCAGGTTGCTGGTGTGCTGCTTGAGGCCTCGGAGGAGGACGGGAAGGCCGGTGCCGCCGCCGATCGCCACGATCTTCGGCCCGCGCGCCTGGTAGCGATAGCGGTAGATCGCGTCGAGCACGCTATCGTTCTCCGTCGTCCGGAAGGCGTCCACCAGCGAGGTGTTCAGCTTCCAGACGCTGAAGAGGATGATGCTCATCGCCACGGTTATGAACAGGGCGGCGCGCACGAAGCGGGGCAGGAACTGGAGGGTGAGGTAGTAGACCTCACTCGGGAAGGTGTACTGAACGTAGACCTCTCGCAGCACATAGCCGAAGCCGAGGCCCATGATCGCTACCCCGACAAGCGTCAGCGCGAGCCAGCGCTTGATGTGCATGCCCAGGTAGAACCACTTGATGAAGTTGCCGGTCCTCAGCGATTGCATGGCCTGGCGAATAGAGAGTCTCCCTTTCCTGTCGAACGCTGCTGTGCGGGGCGGCGTTACAGGGGCTTATCGAGCTCGGCGCGCAGGAGCGCCTGCACCTGGGCGGCGTTTGCGCGGCCGCGGGTCTCTTTCATCACCTGGCCGACGAGCATGTTCAGCGCCGCGACCTTGCCGGCACGGTAGTCGGCTACCGGCCCGGCGTTGGCCTCGAGCACCTTCGCGACGGCGGCATCGATGACGCTGCTGTCCTCGATCTGGCCGAGGCCCTTCTCGCTGACCACAGTCTCCGGGTCTTTGCCGCTGCGGAACATCTCTTCGATGACCTGCTTTGCTGCAGTACCGCTAATCTTGCCCGCCTCGATGAGGCCGACGAGCGCGGAGAGCTGCGAAGGCAGGACCTTCGATTCGCTGATTTCGATGCCTTCCTGGTTGAGCAGCTTGCCCAGGTCACCGAGCAGCCAGTTGCTGATCGGCTTCGCCCGCTCGCGCAGACGCTCCGGCGATGCGCCGGTCTCGGTGAAGAGGGCTGCCTCGAAGAACTCTGCCCGGGCACGAGACTCGGTCAGCAGGTTCGCTTCGTATTCGGTGAGGCCATAGTCGTCGATGAAGCGCGACTTGCGGCTGTCCGGCAGCTCCGGCAGGCGGGCCCTGAGGTCGGCAACCTGCTCGCGAGACACCAGGATCGGCGGCAGATCCGGCTCCGGGAAGTAGCGGTAGTCGTGGGCCTGCTCCTTCGAGCGCTGGCTCGCGGTCTCCTGGGTCTCTTCGCGCCAGCCTCGGGTCTCGGACGGCACGCGGCCGCCTGCCATCAAGATGGCGCCCTGGCGTTCGACTTCGAACTGCATGCCGCGAAGGGCGGCGCGGAAGCTGTTGAGGTTCTTGAGCTCGACCTTCGACCCGAACTCCTGGGAGCCGCGGGGGCGCAGGCTGATGTTGGGCTCGCAGCGGAAGTTGCCAGACTCCATGTCCGCGTCGCTCACACCGAGGTAGCGCAGGGTCTGGCGCAGCTTCATCAGGTACGCAACCGCCTCTTCGGGCGAACGTGCGT
>JBFWZE010000238.1:0-4407 GCA_050185685.1 Dehalococcoidia bacterium
GTGCTGCGGGCGCTGGCCGAGCGCAACCCACGGGCGACGATCTTCGCGGCAGGACGCAACGAGACCTGCTTCCTCGGGGCGACGCCGGAGCGCCTCGTCAGCCTGAGCGACGGCAGGGTGAAAATCGACTGCCTCGCCGGCACGATCCGGCTCCCTGGCGACGCGAGCGAGGCGGAGGCGCTGGCGGATGCGATCCAGCACGACTCGAAGGAACTGCACGAGCACGAGGTGGTGGCGCGGGCGATCCGCGAATCACTGGCGCCGGTCTGCGAGTCGGTCGACGCGCCGGAACGGCCGCTGATCAAGCGCACCGCCGACGTCCAGCACCTGCATACGCCGATCACGGCGGTCGCGAGGCCTGGCATCGAGCTCTTCGACCTCGTCGAGCGGCTGCACCCGACGCCGGCGATGGGCGGCTACCCGCGCGATGCCGCCGTCGCGAAGATCGGCGAGCTCGAGTCGTTCGACCGCGGCTGGTACGCAGCGCCGGTAGGCTGGGTCGACGCGGCCGGAAACGGCGACTTCGCGGTGGCGATCCGGTCGGCGCTGATCGAGGGCAACCAGGCGCGCCTCTACGCCGGCAACGGCATCGTCGAGGGCTCCGACGCGGCGAAAGAATTCGAAGAGACGGAGCTGAAGCTGCGGGCGATGCTCTGGGCCTTGAGACAGGAATAACAATGAACGACACCGCAACGAAGACCCCCACGCCGCACGCACTCACCCTGCGCAGCTACATCGGCGCCTTCGCCGGTGAGCTGGTGCGGGCCGGCGTCACCGACGTGGTGATCTGCCCGGGATCGCGCTCGACGCCGCTGTCGATGGTCCTGCACGAAGAGCCAGGCCTCCGCGCCTGGATTCACCTCGATGAGCGGTCGGCGGCGTTTTTTGCGCTCGGCCTCGCGAAGGGGTCGCGCAAGGCGGTCGCGGTGGTCGGGACCTCGGGGACGGCGTGCGTGAACTTCGCGCCGGCGGTGGTCGAGGCGTACCTGGGCAACGTGCCCCTGTTGGTACTGACGACGGACCGGCCGGCGGAGCTGCGCGGCATCGGCTCGACCCAGACGATTGACCAGCTGCGCCTCTTTGGCCCGCACGTGAAGTGGTCGGAGGAGCTGCTGCTGCCTGAATCGACACCCGCTGCGCAGCGCTACGTCCGCGGCATCGCCGACCGCGCCGTCACGACCGCGCAGGCAGCGCCAATGGGCCCGGTGCACCTCAATTTCCCCTTCCGCGAGCCGCTGATCCCGGCGCCGCGAGAAGACGCGGCGCCTGCCCCGGCACCGACGCTTCGTACTACGGCGGCGGTGAGACGGCCCGACCGCGCGACCGTGCAGCGCTTTGCCGACGAGCTGCGGGGGCCGAGGCGCGGCGTGATCCGAGGGCTGATGGTCTGCGGCGGACAGGACGACCCGGCGTTCGGTGCGGCGGCGCGCAACCTCTCGAGGACGCTGGGCTTCCCGTTGATCAGCGATGTGCTGTCGCAGACGCGTACGGGCTGGGACCTCGGCGGACTCGTGATCGACAACTTCGACGCGATGCTGCGCGTCCCGGAGATCGTCGCCGAGCTGAAGCCGCAGGTGATCCTGCGCTTCGGGGCGACCCAGATCTCGAAGCCGTTGGCGACCTACCTCGAGCACAACGCCGACGTGCGGCAGGTCGTCATCGCCGACGAGGGGATGTGGACCGACCCCCAGATGACGGCGAGCGAGTTCGTCTTCTGCGACGCCACCGCCTTCTGCGAGGACCTCGACCGTGCCCTGCCCTGGCGAGAGGAGTCGGGGCCCTGGATCATGCGCTGGGTCTCGCTCAACGCGGCCGCGGAGGCAGTGGTCCGCAGCGAGTGCGCCGCCGAGGCGGCAATGACCGAAGCTACGGTGTTCTCGCGCCTGCCCGCGCTGCTGCCGGAGCGAGCGATCGTTTACGCGGGCAACTCGATGCCGGTACGCGACCTCGATTCGTTCTACGCGGCGGGGACGCGCGAGGTGCGCTTCCTCTGCAACCGCGGCGCCAGCGGCATTGATGGCGTTACGTCAAGTGCGCTCGGCGTGGCAGCGGCGACGGGGCGGCCTACGGTGCTGGTCATCGGCGACATTTCCTTCTACCACGACATGAACGGGCTGCTGATGGCGAAGCAGTACGGCGACCGGATCAACCTGACGATCGTCGTCATTCACAACGACGGCGGCGGAATCTTCTCGTTCCTGCCGCAGAAGACCGAGGGCGTCGCGAACTACGAGGCGCTCTGGGGCACGCCGCACGGCCTCGACTTCCGGCGCACCGCCGAGCTCTACGGCCTCGATTACACGCGGGCCGATTCGCCGGACGAATACGACGACGCGCTGCGGCTGTCTCTGGCGCAACGAGGCGTCAGCATCATCGAGGTGCGTACCGACCGCGACGAGAACCTGGCAGCACACAACCGGATCTGGGGCCGAGTCGCCGAGGCGCTGCGATGATCGTCGAGGTCAACGACCTGCTCCTGAACGTCGAGGGCTCGGGCGACGGGCCGCCGGTGGTTCTGCTGCACGGCTTCACGGGGAGCAGCCGCTCGCTGCTCAGCTTCGCGCGGTCGTGGCCGGGGTTCAGCACGCTGGCGCTCGACGTCATCGGCCACGGGATGTCGGACTCACCGGAAGACGCGTCGCGCTACACGATGGACCGCTGCATCGACGACATCGAGGCGCTGGTCGAGGTGCTCGACCTCGGCAAGATCGCGCTGCTGGGCTACTCGATGGGCGGACGGATCGCCGTTCGGTACGCGCTGCGGCACCCCGAGCGGCTCTGGGCGCTGGTGCTCGAGAGCGCGTCGACCGGCATCGAGGACGAGGCGGAGCGGCAGGCGCGCATACAGAGCGACGAGGCGCTGGCGCAGCGGCTGGAGCGCAAGGGGCTGGAGCCGTTCATCGACTACTGGCAGAGCATCCCGCTCTGGGCCAGCCAGGCGTCGCTGCCGCAGGAGAAACGCGACGCGCTACGGGCCCAGCGTATGCAGAACAGCGTCACCGGCCTCGCGAACAGCCTGCGAGGCATGGGCGCCGGCGCCGATCCGGCAGTCTTCGACAAGCTTTCGACCCTCGAGGTGCCGTCGCTGATCATGGCGGGCGGCCTCGACACGAAGTACCGCGACCTGGCGATTGCGATGGGCGCGACGATGCCGGACGCGACGGTACGGATCCTCGACAACGCCGGGCACGCCGCCCACTTCGAGCAACCGGCGGCCTTCGCGAACGCCGTCTTCGAGTTTCTTCAGATTCATGCGCCCGCGGGAGCCCCGAGCTGATGCGCGAGAAACTCCGCGTCGTTGCACCCTACTGCTCGCTTACAGGTCTTGGAGCCGTCATCGCCCTCTCCATTCTGGCCATCTTCGTGGAGGACCACAGCCAAGAGTGGTGGATTGCCACGGGAGAGCCCGGTGTCTCAATCCTCAACGTCTCCGGCAGGGAACCGCTCGTCATCGGCGAAAATGGAACCGCCAGCGGCGACAGGATGCTGACGTACTTCGATGACACCCGTGGCCCGGCACTTGTCTGGCTTCTGGTCGTTGTCGCCATGACTGGCGCCACAGTCGCGGGGCTTCGGTCCTGGCATCGGCGCCCGCACGTAGCGGCGGGGCTGTTGGCGGCCGCTGCCGGGGCAGCGACGCTCCTGGGCGTCCTGCATCACGAGCTCACGGACGGCGTGCTGCTGGCCGCTTCATTCCTGCTCATCCCGAGCGCGCTTCTCGCCCTGACTGATTCACTTCGAACGGCAGCTATCGATTCAAACTGGAGAAAGGCCTGAGCATGGCGACTTCGACCAATTCGATCACGTGGGAGCCCCTGCACGAGTACACCGACATCCTCTACGAGTACCACGAGGGGATCGCGAAAATCACGATCAACCGCCCGGAGGTGCGCAACGCGTTCCGGCCCCAGACCGTGATGGAGATGATGGACGCCTTCTACCGCGCCCGTGAGGACGACCGCGTCGGCGTCGTCGTCCTGACCGGCGCCGGGACGCAGGCGTTTTGCAGCGGCGGTGATCAGAAGATCCGCGGCCACGGGGGGTACGTCGGCGATGACGGGGTGCCGCGGCTCAACGTGCTCGACCTGCAGCGCCAGATCCGGACGCTGCCGAAGGTGGTCATCGCGATGGTCGCGGGGTACGCGATCGGCGGCGGTCACGTGCTGCACGTGGTCTGCGACCTGACGATCGCGGCGGACAACGCCCGTTTCGGCCAGACCGGCCCCAAGGTCGGCAGCTTCGACGCGGGGTACGGGTCAACGCTGCTTGCCCGCAACGTCGGCCAGAAGAAGGCGAAGGAGATCTGGTTCCTCTGCCGCCAGTACGGCGCGCAGGAGGCGCTCGAGATGGGCCTCGTCAACACGGTGGTGCCACTCGACCAGCTCGAAGAAGAGACCGTGATGTGGG
>JBFWZE010000239.1:0-4391 GCA_050185685.1 Dehalococcoidia bacterium
GGGTCGACCCAGCTGTACGCATTGATCTTGCGGATCAGCTCAATGCCGGTCCTTGTCTCAGTGTTTCCGGCAGGGGGGCCACCGCTGGAGTCGCTGGATGATGGCGGTGTCGGCGCTGCGGGCGGGGCTGGAGGCACACCGCCCGCGCTGTCGTCGCGCTGGATCAGCATCGGCGCAAGCGGCGCGGGCGCGGCCTCCTGCGTCTCTTCTCTAAACAGGGTCTGCGTCGCGTTGTTACCGCTGAGCGCGGGCGCGTGGGTCTGCAGCGCGGGGCGGCGGCGCGAGGTCATCAGGCGCGCGAAGGCGGCGTTGCCGAGGCCTGACTGGAGGCGGCGGATCGTCGCCGGCTGCGTCATCGGACGGCTCGATCGCTCCGGGACGGCCCCCTGCTCTGCAGTGGCGCGTTCAGCCGTCCTGGCGTCCGCCTCGACCGTCTTGTCTGCGTGGTCCAATGGCTCGTCCTCGCCTGCTCTCCGTCGCCGACGTGGGCACAATACGCATCAACGATTGACGAACGGTTGATTCGCAGTTCGGGTCATTTGTCTGACCTGCGAAAGGCATGTTTGAAAAACTCTGACATTGCTGGGCAGCCATAGCTTGCACCTCATGAGGAGAATGCTAACGATCATCGCATCGGCCGAGATCACTAGTGAAAGGAAACTCATGCCAGGGGTAGTTTCAAGCTCGAAGAGGCGAGGACTCACTGCACTTCTCGCAGCGTTTGCCGGGATGACCGCGCTGATTGCTGCGTCGGCAGCTGCGACGCCGGTACATGCGGTTGGTCCAGATGCCGGCTCTGTGTACATCGATTCGATCAGTTATGGGGGCAGTGGCTGCCCGCAGGGATCGGTGGGGCAATCCTTCGCGAATGACCGGCAGAGCTTCACATTGATTTTCGACCAGTTCGTTGCTTCCTCCGGTCCCGGCGTTCCCGTGACGGAGAGCCGCAAGAACTGCCAGATCAACCTGAACGTTCACGTGCCGGCCGGCCAGAGCCTCGCGACCGCGACGTTCGACTACCGTGGCTACGTCGGCGTGCCCTCAGACGTTACGGCGACGTCGTCGTCTCTCTACTACCTCTCTGGTGAGGCTGCGGGAGACCAGCAGGCTCTCTCGTTCGAAGGGCCGGCATCCAGGGAT
The DNA here is from genome assembly GCA_050185685.1 of Dehalococcoidia bacterium. Lineage (GTDB taxonomy): Bacteria > Chloroflexota > Dehalococcoidia > DSTF01 > WHTK01 > WHTK01. Next base: position 1,141 of record JBFWZE010000239.1, read on the forward strand.
TACCTGCGGCGGGACACGCTGCCTCTCGATTTCAGCGACTCGTGCAGTGAGCGCATTGTTTCGGTAAGCATTAACGCGCAGGTCAGGCTCATCGGGGCGCTGAGCCTGTCCGCGCAAGTAACGACCGACTCGATCGACGGAAAGGTCGTTGGCAGCACGGTCCCCTGCGGTCCGACGACGAAAGACGACTGCAAGAAGGGTGGCTGGCAGAGCTACACCAGCGCACCGGGTCCGTTCAAGAACCAGGGCGATTGCGTGAGTTACGTCGCCACCGGAGGCAAGAACACCGCGAGCGGGCAATAGACCGGCGCGCTTGGACAATGGAAGAAGGGGAGGCCAACAGCCTCCCCTTCTCTTTGCCTCAGCACGCCTTTCGATGCCCGAGGTTGACACCTTTCGCGCACGGTACTACGATCTCCCTGTACTTAGTGTCATCATGACACTAACTCCCCCGAACCAGCCTGGAGACGCTTCATGACCACTGAAACCAGGGATCTCATCCCGCTTGCCGGCATTGCCTGCGAGACCGACACGGGCATTCAGACCCTGCCTTTGAGCAGCGAGGCCTCCTTCGCCTACTGGCAACAGGACATCCCGAAGAAGTACTGGGATCTGACCTCAGACCAGCTCATCGAGAAGGTCGCGATCGCTCGCGCGAAGCTCGGTAAGCGCCTCGTTGTCCTCGGCCACCACTACCAGCGTGAGGACGTCATCCAGTTCGCCGACTTCCGCGCCGACAGCTTCAAGCTCTCGCAGTGGGCCGCCGAGCACGACGAGGCGGAGTACATCGTCTTTTGCGGCGTCCACTTCATGGCAGAGGCTGCCGACATTCTGAGCGCGCCTCACCAGAAGGTCGTCCTGCCGAACATGGCCGCCGGCTGCTCGATGGCCGACATGGCTGACCCTGAGGACGTCTACTCCGCCTGGGACGAGCTCGAAGAGGCCGGTTTCGCGAAGGACATCATCCCGGTCACCTATATGAACTCCGCCGCCTCGCTGAAGGCGTTCTGCGGTAAGCACAACGGCATCGTCTGCACCTCCAGCAACGCGACGGCGGTCCTCAAGTGGGCCTTCGATCGCGGTCAGAAGGTGCTCTTCTTCCCCGACCAGCACCTCGGTCGCAACACCGGCGCGAAGATGGGCGTGCCGCTCGACCAGATGCTGCTGTGGAACTACAACAAGCCCTACGGGTCGCTCGGCGGCCTCTCGGTCGAGGAGATCGAGCGGTCGAAGATCCTGCTCTGGCAGGGCCACTGCTCCGTGCACCAGCGCTTCACCGTCGACCAGATCGCTGCCGCACGCGAGAAGTACCCCAACGTCCACGTCGTCGTGCACCCCGAGTGCCGTTACGACGTCGTCCAGGCTGCCGACTCCAACGGCTCGACCGAGTTCATTGTCCAGACGATCCAGAAGGGCAAGCCCGGCGACGTCTTCGCGGTCGGCACCGAGATCAACCTCGTCAGCCGCCTCGCTCACGAGAACCCGGACAAGACGATCTTTTGCCTCGACCCGGTCGTCTGCCCCTGCTCGACGATGTACCGCATCCACCCCGCGTACCTCGCGTGGACGATCGAAGAGCTGGCAAAGGGCCACGTCGTCAACCAGGTCCAGGTCGATGAAGAGACGGCGCACTTTGCCCGCATCGCCCTCGACCGCATGCTCACGGTGGTATAACGGGAGCAATGCCCTTACTGCTTGTGTACCCCTTTCTCCTGGGCTGGCCCGGGCTCGTCATCGGTGCCACCTGCGCCGTCGTTATCTGGCTCAAGCAGCGCAGCTAGTTAGCCCGTTCTCCGTGATGCCCTTGAGCTGTACGGCAGTTTCACGAAATTGCCGTACAGAGGCCCTCACTGACCCTCTGTCGCCCTCGGGGCGTCCATTACCATGACCTCGACAAACACTAGCGTCAGTCATAGAAAGAGCAAACGACCCATGGCCCACAAGCGCACCAACCCCGACACCAACTACAAGCCCACCGGCTTCAGCCACGTCGTTGAGGCGACCGGCTCCCGCATCATCTACGTCTCCGGCCAGACGCCCGTGGACGTCAACGGCGAGGTTGTCGGCAAGGGCGACCTCGCGGCGCAGGCGGAGCAGGTCTACAAGAACATTCAGAACTGCCTCGCTGCCCACGGCGCCACCTTCGCCGACGTCGTGAAGACGACGACGCTTGTCGTCAACTACAAGCCCGAAGACCGCCCGATCATCGGCGCTGTCCGTAACAAGTTCTACAACGCCGACGAGCTGCCCGCGAGCACCCTCATCGGCGTCCAGGCCCTGGCCGCCCCCGACTTCATGATCGAGATCGAGGCAGTCGCCGTCATCTAATCTCGGGTAGTCGGGCAATCGGGCAATCGTCACGTCGCGACCGAGGCCCTCGTAGGGACAGCGGCTTCAGCCCTGTCCCTCGTGGCCTCAGGGTTTCATAGCCCGCGTCGACGTCGCTACCCCGGCCGTTTGTCCTGGGTATTCGAAGGGCGAACCTCCGGGCTCAGGGTCGCGTCAGTCTCGCCCGCCTAGCACCGCGTCCTGAAGGGGACGACCTCGTTCAGCGCCTGGATCCCGGCCTCAACGAGGTCGTCTTCGCGCCGGTCGAGGCCGAAGCGGATGTCGCTGAGCGGCCACCACACCTCGGAGAAGCCGCGCCGCCGCTCGACGTCCTCGCGGCTGATGCCGCTGCCGTCGAGCAGGTCGTCCAGCTGCCCCTCGGCTTCGAACCGACGCAGGATCGCCATATCCACCTCGCCGTAGTCGCTGAGCGGGTTCGCGATTTCTGCGTCGCCGAAGTCGATAACGCCCGCCAGCTCCCCCGTCTCCGGGTCAGCCAGCACGTTGCGATGGTCGAGGTCTGCGTGAACGAGGGCGGGCTGGTAGTCGTAGCTGCGCCGGTCGTTGATCAGCGACTCCATCACGGCGGCGACGTGACTGCGGCCTTCGCAGCTGATCAGCGGGAAGACGCGGCGCACGATGTCCTCGTATGCCTCGATATGCCGCTGTCGCAGGGCATCGCCGTCGACCACTTCGAGGCCCACCACCGACAGCTCATCGACCGGCAAGGTGTGCTGGGCGCGCAGGAAACGCCCCATGGCAGCGCCGAAGCCGGGCGCCAGCGGCCGCTTCAGCTGCCACAGCGGCACGCCCTCGATCAGGCGGTGGATTGAGAACAGCGTCCCGTCCGCGAGCTCATGCAGCGTCAGCTCCGGTACAGGGGCCGGCAGCCGGCCCGCGATGACCCGCGACAGCTTCACCTC
>JBFWZE010000240.1:0-4376 GCA_050185685.1 Dehalococcoidia bacterium
CGATACGCAGGCAGCGGTAGGCAAAGACGCGCTCGGTGTCGGCGATGTGGCCGATGACCTCCTTGATGCTCCACTCGTCGTGCCGCGGCCGCTTGCTCGCCTCGCTGTCCCAGGTGTTCTGCAGCATAGCCCGCAGCTGATCGGGCTGACTGCGCAGTACGTCGAGGACGTCGGCGCCGTCCGGGACGCGCGGGACGTAGGTCTGGTCGAAGCCGGGGTATTCGTCAGCCTGCGGTCGGATGATCATGTTTTGTTCCTGTCCGTTGTCATGGCTTCTCGCGCTCGTCCAGAGTGCACTGCATCAGGACGAGGTCGAGCCAGCGGCCGAACTTCTGCCCGGTCTGAGGCATGCGCGCGACCTCGACGAAGCCGAGGCGTTCGTGAAAGCGGATCGAGCTGGGGTTCTCGCCGTCGACCGCTGCGACCATCACGTGAACGCCGGCGTCTCGGGCGCGGTCGAGCAGCGTCTCTAGCAGCGCACGCCCGATACCGATGCCCCAGTACCTCTCGCGGACGTGGATGCTGTGCTCCATCGTCCCACGGTAGCCGGGCCATTTCCCCTCGCCGCGAAAATAACCGTACGACGTGAAGCCGACGACCGCGCCGTCGCGCTCCGCAACGAGGACGGGGAAGGCGTGTGCTTGCTGGTACGCGAACCAGGCCATCCGATGCTCGAGCGTGTCGAGCTCCTCTGTCCAGGTGATGGTGTGCGTTGGGATGAGCGCGTTGTAGATCTCAGTGATCGCCGCGACGTCTGCGGCGGTGGCATCGCGCACCGTGAACACGACCTTCGTCTCGCCCGACATGCCGCGATTCTACGGTAGGGGCAAGCTCTTAGAGCAGCAGCAGGATCACCGGCATGCCGACGAAGGCGCCCATGAGCAGCGCGAGGTTGCGCTTGCTGCTCGACGCCTTGTGCGCTGCCCAGAGAATCGCCGTCGTGTACGGCGTGTAGAAGAAGAACAGCACCGTGAGTGAGACGCCGGCGCCGACGATCATCTCGGTCAGCACGACCGTGAAGGCGCGCGGCGAGTCGAGCAGCAGCGCCGCGAACAGCGTGTCGACCCAGGTCGCGATGTTCGCGCCCATGACATACGGGACGATGCGGTCACGCCGGACGTAGCCCTTGAGCGCCAGCGGTACGAGCACCGTGACCGAGAGCGACACCGACATCGTGACGAGGGTCATCAGCGTACCGAAGGCGAACATCGCATAGCGCTGCTGCAGCGCCTTCGAAAGCGCCTCGATGCGCGGGCCGGGGCGCTCGAGCTGAGGCAGGGCGCGGTCGAAGAGGGTGAAGGCGGCGATCAGGCTGCCGATGCCGCAGACGAAGACGGCGAGTCGCGGCACAGCGTCGCTGATCGGATTGACGACCGGGTCTGAAATCGTCCCGACGAACGAGTTCAGTGCGCCCGGGCTGCTGAACTGCGCGCCGTCGAGCCAGCCTTCCTTGAGGACCAGCAGGCCGATCGGGACAACCGGTGCCCACAACGTGAAGGCGGTGAGCAGGGCGACGACGCCGATGTAGAGGCCGTCTGGGTTGCGTTTGCCGGTGATGTACGAGACGAAGCCGACGACGAGGACGATCAGAGATGCGCCGAGACGCGAGCCGTTGATCATCGCGAAGGTCTCGAGGTCGGTCGTTGCGCCGCCGGCGAAGAGGCTCATCGCCACTGCTGCGACGGGCGAGCCGCTCATCACGAGGTACGACCCCAGCCAGCCAAAGCCGAGGTGCCCCAGGACGCCGTCGGCAGAGGCGCTGTCGAGGACGGGGCGAAGGCCGCCGGCGCCCGTCTTGATCAGCTGCAGCGCGATCACGAAGAGCCAGAGCGCGCCGACGACGAGGCCGGCGTGCCAGGCAATCGACACGGCGGTTCCGCGCGCGAGGCGGCGTCGCACCGGCGCTGTTGCCGCTGCTTCCTCCGCTGTGCGGGTCTGCTGCATCGTCTTTTCGTTGATCATGTTAGTAGGAGTTTCAGTGCGTAAAAAACCGCGGGTGGGAAGTCCCACCCGCGGCTAGAGGGGTTACTTGGCGCGCGCCGCTTCGATGAGGATGCGGGCGACTTCCGGGCGAGAGAACTCGACCGGCGGCTCCTCGCCCGCCGCCAGCATCTCGCGGACGCGGGTGCCGGAGAGGCTGACGTGGTTGTCGGTCGGGTGCGGGCAGGTCTTTGCGGTGCCCATCGAGCCACAGGCGCGGCAGAAGAAGCTGTTCTCGAAGTTCAGCGTCTGGATGCCGATCTCGCCAGGGGCGAACTCGTTGAAGATGTGCTGCGCGTCGTAGGTGCCGTAGTAGGTGCCGACGCCGGCGTGGTCGCGGCCAACGATGAAGTGGCTGCAGCCGTAGTTCTTGCGGACGAGGGCGTGGAAGATCGCCTCGCGCGGGCCGGAGTAGCGCATCGCCGCGGGGAAGACGGAGAGCAGCACCCGGTTCTGCGGGTAGTAGTTCTCAATCAGTACCTCGTAGCACTTCATGCGCACGGGCGCCGGGATGTCGTCGTCCTTCGTCTTGCCGACGAGCGGGTGGAGCAGGAGGCCGTCAAGCGACTCCATCGCCACCTTCTGGATGTACTCGTGGGCGCGGTGGACCGGGTTGCGGGTCTGGAAACCGACAACCGTCTTCCAGCCCTTCTCGACGAACGCTGCCCGAGTCTCCTTCGGGTCGCGCCGGTGGGCGTTGAACTCGCTGTACTGCTGGCGCTGGAAGAGGGTAATGTCGCCGCCCAGGGCGATCTCCTCCTGGGCGTAGACGGCAGCGACGCCGGGGTGCTTCTCCTCGTCGGTGCGGTAGACGAGGCGGGCTTCTTCCTGCTTGTCGTACTCGTACGTCTCAGCGACGTCCATGATCGCGAGGGGGATACCTTCTTCGCTGACCAGGGCGACCTGCTTGCCCTCGTAGGCCTTCGCGTCGTCGCGGCTGGCGGTGAGGGTGATCGGCAGGGACCACGGCACGCCGCCGTTGTTCGTCAGGTGCATGTCCTTGACGACAGAGGTGTAGTCGGCCTTGCCGAGGAAGCCGGTCAGCGGGCTGAATGCGCCGACGGCCAGCATCTCGAGGTCGGCCTCGGAGCGGACGTTGAGGCGAACCTGGGGCAGGCTCTTCGCCTTGTCGGCCAGGGCTGCAGCTTCGGCGCCGTCTACCTGGCGGTTGATCAGCGTGCCGCCGTGGGGGGCGATCAGGCCGTCGGTAGCAGTTGGGTCAATCGTCGTGGTCATCGTTATGCCTTCACCGCAACGGGCTCGATGTAGCCCTGGGACTCGAGGTAGTTGAGGATCTTCGCCATGCTCTCTTCGACCGTCTCGGTCTCGGTGTTGACGACGACTTCCGGGCTCTCGGGCGCCTCGTAGGGGTCGGAGATGCCGGTGAAGTTCTGGATCTCACCGCGGAGCGCCTTCTCGTAGAGGCCCTTCACGTCGCGGCGAGTCAGCTCTTCGATGCTGCACTGGGCGTAGACCTCGACGAAGTCGCCGATCAGCTCGCGGTTCTGGTTGCGAATCTCCGCGTAGGGTGAGATCGCGGCCGTAATCACCGCCACGCCGTTGCGGGTGAGCAGGTGGGCGACGAAGCCGATTCGCAGGATGTTCGTGTCGCGGTCTTCCTTGCTGAAGCCGAGACCCTTGCTCAGGTTGGTGCGAACGATGTCGCCGTCGAGGATCTCGACCTTCTTGCCGCGCTCCTGGAGCACCGGTGCGAGCGCCTCAGCGAGGGTCGACTTGCCGGCGCCGGAAAGGCCGGTGAACCAGAGTGTGAAACCGCGTTCAGACATACGTATCCTTTTCTCCCTTGGTTGCAGACGCCACGTCTGCGGTTCGATTTTTTCTCAACGTCACTCGGCGGGCGCGGGAAGCCTGCTCAGGAATTGCTGCAGTGGGGCGGAATGCGTTGCTCTAGAGCTTGCCCTCGTTCTCGAGGATGGTGACGGAGCCCTCCTGGATGCCGCACTCGGTCTTGTCGAAGCCAGACCAGCGGCCGGAGCGGGGGTCGTCACCGGGCTTCACCGGGCTCGTGCAGTAAGTGCAGCCGATGCTCGGGTAGTTCTTGTCGTGGAGCTCGTTGTAGGGGACGCCGTTGGTCATGATGTAAGTCCAGACCTGGCGCTCGTCCCAGGCGGCGAGGGGGTTCAGCTTCATGAGGCCGAACTTCTCGTCCCATTCGACGATGCCGATTTCGCGGCGGGTCTTCGACTGGTCGCGGCGCATGCCAGCGATCCAGGCAGTCTTCTCTTCGAGGGCGCGGTAGTTGGGCTCCACCTTGCGAATTTCGCAGCAGGCGTCGGGGTCGCGCGACCAGAGCGCGGCGCCGTGCTTTTCCGCCTGCTGGTCCGGCGTGAGCAGCGACTTGTAGCCCGAGGCCTTGAAGCCGTACTTCTTCTCGC
>JBFWZE010000241.1:0-4294 GCA_050185685.1 Dehalococcoidia bacterium
CGAACGGCAAGGGCGTCGAGGCGGTGTACGACAGCGTCGGTAAGACGACCTTCGAGGGCAGTCTGAAGTGCACGGCGCGTCGCGGCCACCTGGTCATGGCGGGCGCCGCGAGCGGTCCGCCGCCGCTTGTCGACTTCTCGCAGCAGGCGATGCGGGCGCGCGGCAGCGTCTACATCAGCACCCACTTCGGCGCGGACTACCGCCGAACGCCGGAGGAGCAGGTCGGCCGCGCATATGACCTCTTCCGCTGGCTGCAGGAGGGAGAGCTTCGTACGCACATTCACCGCGAGTTCTCGCTGGCGGACGCAGCGGACGCGTATCGGGAGATCGAGGACAGGAAGACGATGGGGAAGATCCTGCTTAAGTTGTGAACGCGGGCTGCGAGCCGCTGGCCGCGGGCCAGCCTGTATACATCCCGACGCAGGAGGGATCTCCTCGGACTGCGGGGCGTGTGGGCAGTCCCCTCTTCAAGCATCCCTCAGCTGTGGGCGTCTTCATCACCGTGAGAGTGCTGCGGGTGTTATAGACGGGCGGCCAGATGACCGCTGCGCGACGCTTCGCGGCTCGCGACAGGTGTTATCAACTGGGGACACCCCACACCCCGGGAGGGGCTACGCCCCTTCCAACCTCGGGCCGGCCTACAGGTCTGGTCCTTTTCGACCGGTGCACCCACGGTGACTAAATTCACCGTCCCGACGCAGGAGGGATCTCCTCGGACTGCGGTTCGTTTCGGCACATACCTTGAAGCATCCTGCCAGTTCGGGGGCGTCTCCACCGGTATGAGAGTGCTGCTGATGTCACAGACGGGCGGCCAGCAGACGCTGCGCATCGCTTCGCGGCTCGCGACGGGTGTTATCGACTGGGGACACCCCAGACCCGGGAGGGGCTTCGCCCCTTCCAACCCCATGTGCTCATGTGATCTACGCACCCAATTAGTTCCCTCTGCTGGCCCGGGAGAGAGCTCGCGAAGAGAGAGAGAGCGCTAGCGATTCGGGGTGAGGGCGACCGATGCGGCCTCGTCCCCGGTGTGGGAGTGCTGCTGGTGTCACAGACGGGCGGCCAGACGGCGCTGCGCGACGCTTCGCGGCTCGCGACGGGTGTTATCAACTGGGGACACCCCAGACCCCGGAAGGGGCTACGACCCTTCCAACCCAGACCACGACGATCGCCATCCAGACGCAGGGGACCCCGCGAGGGGCTACGCCACTTCCAGCCCCATGCGCTCATGTGATCTACGCAGCCAATTGGTCCCCTCTCCTGGCCCGGGAGAGGGCTCGCGAAGAGAGAGAGCGCTAGCGATTCGGGGTGAGGGCGACCGATGCGGCCTCGTCCCCGGTGTGAGAGTGCTGCTGGTATCAGAGACGGGCGGCCAGCCGGCGCTGCGCATCGCTTCGCGGCTTGCGACGGGTGTTATACAACTGGGGACACCCCAGACCCCGGGAGGGGGCTTCGCCCCTTCCAACCCAGAGCACGACGATCGCCATCCAGACGCAGGGGACCCCGCGAGGGGCTACGTCCCTTCCAACCCCACGCGCTCGCAGCTCGGGATCCGATGATCGTCGCTTCCTATGGCCTACCACCTATGCCTTCGTGAATCTTTCGGCGGCGCAGCTATCGCGTCCCCGGCGCGAGTCTGGAATGATCGGCGTCGTCGAACGAACCGCTATTGCTACTGGAGGGAACGATGCCTACTGAACCTGCGTACCGAGCCGACCACGTCGGAAGCCTGCTGCGGCCGCCGGAGATGCTGGAGGCCCGCCGCGACTTCGATGCCGGCAAGATCACGGCCGAGCAGCTGAACGAGATCGCCAACAAGTGGGCGCTCGAGGCGATCAAGGTGCAAAAGGAGGCCGGCGTCGCGATCTTCACCGACGGGGAGTACCGCCGGAGCTGGTGGGCGGGCGCAATGAAGGACTCGCTCGACGGGCTGATCCCAGACCCCGACCCGGCACCGCCCAGCGGCAGCGTCGCCACCGGCCACTGGAAGGGCGGCAGCAGCGAGATGGCGCGCGAGACGCTGGCGGAGATGACGCAGGGAACGTGGGTCGCGGCGGCGAAGCTGACGAAGGCGCGCAGCCTCGTCGGCGATGAGGCGGCATTCCTCAAGAAGAATGCGCCGGGCAACTTCAAGATCACGCTCGCGGCGGTCAGCGGCCGCGCCTCCGGCTGGTACAAGCCCGGGATCACGGACAAGTTCTACCCCAGCGTCGACGACCTCTCGCATGAGTTGATGGGCTTCCTCAACCAGGAGGTGCACGAGCTCATCGGCATGGGTGCGTCCTACATCCAGCTCGACTCGCTGCGCTACACGTCGTGGATGGTCGAGTACCGGCGGCAGGCGATGATCGACCAGGGCATCGACCTCGAGAAGGAGCTCGACCAGCAGATCGCCTGGGACAACATCTGCATCGAGGGCGCCCGCGGCACGCCCGGCGTCGTCGTCGGCCACCACATCTGCCGCGGCAACAACCGCAGCGCCTGGAGCGGCGAAGGCGGCTACGACCCGGTGGCCGAGAAGCTGTTCAACACGATGAACGTCGACCGCTTCCTGCTCGAGTACGACACGGAGCGGGCCGGCAGCTTCGAGCCGCTGCGTTACATGCCGAAGGACAAGATGGTCGTCCTCGGGCTGATCTCTTCGAAGCTGCCGCAGCTCGAGAAGAAAGAGGACATCCTGCGCCGCATCGAAGAGGCCTCGAAGTACGTCGCGATCGAGAACCTGGCGATCAGCCCGCAGTGCGGCTTCGCGTCGACGGCTCCGGGCAACCTGCTGACCTGGGAAGACCAGCGCCGCAAGCTGGAGCTCGTCGCTGAGGTCGCGCAGGAGGTCTGGGGGTAGAGCAAAGACGGGTCTGATTCTGTGAGGGCGCCTCGCGAACCGAGGCGCCCTTCTTTGGGTAATCGGGCAATCGGGCAAGGGGTGTCAGCAGTCCTGTATAACCTGTCCGAAGGAAGACCTCGTCCGCGTAACTCCCTGTGACATGCCCGATTGCCCGACTGCAAGCTCCCGTTTGCTCCTCATCCGCAAGCTTCGCTGCCGCCGCGAGACCCTGGCGTTAGCGCAGCCCGACTACGCTCTCTAGAGAGGAGACTGCGACCCCGCGCCCAGCGGAGGTCTCTATGCGCCCATCTCCAGCCCTGCGTCTCGTCGGCCTTCTGGCTGCCGGGTCGCTGCTCTTTGGCGCCGCCTGCAGCAGTGACGACGACAACGGCGGCAGCCCAACGGCAACGCCCGGAAACGCGGCGACGGCGACGTCTCAGCCTTCAGGGACGTCGTCCACCGGCAACCAGGGCGGCGGCAACAGCGTCACGAAGAACGACATCCCCAGCATCGTCGATGAGGTGCAGCCTTCCGTCGTGACGATTCTCGTGACAACGAACGGCGGCGAGGAAGGACAGGGCAGCGGCGTGATCTGGGACACGAGCGGCAACATCGTCACGAACGACCACGTTGCCGGCGATGCAGCGAGGCTTACCGTGGTCCTTGCGACGGGAGAACAGGTCCCTGCGACCTTCACCGCTTCTGACCCCTTCACCGACCTCGCAGTGATCAAGATTGACCACGAGAACCTGACGCCGGCTGAGTTCGCCGACGAACTGCCGAAGGTGGGTGAGCTGGCGGTGGCGATCGGCAACCCGCTCGGTTTCGAGAACACCGTGACCTCCGGCATCGTCTCCGGGCTGCACCGTTCGGTGCCGTCGGGCGGTCAGACGCCTGCGCTCGTCGACCTGATCCAGACCGACGCCGCGATTTCGCCCGGAAACTCCGGCGGTGCGCTGGTGAATGGCAACGGCGAGATCATGGGTATCAACGTCGCCTACATCCCGCCGGCAGAGGGCGCCGTGAGCATCGGCTTCGGGATCCCGGCGCCGACGGTGAAAGACACGGTCGACCAGCTTCTGAAGAACGGTAGCGTCGAACACGCCTTCCTCGGCATTACGCCTCGGCCTCTGACGGCAGCGATCGCCTCACAGCTCGGCCTGTCATCGGATGATGGGGTCCTCGTCTTCCAGGTTGCTCCCGACGCGGCCGCAGCGAATGCAGGCGTCGAAGCCGGCGATGTCATCGTGAAGTTCGACGGCAAGGACATCGCCTCGGTCGAAGACCTCTACGCAGCGCTGCGCAACAAGAAGCCGGGCGACCGGGTGCCGATGACGGTCCTCCGGGACAACACGGCGACGAACCTCACGATCACACTCGACGCGCGGCCGGCGGGGCAGTAGGCGCGCGCGAGCGCGGTCCTCCGGCGTCGTCCTGAGGCACTCGTCGGACGAACCATGCCGGGGCCACGCG
>JBFWZE010000242.1:0-4279 GCA_050185685.1 Dehalococcoidia bacterium
TATGGCGGCGATGGAGTGTGTCGTCGTCCAGGACCTCTTCCTCAACGAGACCGCCAGCTTCGCTCACATCTTCCTGCCGGGTTCGACCTTCCTCGAGAAGGACGGCACCTTCACCAACGCCGAGCGCAGGATCAGCCGCGTTCGAAAGGTGATGGATTCGAAGTCAGGCAAGGCGGACTGGGAGATCACAATGGCGCTGTCGAACGCCCTCGGCTACGAGATGAGCTACAGCCACCCGTCCGAAATCATGGCCGAGATCGCGCGACTGACACCGACCTTCTCCGGCGTCACCTACGAGAAGATCGACGAGCTCGGCAGCATCCAGTGGCCCTGCAACGACGCGGCGCCGGAGGGCACACCCGTCATGCACATCAACGGCTTCGTCCGCGGTAAGGGCCTCTTCATGGTCACCGAGTACGTGCCGACCGATGAGAAAACGACTGACCGCTTCCCGCTCCTCCTCACCACCGGACGCATCCTCTCGCAGTACAACGTCGGCGCCCAGACCCGCCGTACCAGCAATGTCGTCTGGCACGACGAGGACGTCCTCGAGATCCACCCCTGGGACGCCGAGAACCGCGGCATTAACGACGGCGACCTCGTCGCGCTCACCAGCCGCGCCGGCGAAACGACCCTGCACGCGAAGATCTCGGACCGCATGCAGCCCGGCGTCGTCTACACGACCTTCCACTTCCCCGGCAGCGGCGTAAACGTGATCACGACCGAGTTCGCCGACTGGGCGACGGACTGCCCGGAGTACAAGGTGACGGCGGTGCAGGTGCGCAAGACCTCGCACGCCTCAGAGTGGCAGCTGAACTACGAAGAGATGCGTGAAGAGACGACCCTGGTCGGCGGCCGCGGCCGTAAGAAGAAATGGTAGGAGCGCGTCGATGGAAGAGCACGTGATGCTGCACAAGGCGAATCAGATCAGTCTCTTCTTCGCCTCCTACCCGCGCGAAGAGGCAATCGAGGGCGTGCGCAACCACCTCAAGAGCTTCTGGGAGCCCCGCATGCGCCGCCAGATCATCGAGTACGTGGCGAACGGCGGCACCGGCCTGAATGAGCTCGCGGTCGAGGCCGTGAAGCGCCTCGAGCCCGTCACGCTGCGCTAACCCTCGAGAACCCGTGATGTCGGCCCGAAATTGTCATTCTGAGGCACGAAGAATCTAGCGCTCCGTCTTCAACGCTGGGTGGCAAACGTCGCCCCGCCGGTGCCCGCGAGTCGCCGTACATACTATTGAGGGTTTCTCAGCTGGCACCGCTAAGCTTGGGCTGCCGGAGCGTTTGCTCGCGGCCACAGCAAGGGAGAAGCAGATGCGTTTCGATGGCAAGGTCGCCCTGGTTGCAGGTAGCAGCCGTAATCTGGGCAAGGCAGTCGCCCACGGGTTCGGCAAGGAAGGCGGCAGCGTGCTCATTAACGCCCACTCCGCCGTCGAGGAACTGGAAGCCACCACGGCAGAGTTCCGCTCCGAAGGCATCAACGTCCTGCCGGTAGTTGCCGACCTCACGGACAAAGCACAGGTCGAGTCGATGGTCGCTAAGGGCATCGAAGCCTTTGGTCGCATCGACCACCTCGTCATCTCCTCCCGCATAGCGCCTCGCCGCGTCCCGTTCCTGGAGACGACGGCGGACGACTGGATGAAGATGCAGGGCGGTGCGCTTTCCGCGCTGTACCTCATCCAGGCAGTTCTGCCGGTCATGCTCGAGCACGAGGGCGGTACGATTCTCTCGATTGGCGGCAGCGACCTCGGTAACCCCGGCGCCGGCCGCACGAATCCTGTCCCCGGCTTCTTCGCGACGAGCCGCGCCGAGATCCTGCGCTACGTCCAGCGCAGCTACGGGCCGCACATCCGCGTCAATTCGATCAGTCCCGGCAACATGGACACCAGCCGGGACCCGCGCAACTACCCGAACAGCCCCGGCGGCATGCCCCAGCACGACCCGGCGATCCTGAAGCAGATCCCCCTCGGCCGCGCCGGCCAGCCGGACGAGCTGGCGCGTGTGGCGCTCTTCCTCATGTCCGACGAGGCGTCCTACGTGACCGGCGTGAACATCCCGGTCAACGGCGGCTGGAACATGTAGTCACCGGCCCTTAATTCCGGGGCGAGATGCGCCTGAGTACGTGTAATGAGCTTTTTGAGCCCCCGGAGCTCAGGTCAGACTGAACGTTTGAGCGTGACGCCCTCTGTGGGGAAACGGCGATCGAGAGTGTAGATGACCGAGTCCTGTTCGTTCCTGGCAGCTGCCCAGATCAGGGCATCTGCGACGGAGACGCGATTCGACGGTCTACACAGCTCAAGGGCCTCGATGACGCTATCTTTTCGCAAGCGAAAGACATTCAGATTATGCCTGCTCAGAAAGTCGACGAGACTGTCGACCAGTTCTTCGCGTTGGACTCGATAGAAGCTGCGAAGGACGAAGGCCGCTTCAGCAAGGACAACATCCGTGACCACGAGTTCTTCATCGCTGTTGATGATGTCTCGACTCACCTCCGCGAGCGGCATGGGAAGGCCGGTGAGATATCGGATTAGCATCGAGGTGTCGAGAAACGCGGTCAGATCTCACCTTCATATTCTGGGTCTTCCATACGACGAATCCGGTCTCGTGCTGCTGCTTCCCATGCTCGCTCCCGGATTTCATGCCACTCAAGCTTCTCCGCTTCAGCAACGACCTCCGGGGGGATGTGAGGACGAAGACTGCCGAACAGGGAACGGTTGTGCTCTTCAGGAATGAAGCTGATCTCCAGATGTCCGTTGACGATTCTCTGTACGGCTCTTGTGCCCGGCTTGATTCCCAGTTTGTCCCGGATTCCCTTTTCTATCACCAATTGCCCTTTGGTTCCCACTCGATTCGTCATGTTATACCTCTTACCAGAAGTATAACTTACCGCGTCATGTTGGTGGATGCCGCATAGGAGCGAAAGCCCTTACGCTACTACGGCAATTCCTGCGCAACTCAAAGGAGACACTGATGGCCCTCTTCCTCAACGACGCCGAAGTCACCAACCTGCTTTCTACGGTCGAGTGCGTCGACATCCTCGACGACCTCTTCATGCAGGAGGCGCAGGGCAAGGTCGAGAACCTGGCGCGGCGGCGGGCCCGTCTCGGCCGCGGCGTGCTCATGGAGATGGGCGGTGTGGTCCTCGGCTCGGGAGTCGCTGGGGTGCGCTTCTACGGCGCTGGCGGCAAGAACCTGACGACGATCCTCAACGCGGACGGAGGCGCCGTCGAAGCGGTCCTCGAGACGCAGACGCTGAGCACGATGCGCACCGGCGCCGCGAGCGGCCTTGCGACCAAGTACCTTGCGCAGCCACATGCTTCGACCGTCGGCATCATCGGCGTCGGCCGGCAGGCCAGCTACCAGCTCGAAGCGGTCTGCGCCGTGCGTTCGGTAAAGAAGGTAAAGGTCTTCAGCCGCACCGCTGAGAAGCGCGAGGCATGGGCGAAGGAGATGGCCGCGAAGCTCGAGATCGAGGTCGTCCCCGTCGAAAGTGCGGACGAGGCGGTGCACGAGTCCCGCATCATCATCGCCATCACGAACTCAGCCACGCCGGTGTTCGACGGCGAAGCAGTTGAGCCGGGCACCCACATCAACGCGGCAGGCGGCAACAGCTGGCAGCGCCGCGAGATCGACAACACGACGATCCACCGCTCGGCGCTGGTCGTGGTCGACAACCTCGAGCAGGCGAAGACGGAATGCGGCGAGCTGATTCACGCTGCAGAGCAGGGCGTCTTCCGCTGGAGCCAGGCAGTCGAGCTCAAGCACGTCGTGTCCGGCCACTTCGCCCGGCCCTTTGACACCGCCGTCACGCTCTTCGAGAGCCAGGGCCTCGGCATCGAAGACGTCGCTTGCTGCGCCGTCGTCATCCGCAAGGCGCGCGAGCTGGGCATAGGCACTGAGCTGCCGTTCTAGGAGGAGCGCAGGCGCATCCGTCGCTCCGTTGCGACAACGAAGCCATTTTTCTCGAGCAGGCCGCTTTCGATTACTTCCTGGACATGCTCCGCGATTTCGGGTGCTAACGTCGTCGCCAGCCTCAGGTAGATGACACCTCTATGGGGTAGCTTGTCCTTAAAGACGAGCTCGCCGAAGTCTCGGTCATTAGTGATGAGGACGCGTTCACGCTGGAAAGCGATCGCGAGAATTTGCGGATCGGGTAAGGACCGGTACTGCGTAGCGGCAATGGTCTCGACGTCGTGCCCCAGTTCTTGAAGGATACGGGTCAGATCTCTGTGAACATTCGCGTCAAGGAGGAGCCTCATGCAACAGCAGAGCGAGCGGT
>JBFWZE010000243.1:0-4257 GCA_050185685.1 Dehalococcoidia bacterium
AACAACAACACGAGCGCCGGATAGCCCGTCGGCGCAGGCGACCGATGGCGAAGAGAGGCGCCTACAGAATCTTCGATTTGCCTTTGAGGTAGTCGACGAGGATGTACTGGCCGAGGTGGCCGGGCGTGGCGAAGAAGGCTCGGCCTTTGTTGATCTGACTCATGAGGCGGGCGAAGGCGACGAGCGACGGCTCCTGCGCCATCATGAAGGTGTTGATCGTAATGCCGGACCGGGTGCAGCGCCGCACTTCCTTGAGCGTCTCCTCGACGGCGCCAGGACGGAAGCGCGGCCAGCCGAGGGCCCAACTCTCGTCTTCGTCCGCATCGAAGTCGCTATAGGTGGTCGGTCGCGCATCGGTGATCAGGATGATCTGACGGTTCGTCGAGCGCTGCTTACTGAGGAGCTGACGCGCCCGCTTCAGGGCGACCTGGATGTTTGTGCCGCCGAAGCGCACCCAGTCGTTCTGTAACAGCCGCTCAGCGTCGAGCTCCATCGCGAAGAACGAGAAGACGACGAGGGACAGGTAGTCTCGTGGGTACTGCCCCTTAATCAGCGTGTTGAGCGCGAGGGCGACCCGCTTCGCCTCCCGGAAAGCGCCGGTGCGGACCATCGAGTAGCTCATGTCGAGCACGATGACCGTCGAGGCGGTGACCAGTGACTCGGTCTTGTGGACCTCGATGTCGTCGACCTCAATCTTGATCGGGATGCCGCTGCCCTGTCGCCTGACGGCGTTGCTCACCGTCTTGCCGATGTCGACGAGGAACGGGTCGCCGAACTCCCAGGGCTTCGTATCGTGCTCCTGCTCGCTGCTCTGGCCGGCGCTTCGGACGTCGTGCTGGCCGGCGCGGTCCTTGCGCAGCTCGGCGAAGATGTCACGAAGGGCGCGCTCGCCGAGGCGTCTAACGGCACGCGGCGTCAGCTCCAGCTCGTTGCCGTTGCGGCGGGCGTAGCCTGATTCCTCGAGCATCTCGGCGATCCGCCGCAGCTCTTCGAGTACCGCCTTCGACTCCGGGCCAAGGGCTTCCTGCAGCAGCTCCTCGTCGACCATCTCGAGGTCCATGTAGCGAAGCGCCTGACGCAGCTGGCTCTCGAGCTCGTCGAGGTCGTTGAGGCCGCGCATCAGCTCCATCGCCTGGTCGAAGCCGACGGAGGTATCGCCGCCGAAGGGGTAGGCGCGTCCGAGCGGTCTGCCGGTGATCTGCTCGATCAGACCGCCCATCTGGGCGAGGTCCCACTGCAGGCGGTCGTCGCGGAGGAGGGCACGGATCGTCTCCTCCATCTGGCGGCGCATGTCCTCAGGCATGCTCTTGAGCAGCGAGGCCGCCTGCGCTGCCTGCTTCTCGAGATAGTCAATGAGGTCGTCGATGTTGTCGATCTCGGGCGGGAACATCGAGCCGAAGCGGTCCATGAACTCGCGGAAGTCGGCCTCTGAGTCGTCGCCGTTCAGGTGCTTCGCCAGCAGCTTGTTCAGCTCGCGCACCATCTCGCGCATCGGGGCAAGGTCTGCCGGGGTCAGCCCTTCGAGGGTCTGCTTCATGTTCTGGAAGTAGTCGCCGAGCATCTTCTGGCGCAGGTCGTTGACCAGCTCCTTGAAGTCGTCGCGGGCCTGCTCGTCCATGAACTCGTAGTCCATGAGCTTTTCGACCATACCGGCCGCGCCACGCGGCAGCGCGTCGAGGGCATCGAGCTTGCGCTGTGCCATCTGCCGCAGCAGGTCCTGCAGCTCCGGTGTGCCCTCGGGGTCATCGGCCGCGTCATCGAGACGGCGGTCGATGCCGGCGCGCTCGCGGTTGACGATGTCATCGAGGCGCTGCTCGATGTCCTGCATGAAGGTATCGAGGCGGTAGCGGTCGAGCTGCTCCTGGCGGCGGTTACGCAGCTGCTCCATGAGGTCGCGAATGCCCTGGAGGCGGTCGCCATCGGGTCGCATACCGCCGCGCTGAAGAAGGCGCTCCATCGCCCGGCGCAGATCGCCGTCATCCAGGAGGTCATTCGCGAGGAGGTCCAGGAGCTCATCGGGCTGCAGAGGGTCGATCTGCTGCGAGCCGTCCCACCCCGAATAGCGGAAGCGCATCGTGCCTCCCAGTATAGAGGAGCGCTCTGTCTGGAAACCGGTGACAGCAGCATTCGCGGCCGACCGCGTGACTGCTGCCTGGTGGCGGCGTATCGTTTCCAGTCAGATGAATGAGAATCCGCTGCGCCTGGGACCGATCGTCGGTCACACCGATACGTCATCGAGCCGCGTCTGGATCCACGTCGACGGCGTTCTCGACGGCTGGCGGCTTGTCGTCGAGGGCTTCGCCCCCGTGCCCTTTGCGGCGACTCACCCGCAGAACGAGTTCTGCACCGGCCTCGCCGCGATCACAGGACTGCAGCCGGACCAGACGTACGACTACAGCATCGAGAAGGACGAAGTATGGCTGGCCGGCGGGCGCATTCGGACGATGCCCGTTGCCGCCCTTGCCGATGCCATCGATTTCGTGACCCTCTCCTGCGATGACGACCGCGAGCCGAACGCCTGGCAGCGGCTGTATGAGCGCATCGAGGAGCGGCCGCCGCGCTTCATCCTCATGGTCGGCGACCAGACCTACGCTGACGAGGGCGAAGAAGACCTCTGGCAGATGCACCTCGACTCGCCGCCGGAGGAGCGCCGCCAGGCCTTCGTCCGCAAGTACGAGAAGCTCTGGGCCAGCGAGCCGATCCGCACGATCATGGCCACGGTCCCGATCTACATGACCTGGGACGACCACGACATCCGCGATGGCTGGGGCTCGTTCGCCGCGGACAGCGCCACGCTCGCCGCGCTGTCACCCGAGGCGCAGGCGATCCACGACCGCTACTACGCCTACTTCGCCGACGCGGCCGACGCCTACTTCCACTTCCAGGCCTGCCGCAACCCGGGAGAGGCCCTCGCAGAGTCGAAGGCGCGTCCCTTCGCCTTCCGCTGCGGACGGCTGCTGATGGTGGTCCTGGACAGCCGCGGCGGACGGGATTTCGCGCGGCCTGAGTTGCCGGTGTCGGGCCCGGAGCAGTGGCAGTGGATCGAAGAGCTCGTCGCCGGCATACCAGACGATGTCGATGCGATCGGCGTTGCGACGGCAGTGCCGATCGTCGACCTCGACCCTGAGGGCAGGGTCCACCGCTTCTTCAAGGACCGCACCGACGACATCGACCGGCTGGCCGAGGGCGATGCTGAACGGGTCGACGAGCTGCTCTACAAACGGGACAACCCGCTCTCCGGCTTCGCGTCCTTGATCGCGGGCTTCACGGTCGACAGCGACTTCAAGGTGGCGAAGGCGCTGGGCTTCCGCGTCTCCGACCTCGACGACGTACGCGACAAGTGGTCATACGGCGGCAATCGGGCTGAGCAGGAGCGGCTGCTGCGTACCTTCGCCCGCGCCTGCTTCGAGGGCCGTCCGGCGGGTAAGCCGCGCTCGCTCTTCTTCCTCGGCGGCGACATCCACGTCGGCGCCGTCTTCAACATCGACTTCGCAGAACCGGCAATGCGCGCGAGCTGCGTCGTGACCTCAGGCATCGCGAAGAATGCCCCGATCCCGGAGGTCAAAGGCGTCCTGATCGACGAGGACTTCGAGGTCGCGCCGGGGATTCACGCGGAGCTGGATTCGGTGGTGAACAAGGTGAACTTCGCGGAGACGCGGGTGGTGTTTGGGGCTGGCACCGCGGAGGTCTCAAGCGCGATTGTGACGCCGGAGGACGAGGAAGAGGCGCCGCAAGCGGACTAAGGCTGCGGTCGCGCACGATTGGCAGTAGGCCTGGCCTGGAGAGTCCTCGCTGCGAACGACGCCTCGTCCCCTCCTGAGAGTGCTGCTGGTGTTATAGACGGGCGGCCAGCAGGCGCTGCGCGGCGCTTCGCGGCTCGCAATCCCATCTTTATCCATTCTGGGGACACCCCAGACCCCGGGAGGGGCTTCGCCCCTTCCAACCCAATGGCTGCACGAGGTAATACCAGCCTGCGCGTCTGCAGTCCTTGTATGTGGAACTGCGGTGCTGCCTTTCAGGAACCGCACCTGTACCTCGGCATACGTCGGCCGGAGTTGCGGCCTTGCCCACCCGGCGTATGAAGGGGAGTCGTTGATCGACGAGCTCCCTCTCCCCACTCGGGCCGCCTGCCGGGTAGCGAAGTGGCAGAGGGCCCGCGAAGCGGGAGAGAGCGCAGCGATTCGGGGTGAGGGCGCACTGGCGACGTGGCCTCGTCCTCAGCGTGAGAGTGCTGCTGGTCTTACAGACGGGCGGCCG
>JBFWZE010000244.1:0-4183 GCA_050185685.1 Dehalococcoidia bacterium
ATCTTCTGCATCGTCGAGCCGTTAGGGAAGGTCTTCACCTGCGGCTCGTCGGGCTTTGGGTAGCCGTCGTCGTCGCAGGGCAGCGTGGCAGCGAGGTCGTCGGCGTCGATACTGTTCGACAGCTCTTCCTCCATTTGGCCGACGGAGAACGCCATCTTTTCAGGCTGGATCTGGCCCGGGCTGTGACTGAAGGGATGGTCGAGGGCGTTGATCAGCAGGAGGCTGGCGCCGAGGAGAATGGTCACCAGCGAGACCTGGAAGATCTGCGTGGCGATACGCTCGGCACTGTCGGTGTAGTAGATCACGTGAGCCAGAACGGTCACTGCGCCCAGCAACAGCACCGGCCAGACCAGCGGCGGCAATGAGCCCTCCGCCCCTTCGAGACGGCCTCGCCGCTCTTCCTGCCGCTGGAGTGTCTGCTGCAGGAAAAGCCCGAAGCCCTGGTCCGCCTTGGCGCCCTGGATCGTCACCGAGTCGATCGATGCATCGAGGGACTGCTGCCAGTTGTCGACGACCGTGCTCTGCTGGTTGGTGCTCATCAGCTGCCACTCTTCGTTCATCACGCCGCGGCCGTAGCAGATCAGCTCGCTCTGGACCTGGAACTGGTCGCCGGAGGGGAACAGACGAGCTAGCTGGAACTGCTCGAGGACGAGGTCAGCCTCTGCGTTGGCGTGCGACTTCGTGTCGCTGTAGGTCTCGACAGAAAGCAGGATGACGAGGGCGAGGAGGACGGAGAAGAGCGTACCGATCGAGCCGAAGATGCCGGCGGCACGGTCGCTATCGCTGAAAAATCCGCCCTCGGGCGTGTGGCGGCGCAGCCAGACCGAGGCGAGCAGCGCTGCGACGAGGACGATGAGGACGCAGAGTCCGCCGATCCAGATATTTGTGATCACCAGAGTAATGATCGGCTGCAAGCGACGAAACCGGAGGCACAGGTAGGACTCACGAAGAGCAATTCTGCGGCATCGCAGGGGCCTTCTGATAGGCTTGAACTACACGGAGGAAACGGAAGAATGTACTTCAAGCAGATACTCAACGAGGACGCTGGCTGCTCCTCGTACGTCATCGCTTCCCGTCAGAGCCGTGAGGCGATCGTCGTCGATCCGGCACTTGCCATCGACCAGTACCTCGAGCTCGCTGACCACCGCGACTTCACGATCGTCATGGCGATCGACACCCACATCCACGCCGACCACATCTCGGGTGCCCGCAAGCTGGCCGCAGCGACAGGCGCCGAAGTGGCGATGCATGAATCTGCCGACGTCCTCTTCCCGTTCCGCGGCCTCAAGGACGGCGAAGAGATCCGCCTCGGCCAGCTCGTCCTCAAGATTCTGCACACGCCCGGGCACCGTCCCGAGCTGATCTCGGTCCTGATCACGAACCCAGAGCGCGGCGATGAGCCCTCGATGGTGCTTACCGGCGACTCGCTTTTCGTCGGCGACGTCGGGCGGCCCGACTTCGGCGGCATCGAAGGCGCGAAGCAGCAATTCGACAGCGTCCACCGCCTCCTGCAGCTCCCCGACTACGTCGAGGTGTTCCCGGCCCACTTCGAGGGCTCCTGCGGCAAGGGCATGTGCGGCCGGCCGAGCTCGACGATCGGCTTCGAGCGCCGCCACAACCCCGTCCTGCTCCTCGACGAGGCCGGCTTCCTCGGTTCGACGGCTGAAGCGCCGGCGCGTCCGCTGAACATGACGGCGATCATCGCCACCAACCGCGGCGAGGCGGAGAACTACTTCGCCGAGCCCCGCAGCTTTGACGGCCCCGCGGACATCGCAGCCGCTGACGCGCTGGCCTGGATCGCGATGCACCACGCCCATATCCTCGACGTGCGAGAGCCTGAGGAGTACGAAAGCGGCCACATCGAAGGGGCAGACCTGCTACCTCAAGCGGAGGTCGCCAGCCGCCTCGGTGACCTTAGACGGGACGAGAATCTGCTGGTGGTCTGCGCCGGCGGCGTGCGCTCGATCCGCGTCGCCCAGTACCTCCTCGCGAACGGCTTTGAGAAGGTGACGAGCCTCAACGGCGGCATGGGCGCCTGGCGCAAGGCGGGCCTACCGGTCGAGGGCAGTGCTGCCGCTCTCGAAGGCGCCGGACCTGACGTCTACTTCCACGGCTCGCACTGAGCCCGTCTGCTCGAGGCCTCAGTGGAGGGCGGTGCCCTCCATCCTGGACTAGTAAAGGGTCGCCCCCCGACGACGGGGCCAGGTGACTGCGTCCGGACCGAACGCGGAAGCAGGCGGCAAGCGATTCAGGGAACGCGCCTTCTTACTGATCCATCGGGCACGGTAATTTCAACAGCGGTCGTATACTGAACTCATGAAGCTTTCGGTCGTCGATCAGTCTCCTATTGCCTCCGGCCAGACCGCGGCCGACGCGCTGCACAATACGATTGAGCTCGCACAGCTCTGTGAACGCCTCGGCTATGAGCGCTACTGGGTCGCCGAGCACCACAGCGCCGGCTCCTTCGCCGGGACCGCACCCGATGTCCTGATCGCCCGCCTCGGCGCCGAGACGAAGTCGATCCGCCTCGGCTCGGGGGCCGTGCTGCTGCCGCACTACAGCCCGCTGCGGGTCGCTGAGGCCTTCCGCATGCTGCACGCCCTCTACCCCAACCGCATCGACCTCGGCATCGGCCGCGCTCCCGGTGGTACGCCGCTGGAAACATACGCGCTGCAGCGGGCGCAGGAGGGGACACGCGACGACTTCCCGGAGAAGCTGGTCGAGATGCTCGCCTTTTTCAACAAGGGCTTCCCGGAGCAACACCCCTTCAACCGCATCCTCGTCCAGCCGGAGATGCCCGGCGGCCCCGAGGTCTGGCTGCTCGGCTCGAGCAACTGGAGCGCGGACGCCGCCTCGCAGCTCGGCCTGCCCTACGCCTTCGCTCACTTCATCAACCCGGAGCCCACACGCCGGGCGATCGAGTTCTACCGCAAGAACTTCAAGCCCTCGGCGTACCTGAGTGAGCCGAAGGTGCTGCTCGCGACCGGCGCCGTCGCTGCCGACACCGAAGCGGAGGCGGAGCGCCTCTACACCAGCTACCGGATGCGCCGGATCATGCGCGACCGCGGCGACCGCGGCCCGATCCCGTCACCCGAGGAGTCCGAAGAGCAGCTCAAACAATACGAGAACTATGAGAGCCGCCAGGACAACCGCGACAACGGCGAGTGGCCGCGCGTCTTCCACGGCAGCATCGAGCGCGTCCACGAAGAGATGGACGCGATGCTCCGCGCCGTCGACGTCGATGAGCTGATGGTGGTGACCGTGGTCCACAGCCACCGGGCGCGCCTGCACAGCCACGAACTGCTGGCGAATGCCTTCGGCATCACCCCCCGCGTCGAAGAGGCCGCCGTCTCCTAGGGCTTTCTCGTCACCTGAGGGCGCCTCAGCTTATCGTTGCGAGCCATTGAGCCACAGCGAGACCGCCTGCTCTATCCCAGCTCCAGGCAGGTAACGCCGTAGATGTTCTGCAGCGGCAGGTCGGGCGTGAGCTTGTTGTACATGCGCACGCACTCGAAGGTCGGCGTCATGTTGTACATATCGGTGAGCCAGGCCGCCTCGAGGTTGACCTCGGGGATATCGATGGTGACGGGCTCGCCGGCGGGTACGGAGGCGATGAGGGAGCTGAAGAGGCGCTCAGCGTCGATCGGCTCATCGGCGAACAGGGGTCCGACCTTGTAGCCTTCGCGGGCCGGACGGATGACGCCGTAGCCCTTGAGGACGCCGGCCTTCACAACGGCGAGGCCCTTCGAGCCTTCAGCCGCCAGCCACGCCTTCAGGAACTCGGGCCGCGGCGTCGCGACGTGGCGAGAGTCGTACGCCAGCACCTGCTCGAACGGGACCTGGTCGAGGGCGATGACGCCGAGGACATGCGCCGCCTCCGCGGTGACGCCGGCGTATCGGACATTGCGATAGACCTGCTTGAAGCCGGACTTCTCGTAGTTTCCGACCTGCTCGAGCACGCCGTCGAGGCCGACGTTGCGGCCCTCGAGGTGCTTCATCCCGGCGTTCCAGAGCTGCATGCCGAAGCCTTTGCCACGGTGCTCCGGCTTGACGATGTAGAAGCCGAGAAAACCGTAGTCGTCGCCGTAGCGGACGGCAGAAATGCATGCGACGGGCTCGTCGCCGAGGTAGCCGACGAGGAAGCCCTCGGGGTCAGCGGCGTAGAAGGATGAAGCGTCGCTAT
>JBFWZE010000245.1:0-4143 GCA_050185685.1 Dehalococcoidia bacterium
GAGAGCGTTGGACCGAGCTCATCTCCCTCGCAGGTGTGGTTGTAGACCACGTCGAGGATCACCTCGATACCATGCTGGTGGAGCGTCCGCACCATCTCCTTGAACTCGGTGACCTGGCCGCCGCGGTCTCCCCTGCTGGAGTAGCGCGCGTCCGGGGCGAAGAAGTTCAGCGTGTCGTAGCCCCAGTAGTTCCTCAGTCCGTGCGTGTAGAGGTGCTCCGAGTCCGCGTACGCATGCACCGGCAGCAGCTCGACCGCGGTGACGCCGAGGCTCTTGAGATGAGCGATGGCGGCCTCTGAGGCGAGGCCGCTGTACGTGCCGCGAAGCTGCTGAGGCACGCCCGGGTGGCACTGAGTGAAGCCTTTGACGTGCACCTCGTAGATCACGGTGTCGTGCCAGTGTGTCTCGAGTCGACGGTCGCCCTGCCAGTCGAAGCCGTTGTCGAGGACGATGCCCTTCGGCACGCCCCAGGCGTCGTCGTGCGGCTCACGGCGCTGTCCGTCGTCCCCGAGGACGTAGGCGTGCAATGGCGCCTGCCAGTTCACCTCACCGGTCAGGGCGCGCGCGTACGGGTCGACCAGCAGCTTCGAAGGGTTGAAGGGGTGTCCCGACTTCGGCCGGTAGTTGCCCCGCGCCCGCAGGCCGTACAGCGCGCCGGGGCCGAGGCCGCGCAGGTAGACGTGCCAGGTCGAGCCGGTCTTGCCGATCATGCCGACCCGGCGCAGTTGCTTGCGGCCCGATTCGTCGAAGAGGCAGACGTCGATTGCCCGCGCCGTTTCGGAGTACACGGCGAAGTTCACGCCTTCGCCGTCGTAGGTGGCGCCGAGGGGCGACGGGCGGCCGGGGAGAATCGCCTCGAAGGCCTGGCTCATCGAGGCGCCGGGAAGGACGAGGCCGTCGGACCGGTTCGGAGGGCGGGAGAGAGAATCACGTCACGCGATTATCGTCCATCGCTCCGTTTCGCTGAACGCCGGCCTCGTCGGCAGTGCTACGCCGGCAGCTCCCCCGTCTTGAAGAACGAGACCACGACGGCGTCGTGCTCCTCCGGCAGTTCGTACTGGGGCCAGTGGCCGGCGTTGCGCTGGAGGAAGAACTTCGCTCCCGGGATCAGGCTCGCCCAGTACTCGCCCTGGTCGGCGCCGTTGCTGGGGTTGAATTCAGTCCAGTAGACCAGCGTCGGCATCGTGATCTTCTGGCAGTCCTCCTCCTCGAAGTACTTCACCGGCCGGCCGCCCAGGAGACCGGTGCGGTTCATCGCCGGGCGTGCCTCCGGCATCTGGTACATCTTCAGCCGCAGATCGACGAGCTCATCGACGACGCGGTCCGGCGTCGCCATCAGCCACTCCATGCGGAGCTGGATGCTGCGGCGGTCCGGGTGCTCCGACGCCGCCTGGGTGAGCAGGCGCAGCGAGTCGGCGCCCTTCTGCCAGGGGGTGAAGTCGGTGCGCTTCCACTTCATC
This sequence comes from Dehalococcoidia bacterium, assembly GCA_050185685.1. GTDB lineage: Bacteria > Chloroflexota > Dehalococcoidia > DSTF01 > WHTK01 > WHTK01. The sequence goes on from JBFWZE010000245.1 coordinate 1,461, forward strand.
TGGTGACCCGTGCTGAGGATGATCTTCTTCAGCCGCTCAGGGTGCTCCAGCGCCAGCCGGAACGTGATGTGCGCGCCCATCGACTCACCGTAGACGTGGGCGGTGTCGAAGCCCATCGCGTCCATAAAGTCGATGACGTGGTCGACCTGCGCCTCGGTCTGGTCCTCGATGTCTGACTCCTTGCTCGAGAAGCCGTGGAAGAGGGCGTCGATCGCGCAGACGTGGAAGTGCTTCGACAGCGGCATCACGTTGCGGAACCACGCTTCGGCGCTCCCGCCGACGCCGTGGATGAGGATCAACGGCTCGCCCTCACCCGCTTCGATCACGCGCGTGCGGTACTTCTTGCCCTGGACGTAGCGGATCTGGCTGCCCAGCAGCTCGATGTAGATGCTGGCGAAGTCCTTCGTCCACGGCGGCGTGTGCGCCGGCACCTGCCAGGTCATCATCTTCGAGGTTCCGTCTTCGTTAACCACTGTTCATCTCCTTGATCTCGGTGCTGCCGGCTCTTGCAGTTGCTTCAGCTGCGCAGGAAATCCAGCACGTACCTGCTCCACTCATCCGCGTGCTCGAACTCGACGAAGTGACCGGTACCGCCGCCCCAGAGCACAATCCGGACGTCCGGGATCAGAGCAAGCACGGTCAGGGCGCCGTCCAGCGGCACCATTCGGTCCTGGTGCCCCCAGAAGACCAGCACCGGCATCTTCAGCTCGGGAAGTAGCGGCCGGACGTCGGCCATGCCACCCGGCCTCATCTTCGGCTGGGGCATCGCCATCGCCTGAAGCGCCGACTGAAACCGCGCGTCGATCATCTCATCCGTGACAAGGCCGGGCTTCGGGACGAAGAGATGCATCATCCGCGCCATGTTCTCCCGGGTCGGCTCATCGCGGAACGCCGTCAGCGACATGATCCCGTCGGGCGGCGAGACGGACAGGATGTTGTAGCCGAATCCGACCGTACCGGGCGACTTCAGGATGACCTTCGTCACGCGCTCGGGATGCTGATGGGCGAAGCGAACGACCGGCGCCGCGCTCATCGAGGTCCCGTAAAGCGCGACCTTCTCCAGACCAACGGCGTCCAGGAAGCTCAGGAGGAAGCGGGCGTACATCTCGTCCTGGCTTTCGCCCTCCAGGGCTTCCATCGGAGCTGAGCCGCCGTAGCCGGGCAGGTCGACGAGCATGACGTGGTGCTCTCGGGCCAGCGCATCGATGTTCCACTTCGTGTTGTCCCAGCCGTTCGCGCCGGGTCCGCCGCCGTGAAACCCGAGAAACGCCGGTCCGCTGCCGGCCTCGTTGTAGTGGACCTCGAGGCCGCCAACCTGGACCGTCCGCGTGCTCTCTTCAAACGAAATCAATGTCGAATCCCCTGACTTGAATGCTGTCCCGTCCCGGTTGCGCCACGCCCGCACATTCTAGTCAGGCGATAGGAGGCGCAGAAGCTACTCCGGTGCGTCAGTCTGGTAGATGCGAAACGGGACGCGTGCGATCGTCTCGCCGTCGAGGTCGACGGTGATGAAGCTGTAGCCGAAGCGGCTGATCAGGATGCCGGTGTCGATCGTCACCGCCTCGACGCTGAAGGGGTTGTCGAGGTTGACGCTCATCGGCAACGGCCGTCCGGTGCGAACGCCCTCGACATTGAGCAGGTTCACCTCGATCGGCCACTCGCCCTGCCCGTCCGTGAACAGCAGGTAGATCGTGAAGCGGATCACGGCCTCGTTGAGCTCGTCTTCACGGACGCCGTGGCTGAAGAAAGGCTGAAGCGGCGCATCGAGCGAGTCGGGGTGTTCCCGCAGGGGCATGGCGCAGATCAGCTGAGGTTTCTTCATCGCCCTTCTTCTGCTCGCTTGAGTGGCGCTGTAGTATCTACAGCGGTATTCCGTTAAGACCTTAGCTAGTGTGCATGCCTGCCCTGCTTCTGGGAATAGAAAGGTACTTCCACCATGTCCGAATCGCAGATCGGCCTCTTCGACGCCATCTACACGCAGCGCGCCATCCGCAGCTACAAGCCCGACCCGGTCCCGCACGAGCTGATCACGAAGGTCATCGAGGCCGCGACCAAGGCACCGAGCGGCGCCAACACGCAGCCCTGGGCCTTCGTCGTGATCGACGACCGCGCGAAGCTCGACAAGATGACGGAATGGGCAAAGGACGGCTTCTTCAACGGCATGTACAAGGCCGCACTGGCGCGCATGCAGCCGGGCGATCCGCCGCCGATGGAAAACCTCAAAAAAATGATCGAGGTCTTCGAGCGGATCCCATGCATCGTCGTCGTCTGCCAGGTCCGGCCTGAGGGTCAGGCCCACGGCACCGGCAACTACAGCTCGATCTTCCCGGCGGTGCAGAACCTGCTGCTTGCAGCCCGTGGTCTCGGCCTCGGTGCCCTGCTCAGCTCGGGCTGGGCGCAGAAGCATCTGCCCGAGATCGTCGAGATGCTGGGCCTCCCGGCGAACGTCGAGCCGGTCTGCTTCATTCCCCTCGGCTACCCGGACAAGCAGCGCTACGGTAAGACGACGCGCCGCCCGGTCGAGGAAGTGACGCACTGGAACGGCTGGGAAGGCGACAAGGGTAACAGCGCCCAGGCTGCCCACCGTTAGCGACATGGAGCCGTATCAGCAGGAAGGCACCATTGGGTTCTTCCTGCCTGAGCCCCAGGACGGCTGGCGCACGGACCGGCGCAGGCACGACCT
>JBFWZE010000246.1:0-4136 GCA_050185685.1 Dehalococcoidia bacterium
GCGCTCCTGCCCGCGGCCCCGGTGACCATGTCCGTCTGCGGGGTGTGGACGCGCCCGCAGAGGGCATCGCGGTAGTGGCGCTCCAGCTCGTTCTCACGCGAGAGGCCGGGGTTACCGGTGAGCTCCAGCGCTAGCTGCGTTGCCTTGATCACGTTGTCTGTGACGATCATCTTCACCATGCCCGCCTCGGAGGTCGGCACCGTGCGCGCGTTCGTGGCGAAGTCGTGCGCTAGCGTGAAGATGAGGCGGTTGTTCGTGTAGAGCAGCGATTCGATCTCGCCGACTGCGGCCTGGAAGCGCGGCAGGGTCGCCAGCGAGGCGCCGAGGTTGGTGGGCACGCGGTCGTTGAGGTAGCGCACCAGCCAGTTGCGGGCGGCCACCGCGACGCCGTTGTACAGCGCGGCCATCGAGATCGAGCCCTGTGGCCCGGAAATGTTGTCGCCGGCGCGCCACTCTTCCTGCGAGCGCACGTCGACGCCGTACTTCTCCGGGATCTCGACGTTGTCCATGACGAGGTCGTCGCTGCCGGTCGCGCGCATGCCGAGATGATTCCAGGTGCGGTCGATCGAGACTCCTTCGGCCTTGAGCGGCACCAGGAAGTTACCGAGGCGCACCGGGTCTTCGTCCGTCTTCGCCCAGACGATGGCGTAGCGCAGGATCGGCGCGCCGGTCGTGTAGGTCTTGCGGCCGCTGATGCTCCAGCCGTTCGCGGTCTTGCGGGCGGTGGTCGCCGGCAGGCCGCCCCGCGCCGGGGTGCCGAGCTCGGGCTCGACGCGGGCGGCATTGATCACGGCGCCCTCCTCGACAGTCGCACGGACGACCTCGTCGTAGACCTCGGCGGGCCAGCGGCCGAGGCGGGCGAGGCCGGCCTGTTGCAGGAGGTGCTGCTGCATGACCAGCGCCGTCGAGGGCTCGCCGGTGGAGATCGCCTGCGTCACCCGGCAGAGCGTCTCGATGCCGAGGCCGGAGCCGCCGCGCTCCACCGGCACCGTCATCGCCAGGATGCCCGCCTCATGGAGCATTTCGAAATTCTCGAACGGGAAGGAGCTATCGGCGTCGTGCTCAGCCGCGCGCCGAGCGAAGACTTCGCCGAGCCGCGTCGCTGCTTCTACTGCTTCGTCGTGGGTCAGGACCTTTGCCATTCCTACTTCACCGCCGCCTTCGCTGCTGCCGCGTCGCGCTTCTTCATCTCGGCGTGGACGATGGGCAGGAGGTCGCGGCCGTAGTCGATGGCGTCCTGCAGGGGGTCCCAGCCCCGGATCAGCAGGATGTCGGCGCCGACGTCGCAGTAGTCGAGCAGCGACTCCGCGACCTGGTCCGGCGTGCCAACGAGGGCGGTCGAGCTGCCAGCGGCGCCGGTCGCCCGCGCAATCGCCGTGAAGAGGCGCTTGTCGAGCACGTCGCCCTCAGCGGCGAACTTGAGCAGACGCTGCGAGCCCACGCTCTGGCCCGCCCGCGGCATCAGCGTCGAGCTCTGTGCCCGCTCGAGGATGCTGTAGGCGCGCTCCCACGCCTTCTCCTCGGTCGAAGCCAGGATCGGACGGACGGAGACGCTGATCCGGAGCCTTCGGCCGTACTTCGCCGCGTGCTGCTGGACGACGTCGATCTGTTCCTTCACCGCCGCCACCGGTTCGCCCCAGGTCGCCCAGACGTCGGCCTGCTTCGCACCGACCTCGAGGGCCGCGTCTGAGGAACCGCCGAAGAAGACGGGGATATGCGGCTTCTGCACCGGCTTCACCGTGGCAAACGCCTGCTTGAAACGGTAGAACTCGCCCTCGTGGTCGAAGGGCTCTTCGGAGGTCCAGGTCTTCTTGAGGACGTCGATGTACTCGTCGGTGCGGCGGTAGCGGTCGTCCTTGCCGAGGAAGTCGCCATCCTTCTGCTCTTCCGCGTCGCTGCCGCCGGTGATCACGTGGACGGCGATGCGGCCGTTCGAGAGCTGGTCGACCGTCGCCGCCTTGCGCGCGGCGAGCGTCGGCGCGACGAAGCCGGGACGGTGCGCGATCAGGAAGCCAAGCTTGTCGGTGGCCGCTGCTGCCCAGGTCGCCTGCGCCCAGCCGTCGGGGCCGCTAGAGCCGTAGCCGATGAGGACGCGGTCGAAACCGCCCTCCTCGTGCACGCGGGCGAAGTTCTGCAGGTACTTCGGGTCGACCGCGCCCGCGTAGCCGACGTCGCCGCCTTCGCGGTGGAAGATCATGCCGATGAATTCAACTGGCATCCGTGGCTCCCGGCGGTCCTTCGAATCTCATGAGGACCCGCCTCAATATATGTAACGAGTGTTATTGCCTTTTCCTGGGCACTTACCTATCGTGGTCGCGGTGTCCGGCGCGGGGCCAGCTCTCGCGCGACTCTACAAGCATACGGGTCTTTGCCGACTCGCTACAGGGAGGGGAATTCATGGCTCTTACTGAGGAAGGAATCATTCACGTACCCGGCATTTCCAGCCAATGGGTGCGGCTCGCGAACGGCTCGAAAGCGCACTACGTCACGGCGGGCGAGACCGGCCCGGCGGTGGTACTGCTCCACGGCGGCCTCGCCGGCTCATCGGGCATGGCGGGCTGGCGATTCATGCTCCCCGTCCTCGCGGCGAACGGCTTCCGCGTGTTCGCGCCCGACCGCCCCGGCTACGGCCAGGCCGATGCCCGCCAGGAGTTCTGGCCGGTGAACGGCTGGAAGTCGCACGCTGAGTTCGTCGGCATGTTCGTCGACGCCCTCGGCCTCGACCGCTTCTACATCGGCGGCAACTCGCAGGGTGCCCAGAACGCCATGTACTACATGGTGAACAACCCGCACCGGATCATCGCCGCCGCACTGATTGCCACTGCCGGCCTCCCGGGCATGGTCGGTGTCGACCCGTCGAAGCTCGTCCAGCACTCCTTCGCTTACCCGCCGTTCGACGGCACGAAGGAAGCGATGTACACCCTGATGACCTCGATCATCTACCGCGCCGGCGCCGTGGATGACGACCTCCTGGAGATGCGCACTCGTGCCGGCGTCGTCCAGCAGGACGCGCTCGCGGCCTTCCGCAAGGGCATCGGCACGCAGGACCCGAACATGCTGCAGTGGAACAGCATGAAGGACCGTCTGCCGAAGCTGACGATGCCGATCATTTACCTCCAGGGCCTGCAGGACGTCACCCTGAACATCGAGAACGTGAAGCAGGCGGAGCCCTTCCTGCCGAGCTGGCAGTTCTTCTACGTCGACGAGTGCGGCCACCAGGGGCAGACCGACCAGCCGGACCTCTTCAACCGCGTCTTCCTCGAGTTCTTCCGCGACGGCAAGGTCAGCCGCGAAGCCGCCGACCAGGCCGGTATCTCGAAGAACCGCCCGGAGAACCCGGACCTCGTCGAGCAGAAGGTCGGCGCCGGGGCATAGAAGGAACAAGGATTAGGAACCAGAGAGAGCCCCGGCGTTTCGTCCGGGCTCTTTCGTCTTTGAGTTCCTTGTCTTCTAGTACGGGAGCCAGCCTCTCTGGTAGCGAGGGCGTCACCGGAGCGCGCCCTCACCCGAGTCGCTTCGCGACTCATCCTCTCCCGAGCGGGGAGAGGGAAGCACTTAGACCCTCACGACCAGTCCAGCCGTCGTTTCCTGCCCTGCGAGGGCCGGGGTTGGAAGGGGCGAAGCCCCTCCGGGGTCTGGGGTGTCCCCAGTTCTAACTAGCACCTGTCGCGAGCGCCGAAGGCATGCGCAGCGCTGGGGGTGGCGCCCGTCTGTGACACCAGCAGCACTCTCACCCAGAGGACGAGGCCGCGTGACGACAGGCGCCCTCACCGCGAATCGCTGCGCTCCCTCCCACTTCGCTGGCCAGGTGAGAGGAACCTGGATGTCCGCAGACGGACAGCCCTACTGCTGACTCACCACTGCCATCGGCGGCTTCCCCTCCCAGATCCCCTTGATGTTCTCGAAGGCGAACTGGGCGCGGCGGAAGAAGGTGTCATAGGTCGTGCCGGCGACGTGAGCGCTGAGCATGACGTTGGGCATCGACAACAGCGGGTTGTCGGGCGAGACGGGCTCCTGGTCGAAGACGTCGAGGCCGGCAGCGCGGATCGTCTTGTTCTGCAGCGCTTCGATGAGGGCGGCCTCGTCCACCACGTCGCCGCGACAGGTATTGATCAGGATCGACGACGGCTTCATCT
>JBFWZE010000247.1:0-4030 GCA_050185685.1 Dehalococcoidia bacterium
GCGTGTCTCCTTTGTGAGCCCGCTTCGATCTCTAATTACTAGCTATCGAACTATCGAATGGTCGGATCGTAGGTCTGCCCTCTGAAGGTGTCAATAGCGTTGGCGATGCAATCCTGCCTCAGCGTCCGCCCCGAAGCCGCGGGTCGAGCACGTCTCGAAGCGCGTCGCCGAAGAGGTTGAACGAGAACACGAGGATGCCGATCGCAACGCCGGGGTAGATCGCGAGCCCCGGCTGGGTTCGCATGTATTGCCGCCCCTCCAGGCTCAGCATCTGCCCCCAGTCGGGGAAAGGCGGCGGCAAGCCGAAGCCGATGAAGCTCAGCGCGGCAACGATCAGGACGATGTTGCCGAGGCGTACGGTGGACTGGAGGATCATCAGAGGCATGGTGTTGGGCAGGATGTGGACGCGCATGATCCGCGCGTCGGTGGCGCCGACGACGCGGGCTGCCTCAATGAATGGACTGGCCATGACCGCCATCGTCTGAGCCCGGTGCAGGCGCGATGCCGGTGGACCGCCAAGGAGGCCGATTACGAGCACCATCTGCCAGAGCCCCGGCTCGAAAATACCGAGCACCGTAATCAGGACGACGAGGTTCGGGAGCGACTGGAAGATGTCGACGAAGCGGTAGGCGAACTTGTCGAGCCAACCGCCGTAGTAGCCGCTTGCGATCCCCACGACGACGCCAAATGCCTCCGCAATTACTACGGCGCCAAACGAGACGATTACTGCCACCCGCGCGCCATAGAGCAGGCGGCTGAAGATATCCCGCCCTAACTGGTCCGTGCCGAGCCAGTGGTTGATGCTCGGGCTCGCGAGGCGGTTTGAGAGGTCCTGCTCACCATAGGGGTGGACGAAGCCGGTGTCGTCGGCGAGGACGTCGATCAGGTACGGCACCGGCCTGCCGAGCCCGATGCTGGACAGGCCTTCGTTCAGGGTTTCGGGAACGAGGTCGCCAATAATCATGAAGAAGATCACTACCAGACCGCAGACAAAGCCCAGCGGCTTATGACGCGCGAAGCTGCCTACTGCTCTGCGGACACGCGAAAGGCCCTCCGGACGTCGTTCCGCCGCCCACAGCTCGCTCTCTACGTAGACTTCAGCGCTGGCCATACTGCAGGCCCCTTATCGCAGGCGAATGCGCGGGTCGAGCAGCGCATAGCTGAGGTCCACGATCAGGACCGAGGTCATCAAGAGGAACGCGAAGATCAGATTGAGGCCGAGGATCACCGGGTAATCGAGCTGGTTCACAGCATCGATGAGGTAGCGGCCCATGCCAGGCAAAAGAAAGATCTGCTCGAAGATGATCGCCCCGGCTATCAGGTTCGGCAGGCTGACGCCGATCACCGTTACGATCGGTATGAGCGCGTTGCGTAGAGCATGACCGTAGACGACTCTGCCCTCAGAGAGCCCTTTCGCCTGAGCGGTGCGAACGTAGTCCTGGCGGAGGACTTCCAGCATCTGCGTACGGACGAGGCGAACGAGCGAGCCGCTCGGCGTAAGGCCGATGATAATCGCCGGCAGTAGCATGATTTTCGCGTGGCCGATTGGGTCATCTGTCAGATACTTGTATTGAATAGGTGGCGCCCATTGGAACCAGAGGGAGCCAAAGGTGATCACCAACACCGCGATCCAGAATGCCGGCACAGAGTTCACCAGGATGGCTGCCGAGCGTAAGCCGTAGTCCTGCCACCGGTCCTGCCGCAGCGCCGCGATGACCCCTAACGGCACTGACACCACGATCGCGCTGACCTGGGCCCAGAGGCCCAACTCGAAGCTGACCGGTACGCGCCGTCCCAGCTCGGAGGCGATGCTTCGGCCGCTGAGGAGCGACTTCCCAAGCTCGCCTTGAAGGACGCCCTCCTTGCCGCTCCAGAACCACTCGACGCCGAGCCAGCGCAGGTACTGCTCCGGCAGGCTGCCGGTGAGCCCAAGGTCTTCCGTGAGCTGCTGGCGGATTGCCGGGTCATTCGACACGGAGTCCTGGAGGACCTTGTCGATCACGTCATACGGCAGCATCAACCTCAGGCCGAAAAAGGTGAGCGCGGTAACTCCCACCAGGCTGGGGATCATGATCAGGAGGCGCTGGATGACGTATTTGAGCATCGGCTGTACTTCCTGCGCGGCTGTTCAGGGGAAGGGTGACGTGAACCGGTGCTTGCCGACGCCGGTCCACGTCTTCAAAAGGTGGTCACGCCTGGTCCTGGGTCTTGTCGAACCAGTAGTTCTCGTACAGCGTGTTGTAGATCGCGTCGTTGGCATTGACGCCGATACCGCCGTAGCTGCGAAGCTTCGGCCAGTTGAGTGTGAATGAGGTCCACTGGTTATCACTCTGGACCGGGATTGTGGGCATGTTCTCGCCCATTGCTTTCTGCCAGTCGTGGATCAAAGCGCGGCGCTTCTCGGCGTCGAACTCTCGCCGGATGCTCTTGCTAATGGCGAGTGCCTTGCCGTAGAACTCCTCGCTGAAGCCGTAATTGTGGCTGCCGCCGGTGCTGAACTCGGAGGAGATGTACGAGACGATGTCCACGGGGCCGCTGGTCGGGTTATAGGCCGTGCCATCAAATTGCCCCTGAGCATTGTTATGGGTGCGGCTGTATGTGGCGGCCTCGATAAGGTTGGGTTTCGGCTTCATCGCACCGTCCTTTGCCAGCATGGCGACGATGACCTCGTTCTGCTTGCGGTACTGGTCCGTCGAGACGCCGCCCTGGCCGATGTAGCTGTAGTTGAACTCGAGGCCATAGGCGTTGGCAGCCCGCAGGAGCCGTGAGGCCTCCTCCGGGTTGAACTTCCAGTATTTCGCGACGTCTCCGAGCTTGGTTCCCTTTGGGTCCAGCCAGTCACCCTCCCAGCCGACCGGCACATGGGTGTCCCAGCCGTGCTCCATGGTGATTCCCTGCGCCTCGAAGTTCTTCATGTCGCCGAAGGTCTCGTCATAGGCATCACGATTAATCAGCATTGACATTGCCTGTCGGATGCGTACGTCTTTGAACTGCGACGTAGGCAGCTTTGATGGGTTCACGTGGTAGCCGCCGAGCTTTGTGTTAAAGGGAGGAATCGCCTGCATGACGAGCTTTGGCACGTCCTGCTTGAGTAGCAGTACCTGGTCGGCGGCAGGTTCGTAGTACCAGATGCGGCCGGCGCGTAGCTGAGCAAGGATCTGCGACGAGTCGGGGATGACGGCGAGGCTGAACCCATCGAGGAAGGGGCGACTTGACGCGTTCCAGTAGTTGGGGTTTCTTTCGTACTCATAACTGATGTTGCTCTGGGCCTTGGTACGCATGAAGGGCCCGGTGCCGCGGCTGTCCAGCTTCGGGTCGAAGCCATTGGCGCCGCCGTTCGCTTCGACGGGGATGATCGAGAAGTTCCAGGTGTACGCGAACTTGGTCAGGATTGAGGCATCCGGGAATGCCATCCTGGCGATGACTGTGTTCTTGTCCGGGTATTCAAGGCGCTCGACCGGGGCAGCTTCACTGGCGCTCTTTGCCATGTCGAGGCGGGTGGAGTTGTTGCCGGCGGCGTAGGCGTCCCAAGCGAATTTCACGTCTTCGCTGATCAGGACTCTTCCGTTCGTCGGTGGTCGAGGATCCCACTTGTTGTTCTGGCGCAGTTTGAAGGTGAGAGTCAAGCCATCGGGCGTCAGCTCGAACGACTCTGCGGCGTCGCCTTCGAAGTCTTCAGGCAGGTTGTCTTTCGGTCCAACTTTCCACTTCAACAAGCGCTGGTAGACCGGCTGGTTGATGGTACGGATTGAAGCTACACGGCTGAAGTTTGGGTCGAAGTTCGGCGGGTCGGCGTTGATGAAGTAGCCGAGGGTGCCGCCCTTCTTGGCGTCCTTCGTCGCATCGACCGACTTGCTGACCAGGCCGGAGCTGTCACCGCCGCCGCCGTCGTCTCCACCGCAGGCGGCAAGGAACGCCGCGCTTACGAGACTGGCGCTCGATGCTGCCATGAGTCGCCGCCGGTTGATCCGGCCGTTCAACATCCGGTTCCAGTACGAGTCACTCACGGTTCACTCCCCCATCCCGTCGC
>JBFWZE010000248.1:0-4011 GCA_050185685.1 Dehalococcoidia bacterium
GGCGGCGGCCGTGAGCTGCCCTTCCAGCGCATGATGACCTGGATCTCCGATGTGACGACCGGACAGCCCAGCGTCCAGCAGAAGGTGGCAGGCGAGCTCGCGAACCGCGGCATCACGAAGGGCACGATCGGCGTCGCTGGCGCGGACCTCCTCTCGATCGCGAACTACGACGCCTACAAGAACGCGCTGCCGAATTTCGACCTGGCGCCCTTCGACACCGAGATGCGCGACATCCGCGCCCGCAAACGCCCGCGCGAGATCACGGTCATGCGCACCGCGCTGGGCATGGCAGCGGACTCGATCGACTCGGCGGAGAAGGCGTTCTCCGAGGGCGCTTCGACGACGACAGCGATGATCGAGGCAGAGCGCACCGGCCGCATGAAGAAGGGGCGTGACTTCCGCGTCCTCGCCAACGTCAACGGCGGCCACCTCCAGCCGCTGGAGCAGCTCTACGAGACCGCGCACTCGCCGCTGGTGATGTGGGTCGGCCTGATCTACCTCAACTACTGGGCGGACCTCGCGATCACCTTCCCGGAGCCCCAGGACAGCGCCGCGTCGAAGGCTGTCGCGGCGATGACCCAGGCGGCGCGCGCAGGTGCGAAGGCGAGTGACGTCGCGCAGGCGGGCCTCTCGAAGCTCTCGCCGAACGCGGTCGACTATGCCCTGAGCTACGGCCTCGGCAGCGGCATCGGCCTCTCGCTGCGGGAATGGCCGCGCATCAGCCCGAAGAGCGACGACGTCATCCCAGAGGGCGCCGTCCTCACGCTGCGCACGATGTCCCGCGACGGCGACAACGTCTCCTTCGCCAACGCCCTCGTCCAGGTCGGCGCCAACGGAGGCACGCCCCTCGAAGCGCTGTAGCTCCGCATCTCCAGCTTCCTCCTCAGCAGGCGCGCATCGAAAGGTGCGCGCCTGCGGCATTCCCTGGTGAATTCCCGCAAAACTGAAAGGCATCACCTGCGTTCCACGACGGGATTCTTGCGTCCTTCTCCGTACCCTGAGCGGTAGAGCGAACTTGCTCAGGAGGTGACGAATGCCCCTCGAACTGAAGGGACTGATGAATCGCCCGGTAATCTCCGTCTCTACCGGGCGGGAACTTGGCAGCGTGAACCGGCTGTTGTTTGAGCCGCGCACGTACGCGCTCTACGGCTTCGGTGTGCGCGGCAAAGGCAAGAACGACCCCGAGCTCGTGCTGCTCAAAGGCGACGTCAAAGCAATCGGCGCCGACGCGATCACCGTGGAGGGCGACGACCGCGTCAGCGTGCTCTCGGAGGACATGCGGTCGCTGGAGCTCGTGGCGCTGGGTAAGGGCCTCAAGGGCAAGCGCATCGTCACGGAGGACGGCAACCAGCTCGGCAAGATGGGCACCCTGACGCTTAACGAAGACGGTGGTATCCGCGCCCTCCACGCGTCGAGTGGTCTCTTCGGTCGCGGCCCCGGCAAAGACATCTCGCCGGGCAGCGTCCTCGTCGCGGGCCAGGACGCGATCATCGTGTCGGCGCGGGAGAACTGGCAGCAGCCGTCGCAGCGCCTCGCGGCATAAGTCACCACGGTAGCGTCCGGGTAGCCAACCGTCCGTTTGTCATCCTGAACGCAGTGAAGGATCTAGCCCAGCAGCACTGCTGTGGCCTCAGCGTTGGTGGCCTGAACCAGATCCTTCGCTGAGGCTCAGGATGACAGGACGCGGCGTCTCACACCGACGGTCGTCAGAGGCCGCTATCCAGAGGGAGATCCTGAGCGCCAGCGAAGGATGGTGATAGTAGCGTCCCTTCTTGGTCGCTAGCAGGCGTCCAGCGCGGCCAGCTGGCTCTCAGACAGCTGCAGGTCGCCTGCAGGGGCGTTCTGCTCCAGCTCCGCCACCGTCTCCGGACCGATGATCACGCTAGCGATCGTCGGGCGTGAGAGGAGCCACCCGAGCGCCAGCTGCGAGGCCGGGATACCCCATTCGCCGGCGAGAGCGTCGAGTTGCTCAGCGCCTTTCATCTCGCGCTCCGTGTAGGCCGCGCCCTGGCCGAGACGCCAGCGGTGGGCGCCCATCTGCGACATTGGCTTCGTGCGCAGCGTCTCCATGCCGGTGAGCAGTCCGCCCGCCAGCGAGGCGAAGGTGGTCAGGCCGAGGCCGTAGTGCTTCGCCGCCGGGATCAGCTCGCGCTCGACGTCACGCTGGACGAGGTTGTAGGCGATCTCCTCGCCGATGATCGGGTGGAGGTGGTTCACCTCGCAGATCCGGATTGCGTCGGCCATCTGCCAGGCGGGGAAGTTCGAGAGGCCGTAGTAGAGCACCTTGCCCTGGCGGACGAGGTCGTCGAACGCGCGCAGAGTGATCTCGATCGGCGTGTTCTTGTCGACCGACTGGGCGTAGAGGAAGTCGACATAATCGGTATTGAGGCGGCGCAGGCTCATCTCGACCCGGTCCGTAATCATCCGCCGCGTCAGGCCGCCACCGAAGCGTCCGCCGCTATTCGGCCGGTCGCCGCGCTGGTGGATGTCCATGCCGACCTTCGTCGTAATGATCGCATCGTGGCGCCGGCCCTTGAGGGCGATGCCGAGGATCTCTTCCGCCGCTTTGCGTTCCGTCCAGGCCGGCGCGCCGGGGCGATCCCACATCTCGCGGTTGCCGTAGTGGGTGGCGGTGTTGAAGAAGTTGATGCCGAGGTCGAAGGCGCGGGCGACCAGCTCCGTCGCATCCTCCTCGAGCGGCGCGATGCCGAAGCTCGCGGTGCCGAGGCAGACCGCCGACACCTCCATGCCTGTGTTGCCGAGCACGCGATACTGCATCAAACCCTCCTGCGCTGTGTCTTCGCCTTCAGCGGATGATACGAACCGGCGGCACTACACTGCAGGCCACAAACTATGTAGCGATACGGTCTGTACGTTCCTTGCATGCAAGGAACAGACGGTAGTGATCACGCTCGAAGCCTCACAACACGGTGTGCTTGCGTTATGCTCTGCCGCGAACAACAAGTGCACGAGCTCCGCTGCGACCAGCAGCCCTTCAGCGGCCTGCTGCAAGCATTGAACACTGGAGACTGCCATGCCCCTGGACCCTCAGGTCGAAGCCTACCTGGCAAAGACGCCGCCGCGGCCGAGCAGTGTCGATGAGCGCCGCGCCGCCACGCGAGAGTCGCGGGTCATCAATGTCGAAGACCTCACGATCCCAGGCGGGGACGGCGGCATCCCGATTCGTCTCTACATCCCGCCGGGCCCACGCCCACTGCCGGTCCTTGTCTACTTCCACGGCGGCGGTTGGGTCACCGGCGACCTCGATGTCACCGACTCGTTCTGCCGCATCGTCGCCGAGTGGACCCCCTGCATTGTCGTCTCCGTGAACTACCGCCATGCGCCGGAGTACCCCTTTCCGGCCGCGATCGATGACGCTTTCGACGCGACGAAGTGGGTGGCTGAGAACATCGCCTCTCGGCAGGGAGACGCGTCACGCATCGGTGTCTCGGGTGCGAGCGCCGGCGGCAATCTCGCTGCTGCAGTGGCGCTGCGGGCGCGGGACGAGGGCGGGCCGGATCTCGTGCTGCAGTACCTCATTTATCCCGTCATCGACTCGGCGATGGGCAGCGAGTCCTATGTCGAGAATGCAGAGGGCCTGGGCCTTACGCGTGACGCGATGCACTGGTATTGGGAGGTCTACGTGCCAAACCTCGAGCACCGCGAGCACCCCTATGCCTCGCCTGCTCACACGAAGGACTTCGCCGGTCTGCCACCGGCCTACATTCAGACTGCCGAGTTTGACCCCCTGCGCGACGAGGGCGAAGCGTACGCGGCGTCGCTCGAGAAGAACGGCGTCCCGGTCACACTCAAGCGCTACGACGGCCTGATCCACGGCTTCATGTCTAACCACAACGAGTTCGACGCGGCGAAGCTGGCGCTGATCGAGACGGCGGCGCAGCTGCGTGTGATGTTCAGCGCCAATCAGGAGAAGTAACCGATGACTCAGCCGATGAAGTTCGCCAGCTTCCATCTCTTCTCCCAGCCGCCGTGGAAGACCGACCAGGAGGT
>JBFWZE010000249.1:0-3928 GCA_050185685.1 Dehalococcoidia bacterium
TTCGTGAACAGCGTCTTCGTGCCGGGGCCAACCGCGGCGATCGCGTTGGGGTTGCTCTTCTCGTTTGTATCCTTCGCGACGCCGAAGACGCCGGCCTCCGGGTTGAAGCCGTAGAGGCGGCCGTCGTTGCCCACGTACATCCAGGTGATGTCGTCGCCGAAGAAGTGGACCTCGTAGCGGTCTCCAAGCGCCGGCGGCGGCTGCATCATCGCCAGGTTTGTCTTGCCGGAAGCGCTGGGGAAGCCGCCGGCGATGTAGTACGTGCGGTCCTCCTGGCGGTCACGTATGCCGATCAGCATGAACTGCTCCGCCAGGAAGCGTTGGCTCGCCTGTCCGTCGTACGAAGCCTGGCGAAGGCCGTGCGCGATCTTGCCGAGCAGCGCGTTCCCCCCGTACGACGAGCCGTAGTGCATGATCAGCCGCTCGTCCGCAAAGGTGACGAAGTGGCGCCGGTCACGCTCCGTGCCGTGGCCGAGGTTCTCGAGGTCGCCTGTGACGTGGACGCCGCGGACGAAGTTCTCCGGCTCAGGCAGGTCGTTGAGCAGCGCTGCGCCAACGCGCGCCATGCGGATCATGTGCAGCACGACGACGCGGCTGTCGGTGAGCTCGATCCCCGCGGACCACTGGTCGAGCGGCGAACCCGGCGGCGACATCAGGTAGGGCACGACGTACATCGTCTTGCCGGCGGAAGCGCCCTTCATGAGGCCCTCAATGATCGGCCTCATCTCATCAGACGGCCGCCAGTTGTTGTAGACGCCCGCATCGGCCGGGTTCGACGTCGCGACAAAGGTACGCTCTTCCGACCGTGCCGTGTCCTTCGCGTACGAGCGCGAGTAGTAGTTGCCGCCCTGCACCGGGACGATTTCCCCTGCAGCGAGCGCCTCCGAGATCAGGCGGTCGTCGTCGGCGGCGCGGACGACCTCAATTCGCGCGGCTCCGGTGTGTTCCGCCCATCGCCGCACGAAGTCTCGGGCCGGCCTGCTCAGATGCGACTGGTCGAGGGTAGGTTCGAATGACGGCATTGCGGTGCCTGCTTTCTAACTTGAGGCGGATCATGGCCCCTGGTTAGAGTTCTGGTCAATCGGCAACGCAGTGCGCTTCCATGACATTTGCCTAAACGCAGCACAGGTGAAGTTAGTAGCGGTGCGAGTAGATCGGCTTTGAGGGTCTGTCCTTGCGAGCCGCGGGTGCGCTGTCACCAGCGCACCTACGACCTGGAACGTGTCACCAGTGCAGGATCGGCTTGCGCGCGGCCGTTGCCTCGTCGAGGCGGCGGACCGGCGTGAGATGGGGCGCCGACTGCACGAGCTCCGGATTCTCCTCTGCTTCTCGCGCGATTGCGAGCAGGGCATCGCAGAAGGCGTCGATTGACTCCTTCGACTCGCTCTCCGTCGGCTCGATCAGCATCGCCTCGTCGACCACCAGCGGGAAGTAGACCGTCGGCGCATAAAAGCCGTAGTCGAGCAGCCGTTTCGCGATGTCGAGGGTCTTGACGCCGTTACGGTTGCGCTGGCGGCGGCCGGTGATCAGCGCCTCGTGCATGCAGCTGCGGTTGAAGGGCACGTCGTAGGCCTCACGCAGGCGCGACAGGAGGTAGTTGGCGTTGACCACCGCCGCCTCGCTCGCCTCGCGTAGGCCTTCGTCGCCGAGCGTGCGCAGGTAGCTGTAGGCGCGCAGGATCACACCGAAGTTGCCGAAGGAACCGGACAAGCGGCCGATGCTCTGACTCGGCGCTTCGAACCGAAAGGTACCGTCTTCGACCTCCACCGCGATCGGACCGGGCAGGAAGTCGCCGAGGCCCTTTCGCACCGCCACCGGGCCGGCGCCAGGACCGCCGCCGCCGTGGGGCGTGCTGAAGGTCTTGTGCAGGTTGAAGTGCATGATGTCGACGCCGAGGGCACCGGGGCTGACCCGGCCGGCGAGGGCGTTGAAGTTGGCGCCGTCCATGTAGAGCAGTGCACCAGCTTCGTGGACAATCTCGGCGATCTCGATGATCTCCGGCTCGAACAGGCCCAGCGTGTTCGGCAGCGTCAGCATGAAGGCGGCGACGTCGGGGCCGAGCGCCTCTTTTAGCTTCTCAACGTCGATGTCACCGTTCTCGTCTGTGTGCACCTCACTCACCGTGTAGCCGGCCATCGCCGCGGTTGCAGGGTTGGTGCCGTGCGCAGAGTCCGGGATCACGACGCGGCGGCGCTGCTCACCTTCGCCGCGGGATTCGTGGTAGGCGCGCGTAAGGAGGATGCCGGTCAGCTCACCCTGGGCGCCGGCGGCGGGCGTCAGGCTGACGGCGTCCATGCCGACCAGCTCTGCCAGCGCCTCCTGCAGCTCGTACATCAGCTGCAGGGCTCCCTGCGCGTCGGCATCGTCGGTCTGCGGGTGCAGGTCGGCGAACCCGGCCATGCGGGCGATGTCCTCGTGCACGCGCGGGTTGTACTTCATCGTGCAGGAGCCGAGGGGAAAGAAGTTCGTGTCGATCGAGTAGTTCAGCTGCGAGAGGCGCGTGAAGTGGCGCACCACATCGAGCTGCGAGAGCTCCGGCAGCGCGAGGTCATCACGCAGCAGATCCGATGGCAGGTCGGTGGTAGGCACGTCGGAAGCAGGCAGGTCGCAGCCAATGCGGCCGGGCTGAGAGGTCTCGATAAGCAGCGGGCGGGGGCGTTCGAGCTCGTTCATTCCGCACCTCCAATTTCCGCCAGCGCCGCAACGAGGCGGTCGATTTCCTCTCGGCTGTTCGTCTCGGTGACGCAGAGGAGCATGCGGTTGTCGACCTCTTTCGAAACGTCGATTCCGCCGACGATGCCGCGTTCGCGCAGACGGGCGTTCGTAGCGGCGACCGACTGGGGCGTCTCGATGGCGAACTCCTGGAAGAAGACGGCGCCGGGGTCACAAAGAGCGTAGCCGGGCAGCTTCGCGATCTCTGACGCCGCGTAATGGGCCTTGTCGTAGCAGAGGCGCGCGACCTGACGCAGACCTTCCTTGCCGACGGTTGCGACGTAGACCGCGACCGCCAGCGCGAGAAGCTGCTCGCTTGTGCAGATGTTCGACGAGGCGCGCTCACGGCGGATGTGCTGCTCGCGGGCCTGCAGCGTGAGGACGAAGGCGCGGCGGCCTTCGAGGTCGGTCGTCTGGCCGACGATGCGGCCGGGGAGCTGACGGATGTGCTGCTGCTTGCAGGTGAAGAGGCCGACGTACGGCCCGCCGAAGCTCATCGGCAGTCCGAGTGCCTGCCCTTCACCGACGACAATGTCGGCGCCGAGCTCGCCGGGCGACTTGAACAGCGCCAGGCTCATCGGGTCGGCGCTGACGACGAGCAGTGCGCCTGCCGCATCTGCCAGCTGCTTCGGCCGACCGTCGCTGAGGATGATGCGGCCCTCGTAATCGGGGGACTGCAGGACAAAGCACGAATGCAGCTCGGAGAGCGCCGGCGACGCGGGATCGACGATATCGATGCCGATGCCCTGCGGCTCGACGTAGGTGCGGACGACTTCGAGGTGGCGCGGGTTGATGCTGTCGGCAATCGCGAGGCGGTGGCGCCCCGTAACGCGGCAGGCCATCAGGCAGGCCTCGGCCAGCGCACTGGCGCCGTCATACATACCGGCGTTCGCGACCTCCATGCCGGTTAGCGTGCAAATGATCGACTGGAACTCAAAGGCGGCCTGCAGCGTGCCCTGCGACGCCTCAGCCTGGTACGGCGTGTAGGAGGTCAAGAACTCGCCGCGCCGCAGGATCTCGCTGACCACGGTGGGCGTGAAGTGGCGGTAGATGCCGCCGCCTCGGAAGAAGGCGACGTCACCGGCAGCGGTGTTCATGCCGCCGAGGCGCTTCATTTCCTGTAGCAGCTCCATCTCGGAGATAGGCGGCGGGATCGATTCGACAGCGCTGATCATGCCGGCGGCGGGAATGTCCTTGAAGAGCTCGTCCGCGCTGG
>JBFWZE010000250.1:0-3898 GCA_050185685.1 Dehalococcoidia bacterium
TGTCTGAAGCGCCGCTCGCAATCTCGTAGCGGAGCAGCCCTTCGAGCACGTTGATCGTCGTGTGGAAGGACGAACGGACTGATCCCCGCTCCGCCTCGCAGTTCCAGCCGCCGTCTTCCAGCTGCTCGGCGAGCAGGCGGTCCACGACGCCGTCGACGTTCACGCCGAAGTAGGCGCCCAGCGCCACTGTGCGTCCGTTGATGCAGGGCTCGACTTCACCGTCGAAGAATCGCTGGCCGTCGTGCTCCCAGACGCAGTGCTCGGCTACTGCGCCGATCGCGTGGCGGACTCGCGGGTCGGCAGGGTCGATGCCGAACTCCTGCAGGAGCTGGAGCACCGGCAGCGTTGACGTCCAGGGCTGGTTGTCCTCATTGAGGGTCTGCCAGTCGAAGACACCGGGAAAGCAGGCGCCGCCCGCCCAGGTGCCGTCGTCACTCTGCAGATCGAGCAGCCGGGCGCCCCAGCCCTCCGTGGCTATGCGTACGCGCTCTGCCTTCACGACGTCATCGCGCGCTCTGACCAGGTCGTGCAGCACCTGCCAGCGGATCGCCGGGTCCGAATCGAGGAGCCACTCGACGACGGCCATCGGAGCGTCCAACGAGGACGTCGCTAGCTGATGCGCTCGTTGCCCTTGATCTGGCTGCGGTGCATGATCCGGCGCACCGACGGGTCGAAGGCGTCGCGGCGGTGGAGCACCGAGAGGTTGCGCCACATCAGGACGTCGCCGACCTCCCAGCGGTGCCGCATCGCGAACTGCGGGTTCTGGACGTGGGCCCAGAGGCGGTCGAGGAGGTCGTCGCTCTCCTCGACGCTGAGGCCGAGGATGTAGGCGTGCGGGCGGCGGCCGAGGAAGAGGCACTTGCGGCCGGTGCCGGGCTCGGTGCGCACGAGGGGGTGTCGGGCGCCCGGCGTCTGCGTGACGTCGGTCAGCTCCTCGTAGCCCTTGCGCAGCATGCCCGCGGAGTTGTGGGCGGAGTCGTGGATCGCGACCTTGCCCTCGATCGCCTGCTTGAGGTCGTCGGGGAGCGCCTCGTAGGCGGCGAACATGTCGGCGAAGTAAGTGTCGCCCTGGTCCTTCGGCACTTCGAGGGAGTGGAGGATCGCGGCTTTAGGTGGCACGTCGACGTAGGTCATGTCGGCGTGCCAGACCGCCTCGCCGTCGCCGAGGTTGCCGATCGGCTTGCCGTTCTCGACGACGTTGGAGATGACGTTGAGCTCCGGGTAGTTGGCCAGGAAAGGCTCACCGTAGGGGTTGGGCCCGGGCGGGTCGAGCTCGCCGAAGTTTTTCGTGAAGGCGATCAGCTGGTCGTCATTGAGGCTCTGGCCGTGCATGACGAGGACGAGGTGCTCAATCCAGGCCTTCTCGAGCTCCTTCGCCGTCTCGGGTGACAGCGGCTGGGAGACGTCGAGGCCCCTGATCTCGGCGCCGAGCGGCGCGTCCAGCGGTACGACTTCGAATGCGGTTCCGGTTGTCATTTCATGCCCCCTTCGAATGCGAGCGGATCGTAGCACAGCCGGCTCTTGCCTGTAGGCTAAGGGGCGTATCAGATCGAGGCTGCTGAGGAGGGCATGAGTTGGAGTATCGAGAGCTGGGACGTACCGGCGTGAAGGTGTCATCGCTCTGTCTGGGCGCGATGAACTTCGGCGGCCGCACGAACGCCGAGGATGGCTACGAGATCATCGATAAGGCGATCGACCTCGGCCTGAACTTCATCGATACGGCGAACGTCTACAACCTGGGCGGCAGCGAGACCGTCGTCGGTGACGCGCTGCAGCGCAACGGCCGCCGCAATCGCATGGTCATCGCCACGAAGGTACACGGCGTCATCGATGCGGACGACCCCAATGGCTTCGGCCAGTCGCGCCGCCACATCATCATGCAGTGCGAGGCGTCGCTCCGCCGCCTGAAGACGGACTGGATCGACCTCTACCAGGTCCACCGCGCCGACACCTCGATTGCCCCTGACGAGATGCTGCGCGCGATGGACGACCTCGTGCGCGCGGGCAAGGTGCGCTACATCGCCACCAGCAACTACGCGGCATGGCAGATGATGGAGTCGGTCATGGTCTCGCGAGAGCTCGGCCTCAACCGCGTCGTCTGCACCCAGCCGCCCTACAACCTCCTCGACCGCCGAATCGAGCGCGAGCTCGTCCCGATGTGCCAGACCTACGGCATCGGCATCATCCCATGGAGCCCGCTGGCCGGCGGGACGCTGACCGGCAGATACCGGCGAGAGTCGACCCCCGAAGACGCCCGGTTCGCCAACGCAAAGGGCACGCGGTTCGAGCGCTTCGTCAACGACCGCATGTACGACGTCATTGAAGACCTCGAAGCGCTGTGCGCCGAGAAGGGCGTGCCGGTGTCACAGCTTGCCCTGAAGTGGGTGCACGACCGCACCGGCGTCACCAGCGCGATCATCGGTCCGCGGACGATGGAGCAGTTCGACGACAACGTCGCGGCGCTCGACGTCGAGCTGACCGAGGACGACCTGCGCCGCATCGACGCGATCGCGCCGCCCGGGGATTACACCGTGCCGTACTACGACAGCGACTTTGGTCCCCACCGCCACCGCGTCTAGGAGGACGTCATGAGCCTTGCCCGCGACTTCGCCCGCACCTACGTCGGCAAGACCGCCGCCGATCTGCCCGACCAGGCGCTCGACTACGCCTCGATGCTGATCGCCAGCACGCTCGCCAGCGCGGCATTTGGCACCGGCATCGAGTCGCTGAAGATCACGAAGAGCCTGGCCCTCCAGCCCGGCGGTGCCGAAGAGTCCTCGCTCTGGTACGACGGCCGGAAGCTGCCGCTGGCCGCCGCCGCGCGCGTCAACGCGGTCATGAGCGACTCCGCCGCCTCGGACGACAGCGACCTGCGCAACATCGTCCACCCCGGCACGCCGCTCACGGCAACCACGCTGGCGCTGGGCGAGAAGCTGGGCAGCAGCGGCGAAGAGGTGCTCAAGGCGATCGTCCTCGGCTACGACGCCCAGGCGCGCATGGGCAGCGCGATGACTGGCATGTACGCGGCCGGCTATCACGGCTGCAGCATCGCGATCTTCGGCGCGACGGTGGCAGCGGGGGTACTGGTCGGCCTCGACGAAGAGCAGATGACCCATGCGATCGCCCTCGCTGCGACCTCGATCGGCGGCATGATGGCGGCGGCGAACACCAGCATCTCGCGCGAATACCACGCCGGCCTCGCGACCCTTCTGGCGATCGAAGCTGCGAGAGCGGCCGAAGCGGGCTACACCGGCGAAGAGCAGATCCTCGAGATGCCACGCGGCTTCATCGCCCTCCACGGCGGCGGCGATGCGGCGCTGGCGCTCGAGGGCCTCGGTGACGAGTGGCTGATCCTGCGCGAAATCGCGATCAAGATGGTGCCCGGCGCCCACCAGTACCACGCCTCCGCCGAAGCTGCCGCCGCGGCAGCGCGTGCCGGTAACGTCGCTCCGGAGGACATCGAGCAGATCGTCGTCTCGCGCCCCGGCATCACGAGCCTCGCCGGGCCGGTGCACCCCAAGGACCTCATCGACATGGCCCACAGCGCGACGTACTTCGTTGCTGCCGCCGCCGCCGATCGTGACTTCGGCTGGGTGCACGCGTCCGAGGCCAAGATCCTCGACCCGGTGATCAACGCCCTCTGTGACCGCGTCGTCATCGGCGCGCAGCCCGCGACGGATCTCGAGCGCTACAAGCAGGGCGCCACGGTGACGATCCGCACGAAGGCCGGCCAGGAGCACAGCGCCACCGTCTTCGCCCCTCGCGGCAGCGGCGACAACGTCAGCTGGGACGACGTCGCGTCGAAGTGTCACGCCCTCATGCCTGCGGCGGGCCTCAGCGACGAGCGCATCGACGACCTGCTGGCCGCGGTGAAGGCGCTGCGTCAGGCGCCCGATGT
>JBFWZE010000251.1:0-3897 GCA_050185685.1 Dehalococcoidia bacterium
TCATCAACAACATCGCCGAGCACGCGGAAGAAGACGCCGAGCTCATGCACTACCTGGAGCGCAGCGGCCTCACGCCCGGCGCCCGCCTGCACATCGACGAGATTGCGAACGCCAACGGCACGATCACGGTCTCGCTGATCAACGAATCGAACCGCCAGGTCGTCGTCGGCCTCACCACCGCCGACCTCGTCCTCGTCCACAGCTAGGTAGCACCCATGGCCGAAGCGATTCTCGAGAGCCCAATCGGTCCTCTCTATGCGGTGGCCTCCGCGACCGGCCTCCAGCGCCTCGAGTTTGTGCGCGGCGCGTCCGCCCTCGAGCGCGGCAGCTTCGGCAACAGCGACGCCGCGAGCGAAGCGATCATCGCCGAGACCCAGAAGCAGCTCACGGAGTACTTCGACGGCGAGCGCCGTGAGTTCGACATCCCCCTCGAGCCAACCGGCAGCGACTTCCAGATGCGGGTCTGGCGCGCCATCGCCGGCATCCCCTACGGCGAAGTGCTCTCGTACGCGGACCTCGCGATGGCGGCGGGCTCGCCGGGTGCCTTCCGGGCAGCCGGAACCGCCTGCGGCAACAACCAGATCTCGATCCTCATCCCCTGCCACCGCATCGTCGCGTCGGGTGGCCGCATTGGCGGCTACGGCGGCGGACTTGGCACGAAGGTGAACCTGCTGCGGCTCGAGGGCTCCCTCGCGGGCCTGAAGGGCGTTCAGCCGGCACTCGCACTCGCCTGAGTCTCATGGGGCAAGAGGCGCTTTGCCGCGTCCGCTACGGTGATCGAGCCGCCGAGGGCAAGGCGTTGCTCGAGACGAACGAGCTCATTTTCCGCGGCAGCAGCGAGGCGGCTTTCCGCCTGAAGATCCCACTCAAGGTGATCACCGACCTCGTCGAAGACGGCGACGACCTGCGTGTCGAATTCCCCGACGGCACCGCCCACTTCGAGCTCGGCGCGAAGGCCGCGGCAAAGTGGGCGAACCTCATTCGCAACCCGAAGGGACTCATCGAAAAGCTGGGCATCAAGGACGGCGCCTCAGCTGCACTCATCGGCGTCGAAGACGCGTCCTTCCGCCAGCAGCTCGAAACCAGGGCTGGCGCGATCGCCGACACGCTCACGCCGGGAAACGACGTCGTCTTCTACGCGGCTGACGAGAGCGACGACCTCCTGCGGCTCGAGGAGCTGAAGCAGGCCATCAAGCCAAACGGCGCGATCTGGGTCGTCTCGCCGAAGGGCAAAGGCGCCCGCCTCAAAGACACCGAGATCATGGCGGCAGCGCGCGAAGCCGGCCTCGTCGACACCAAGGTTGTCTCGTTCTCAGACACCCACACCGCCCTCAAGCTCGTCATCCCAAAGGCGGCGCGCTAGGCGACCAGCGAGGCGATATAAGCAGTTCTCGTTGCGAGCCATTGCCCGCAGGCAAGGCGAAGCAACCTTTGGCGGCCGCGTACGCGTCCTCACGACTGCTCCGTGCGCGGCCGCTACGCCAGACCCCAGAGCCTGCCCTCTCCCAGCGGCGGCGGGGGAGCCCGAAGCCTACCGCCCCGTCGTCACCCCGAGGCCCAACCGGAACGCACCCGCCTTCACAAAGCTGCTCGGCGACAGGTTCTGGTGCTGCGTTACCGTGTGCACGTCACGCCAGCAGCGCTCGAGCTTGTTGCCGACGAAGATGCCCGACGTACCGGCAGCGGTGCGAACGAGGTCCACCGCTTCTGCAGCGCTCTCTGCCGCGTTAGAGCTGGCGAGCGCGCCTTCGATCGCCAGCGCATCGTCGGTGCCGCGACCGGATGCCATCGAGGCCCAGAGGCGGTCGCAGTAGTCGTAGAGGTAGGCGCGGCCAGCATTGAGCTTCCCCAGCGCGCGGCCCACCGACATCTGCGCGTTCTCGTTCTCGGCCAGGCGCTTGCGGCTCCGGCTCGGCGTCTTGCTGTCGGCGATCTCGGTGAAGGCATCGAGCGCCTCGGCCGCAATGCCAAGACCAACGAACGCCAGCGGCCAGCCAAAGATCTGCTGAAACCGCGCCTGGTAGAGCGGGCCGCCCTGGAACGCCGACCGCTGCACTAACGTATCGATCGCGCGACCTTCCGGGACGAAGGCGTTATTGATCTCGAAGTCGTGGCTGCCGGTACCACGCAGGCCAGTCGTGTTCCAGGTGTCGACGATTTCGTACTGGTCGGCGCTGTAGAACAGGAAGCGCAGCTCCGGCGTGCCGTCCGGCTTCATCCGAAAGCCGTCGCCGTCGCGTACCCGGCAAACGCCGCACAGCCACTGCGTGTGCTTGCTGCCGCTTGCGAATGGCCAGCGCCCGGTCACGCGGTAGCCGCCCTCAACCGGGATCGCGATGCCGTTCGGCGCGCCGGAGCCGCCGAGCGTCGCCATCGGGTTCGCCTCCATCATCTGGGCGGCCGACTCCGGCTCTATGTAGCCCATCATCCACGCACTCTGCAGCGCGATGATCAGATTCCAACCCGTACTGCCGTCCATCCGGGCAAGCGCCTCGACCACCTCGACGCCGGTGCGAAAGTCCACCTCGTAGCCCCCGACACTTCGCGGCAGCCACATCTTGAAGAGCCCCATCTCCCGCATCGCTTCGTAGAGCGGCTTGGCAAGATAGCGCTGCTCTTCGCTCTGGTCGCGGTACTGCTCGACGAGCGGGGCGAGCGTCAGCGCCTTCGCAAGCCAGGTGTTTGTCTCGGTCAACGTGGCCATGGGGCACACTCCCTCTCGAATTAGCGTCGTACGCTAGCGGCCCATCGTCACGCCGAGGCCTAGGCGGTAGGCGCCCGCCTTCGTGTAGTTGCTCGGCGCCGAGCCGATGTGCTGCGTCACCATCCGGACGTCCCGCGCGCAGCGCTCCAGCGCGTTGCCCTCGTAGACGCCTGACGTCCCGGCGGCGCCCCAGACGAGCTCGACCGCGGCGACGGCGCTTTCGGCGGCGTTGGCGGCAGCGGCACCCAGCTCCATCGCCACCGCTTCGTCAGAGCCGTTCCCTGCCAGCATCGCCTCCCACAGCAGATCGATTTTCTCGTAGAGATAGCTGCGCGCAGAGCCCAGCCTTGCCATCGCCTTGCCCAGCGTCATCTGAATGTGGTCGCTCTCGATCAGGCGCTTGCTGCCGAAGGTCGGCACTTTGCCGATTGCGAGCTCGGCGAAGGCGTCGATCGCTTCAGCAGCAACACCGAGCGCGACGAAGGCGAGCGGCGGGCCGAGGACCTGCTGCAGACCTGTGCCGTACAACGGACCAGTCTGGTATTCCGACTTCTTCACAAAGAGATCGATCTGCCGCCCCTCCGGCACGAAGGCATCGACGACCTTGATGTCGTTGCTGCCCGAAGCGCGCAGGCCGGTCGAGTACCAGGTGTCCAGCACCTCGTACTGGTCGGAGCGGAAGAACAGGAACCGCATCACTGGCGGACCGCTCTCACTCATCTGGAAGCCCTCGCCGTCCTCTGTGCGGAAGCGGCAGTTCGCGCAGAGCCAGCGCGTGTGGTTGCTGCCGCTGAGGAACGGCCACTGCCCCGACACGCGATAGCCGCCCTCAACCGGCGTAGCGACGCCGTGGGGGTGCCCTGAGCCGCCCAGCGTGGCGTCAGGGTCATCGGCCAGCATCTCCGCTGCAACGTCCTGCTCGAGGAAGCCCAGTAGCCAGCCGCTCTGAAGTGCGATGCCGAGGTTCCAGGCCGCACCGCCATCGAGCTTCGCGAGGGCCTCGATGACCTCGCAGCCGGTTCGCAGGTCTAGCTCTTCGCCGCGGAGGGATCGCGGCAGCCAGAGTTTGAAGAGCCCAAGCTCGCGGATCGCCTCGTAGACCGGCTTCGCCAGGTGACGCTGCTTCTCGCTCTGGTCGCGGTACTGCTCGATCAGCGGCGCGACGGTACGCGCCTTTTCAACCCAGACATTGG
>JBFWZE010000252.1:0-2021 GCA_050185685.1 Dehalococcoidia bacterium
CGCCGGTGAAGAGGTAAATGTCGGCAACGCTCGCACGGGCTGCGAGGTCGATGAGCTCGCGCGCCAGCCCACGGCCGACGCCGGTGCCGCGCATCGAGTCGTCGACCGCAACGCTTCGCAGCACCGCTGTGTCGTCGCGAATTTCGAGCCCCCCGACCGCAACGAGGCGGCCGTCTGCCTCCGCCACCATGAAGGTACTGACGAAGGGCTCGATCTCACGCGCAGGCAGCCCTGCCGTCTCGAGGAAGGGCGGCCATCGCCGGCAGGTCGGCGGCGGTAGCGACGCGATAGATGACGTGGGACAGCGCGTTCGTCAGGGATTCGTCCATAGGTCTTGCTACGTTCATGGTGACAGGTCTCATCGAGATGCACGGGAGGGAGCGCGATCGGCGGCGATTCAGGAGGTCATCGTATCGGCACATAGGATGCGTTACGTCCCCCGTTGTCACGAGCCGCAGTAGGACTTTCGGCGGAGAGGCCGTCAGTCTCGGGCGACCACAGAGCTTGGGGGCATCCACGAGGTCCCCTCTCCCTCAGGGAGAGGGTTAGGGAGAGGGCGGGCCCAGGCTTGGGGCGTCCACGTGAAGGACCACCGCCGTGCCACAGGTGCGTTGCATGCAGCGCACCTACGGCACGAGGCAAGGCGGTCTCCGCGGGCAGTCTGCACGGTGCCATCCCGGCCTCACCATCCTGACGCAGGAGGGATTCCTTCGAAGACGCGACGCCACCGCCAACGACTGCGCGAGGACACCGGAACCGCCGCAGAGGACCACGGCACGAGGCATGATGTCGCGCACAAAGTAGACGCAGCCCACCCTTTCAAGGGTGGGTGCGGAACACGAAGCTTGGACCTAAGGCAAGACAACCTTCTGTGCCGCCGCCGCGTCGTTGCTGACGATCAGCTTCGTCGTCGAGCCGCTGAGAACACCGCGCCAGGTCGTTGTGCCCACCGTGACCTCGAAGGCTGGCGCCTCTGCCGGTGGGGGCGTGGCGCCCTGGGCGACGAGCGAGGTCAGCAGCGCGGACCAGAACTCGGCGGCGTCTTCCGGGGTGTCCCAGGTGATGTCCGTCTGCAGCAGGCGACCGTCACCATTGACATAAAGACTCCAGGCGTCGCCGCCCCAGCCTGCCGCGGCGCTCTGGACGAGGCCGCGCTGCGTCTTCAGGCCGGTGAGCAGGACGTTCTGCAGCATGAATTCGCCGAAGGTGCTGCCGGACGCCCGCCGCCACTCGCTGCCGAGGGCCGGTGTCAGCGAGGGCAGGGTGACGGGAATGCGGCCTTCGCCGGCGAGGTACTTCTCTGGATGCAGGATCTGCTCCGTCGTCGTCGGCAGGTCGGCGAAGAGGGCCTCGAAGCCGCGCTGCCCGGCGAGCGCCTGGACGAAGCAGAGGCCGTCCTCGTACCAGGTGTCCAGCTCGCGCTCGACGACGTAGGGCGTGCCCGCCCGCTGCGGCGCCGGGATCGTGAAGCAGACCGGCTGGCGATAGCTCTGGCGCGTCGAGAAGCCGAGGAGCTGGATCTCGGTATTCACCGCGTCGCCCTCGAGCACGTCGAGCAGCGCGGTCGTTGCATCCCAATCGTTCGCCCGCTGCCGTTCGATCTTCGGGATATCGGCGTACTGGTACTGCAGCGCGTGCGTGAGCTCGTGCACGATAGTGCTGCGGGACCCGGTGGCGCTCTCGACGAGGTACAGCGCGTTCAGCTCCGGGCTGTAGAAGCCGGTAATCAGCGAGATCAGGTTGTCGACCTGTGACTCCTGCAGAGTCGGCGGCGCAGCCTGGCCGGAAGACTGCGGCGGCTTGCGCTCCGGGATCAGACCAAGGACGTCGTAGACCTCTTGCTGAATATTGAGCGGTGGTCCCGTATTGCCGCCCGGTGACGATTCACCCGATGAGCCCGTCACGCCGCCGGTCGAGGTGTAGAAGGCGCGCGCCTGTTCTCTGGTCAGGATGAACATGTCGACCGGCGCTTTGATTGCCACGCCGCGGGCCGCGGCGATCTGCTCGAAGACCGCGTCGGA
>JBFWZE010000252.1:2121-3890 GCA_050185685.1 Dehalococcoidia bacterium
GCATCGCGGCTGAAGGTGTAGTCGACGCAGTTCACCGCATAGAGCACTTCGAACAGGTTCGGATAGCTGCCGTCGGAGTTGCGCTGCCACAGGAGGTCGGCCAGGTTGACGAGCTGAGTCCCGTTGCCGCTAAGAGCGGCGTTGATCGCCCTGGTCAGCACTGGATAGTACGCCTCGGTGTACATCGCGCCGCTGAGGGCGTTGTAGACCTCGCCGGGGCCTGCAGCGCGGTCGGCCCCGGGGGCCGGGATCGGCGCCGCTTCAGCCCGCTTTATCAGCTCGTCGATGCCCGCCATCGGGTCGTCGGGGTACGTCGCGACGCAGCGGCGGGCGGCGCAATAGGCGACATAATCGTCCATCGCGCCTTCGAAGCCCAGCGCCTGCCCGAGCGCGATGTCGTCGCCGCTCAGTGAGGTGTCGACGGCGCCGTCGAGGACCAGGGCGCGGACGTTGCTCGGAAACATCGTTGCGTAAGTCGCGCCGATCGTCGTGCCGTAGGAGTAACCGATGTAGGTCAGCTTCTCGTCACCGAGAACACGCCGCATCTGGTCGAGGTCGCGTGCCACGTTAACGGTGCCGACGTAGGGCAGCAGGTCCTTGTGGCGCTGCGTGCAGAGGTCGGCGAAGTCCTTGCTGACCTGCTCCACTTCTTTCCACTCCGCCTCATCGTCCGGCGTCGGGTCGAGGGCCAGGATCTCCTGGATGTTGTCGTTGCACTTGATCGGCTCACTCTCGCCGACGCCGCGCGGGTCGAAGGAGACGAGGTCGAAGCGGTCACGGATCTCGCCGGGGACGGAGCCCGCCCAGCCCGGCAGATACTCAATACCGGAGCCGCCCGGCCCGCCGAAGTTCACCAGCAGCGAGCCGATGCGCTGGCTCGGCTGCCGCGCCGGCAGGCGGATCATCGCGATCTGGATCTGTCTTCCCGCTGGCTCGGCGTAGTTCAACGGCACGTTGAGGTCGCCGCACTGGAAGCTGCCGCACGCGGACCAGCTGATCGCGGCAGGTTCGGGCGCAGGCGGGAGCGTCGCGGTAGGCGACGGGACGGTGGCGGTCGGCGACGCGCCGGCTGTGGGCGAGGTTATCGCCGCCGGCGTCTCGGTAGGCGCAGCAGGTTCGGAGTCGCCGCTACAGGCGACGGCGAAGAGGATCGCAGGCAATACGAGAAGCAGCAGGACGAGGCGCGGGTGAGGTCGATGCAACCGCTAACTCGCTTCGGCCCGGGCGATGATCGGCAGGGGTGCGCCGTTCTGCCACGCCTGGAGGATGGCGCCGTCGTGGGGAAACGCCATGTCAGGCATCGCGTCCGGGTGGAAGATCTGAACGTCCTGGCACTCCTCGCCGGGAGCCATCTGCCCGCCGACAGCCGTGCCGGCGAAGGCGATGAAGATGACCCGCTCACCGGGCGTCGAGTAGGCGCCGAGCAGGTGGTCGATGCGCACCTTGAGTCCCGTCTCCTCCTCGCACTCGCGCGCCGCCGCCAGCTCGAGCGGCTCTCCAACCTCGACGAAGCCGGACGGGAACGACCAGGCGCCGAACTTCGGCTCGTGGTTGCGCTTGCCGAGGACGATGCCACCGAGATACGAGACGACGACGCCGACCGCGACCTTGGGGTCTTCGAAGTGCACGGTGGCGCACGCCGGACACACGGGACGCAGCTTGCCGAACGCCATCTGGTCCTCGACCGCCGCGCCGCACTGAGTGCAGAACTTCACCATGCAGCCAGTGTACCGAACCGGTTTCCGTCGCGTGTTAACGAAGTATTGGAG
>JBFWZE010000253.1:0-3868 GCA_050185685.1 Dehalococcoidia bacterium
CTCAGCGCGTCCGACCTTCTGATCCTCGACGAGCCGACCAACCACATCGACGTCGATGCGATGCGCTGGCTGGACGAGTTCCTCACCCGCTGGCCGGGCACGCTGGTCGTCACGTCACACGACCGCTACTTCCTCGACCGCGTCGTCAACCGCGTATGGTCGATCGAGAATGGCCGCATGAAGGCGTATCGAGGCAACTACAGCCAGTTCGTCCGCCAGCGCGAGGCCGACCGCGAGCTGCTGCAAAAGCAGGCCCTGGCGCAGCAAGAGATGATCGCGAAGGAAGAGGCGTTCATCCGCCGCTACGGCGCCGGACAGCGCGCGAAGGAAGCTCAGGGCCGACAGAAGCGCCTCGACCGCGTCGAGCGCATCGTTGTGGATCGGGAGAAGCGTTCGACGAGCTTCAAGCTGAAGGCCCAGCGCAGCGGCGAGGTCGTGCTCACGACGAAGGACCTCGAGGTCGGCTACACGGACTCGCTGCTTTACGTCGGCAGCCTGGAGGTGGAGCGCGGCCAGCGCGTCGCCCTGATCGGCCCCAACGGAAGCGGCAAGACGACGCTGCTCCGCACGATCTCCCGAGAGATCGACGCGATCGCCGGCAGCCTGCGCCTCGGCGCCAACGTCAGCGTGGCACACTACTGGCAGGAGGCTGAGAACCTCGACTCCTCCGCGACGGTCTACGAGGAGATGCGGCGCGACCGCGTGATGGACCCGCAGGAAGTGCGCAACATCCTCGGCGCGTTCCTGTTCAGCGGCAGTGACGTCGATAAGCAGGTCTCGGCCCTGAGCGGCGGTGAGCGCAGCCGCCTCGCGCTCGCGAAGCTGATGCTCGAAAACGCGAACCTGCTGCTCCTCGACGAGCCGACCAACCACCTCGACATCCCGGCGCGCGAGTCGCTCGAGGCCGCCCTGACCGAGTACCCCGGCAGCATCCTCTTCGTCTCCCACGACCGCCGCCTGATCGCCGACCTCGCGACCGTGCTCTGGGTGGTCGAGGACGGCCGCCTGCGTGTCTTCGACGGCACCTTCGAGGAGTACATGGAGCGCTCGGCCGCGAAGGAGAGCACGCCCGCAGCAGCGCCGAAGCAGCAGCAACCAGTCACCGCGAACGCGCCCGCCGCAGCGCCGAAGCTCACCTACAAGCAACAGCAGGCGATCACGAGCCTCGAGAAGGACATCGCGGCGAAGGAGGCAACGCTGGCCGGCCTCGTCGACCAGATCCACGACGCCAGCAGCCGGGGCGACGCAAAAGCCCTCGCCGACCTCGGTCAGCGCCACGACGACCTCAAGACGCAGATCGACGCGCTGACGGAGGAGTGGGTGCTGCTCACGGACTAGACTCGCGTGTTGCCCTGCTGATGCGTCCCCGGCCGTTCGTCCTGAGGCACTCGAAGGACGAACCTCAGGCCTCAGGTTTCCGTCACGCGCCGCTGGTCCTTTATCCCACCCGCACTCAGCTGCGGCACCCACCTCGCACGGCTGTGCCCTTACGCTTGTCAGGCGCCGCTATCCGGAGGGAGATCCTTCACTCCGTTCGGGATAAAAACATGGGACGCCTCATGAGGACGGCTGGCTCGGCCTGAGGTTCGTCCTTCGAGTGCCTCAGGACGAACGGCCGGGAACCAGCGCTTGTTATTCGATCACGCTCTCGTTCATCGCCCGCAGCCTGGGGCGCAGCGCCGTGACGAGGCGATTCGCCACGTCGCACAACCACGCTAACTGTGCGTCATCGTCGCCGAAGTCAGCTCTGACGCGCGAAAGGCCGAAGCGGCGGGCGTCGCGGTCGAAGCGGACGTCGAGTCCGGTCTCGTGGCGGATCGCATCGATCTCTGCGTCGAGGAAGTCGAAGAGGGGCGAGTCGCTCTCGCCAAGCAGGTAGACGCCGACGCGGTCTCGGTAGTGGTACGCGCCGAGCCAGCGGGCCGGCGACGGCAGGACGATGCGCACCCAGTTGTGACCGCCGTGCCGTGGTCTCGGCTGCTCGGGGTCGTCGAACTCAACCTCGTCGATGAAGCGCTGCCAGTAGGCGCGTGCGGCGGCGCGGATCAGCGGCCGGTCCGGGTTGAAGGGCATCGGCGGCGCTAGGGCACTACCTCGAGCTTGCCGTAGATCTCCCGCGCGAAGTCGATGCCGAGGCCGGGGCCGGAAGGTACTTCGACGAAGCCGTTCTTTACTTCGATCTGAGGCGCGTAGTAGTCGATCGGCGTCGCGGGCAGGGCGGCGGCGTACTCCATCTCGATCGGCAGCTCGTCGAGCATCGAGCAGAAGTGAGTGGTCAGCGCCTGCCTAGGCCCGACGTAGGGACTGTGCGGCGTTAGGGGCAGGCCGTAGTGCTTCGCGATGACCTCGACGCGGCGGTTGCGGATCAGGCCGCCGTTGTAGAGCATGTCGGGCTGCAGGATGTCGACGACACGCGTGCGGGCCATCACTTCGAAGCGCGGCAGGCTGGCGTCCTGCTCGCCGCCCGCGACCGGCATCTCGAGCGCGTCGGCCACCGCCTTCGTCTCTTCGAGGTCTTCGAACGGGCAGGGCTCCTCGAAGAAGACGACGTTGTAGTCGCGCAGCATCTTCGCGACCTCGACCGCGTACGGTGCGTCGTAGCTGCCGTTCGCGTCGATGTAGATCTTCATGTCGTTGCCCCACTCGCGGCGTGCCAGCGCGACGAGCTGCTCGGTGCGGCCGGGTGAGGCGTCGGCGTTGCGACTGAGGCGGCCGCCGATCTTCAGCTTCACCGCCTTCGCACCGGTCTCCTCGATGCGCTTGCCAACCCAGGCGACCTCTTCCTCCGGCGTCGTATCCCGGCGAAGGCTGGAGACGTAGACCGGCACCTGCCGCCGCTTCACGCCGCCGAGCAGGTCGCCGACCGACTTGCCGCTGACCCGGCCGAGGAGGTCGAGGATTGCCGCTTCGGCCCAGGCGACCGTGACCCAGAAGGCGGAGCCGGCGTACTTGTAGTTCCATTTGTAGACGTAGAGCTCATCGACGTGGGTCTCGATATCGCGTGCGTCTTTGCCGGGGAAGAACGGGATGACGAGCTGCTGCAGGATCGCGGCGAGCACGTGGGGCTGCTCGCTGATCATCACCATGCCCTCGCTGCCGTCCGTCGAGCGCGCGCGGACGAAGTGGACGTTGTTCCAGCGCACCAGCTCGAGGCGGTCGATGATCACCGGCGCGGTGATCTGGCCGCGCAGGCCGAAGAGCTCTCGGTTGTAGTCGGGCTTCGTCGTCGTCGTCATCGAGTTGTCTCCCTCTGCGCCGCCATCGTAGCGGATGACTCCGGATGCGGGCAGGAGTTGGGGGCGCTTGCACCTCTCAACTCGCATCCCGACGCAGGAGGGATCTCCTTCGGATATCGGGGAAGGCGAAGTTCGTCTGGGCTGCACTCCAGTGCTGAAACGAGGGGGTTCTCGCCATCAAGGCCCCTATGGCTGAGGTGCGTCGAGCCCCTCCTCTGAAGCGCGTAGAATCAGCGACGTTGGACTGAACTTCTGGACTACTGGGGAGGCATTCACATGAAGGTTCTCGTGATCAAGGCGCCGGCGACGCTGGCCGAGCTGCCGGACGAGGAGTATCGCGCGATCGTCGATGCATCGGGCGGCGCAGAGGTCGTTGTCTGCAACGACCTGGCGGAGGCCGAGCCGCATCTCGCCGACGCCGAGGTCATCCTTGGCTCCCTCACCGAGGCGGCGTTCCCGAAGGCGACGAGCCTGAAGTGGATGCACGCCGTGTCGTCGGGGGCCGATGCCCTCCTTTACCCGGCGATGGTCCAGAGCGACGTCATGCTCACGGGCGAGAAGGGCCTCGTCGGCGAGCACCTGGCGGACCACGCCTTCGCACTCCTCCTCGGCCTCGCGCGCCAGCTGCCGCG
>JBFWZE010000254.1:0-3856 GCA_050185685.1 Dehalococcoidia bacterium
GTCACCGCGGTGGGCTCAGCCGCGACATCGCGCAGGGCTTCCTGCGAGGTGTGGATCGCGCGCAGCAGCGTGATGTGGGAGCCAAACTTCGTCGCGATCTCCCGCGCGTAGGGCAGTGCTTGCTCGGCAAGGTCGGTCCCATCGAGGGGGACGAGAATTCGCTCGTACATCGTGTATCCCTTTCTGCCGCGTGTCTCGCGTCGATTGTGCCACGAGAACGCCGCGGGTGCGCGCTAGTTCAGCGCCCGGCCGAGGAGGAGACCCCCGTAAACCGCGACGAGGCCGACGGCGATGCTGCTTGTGAGGTAGAAGACGGCGACGTCCATGCTGCCGCTTTCGCCCCGAGTCGCCGTCTCCAGCATGAGCGTCGAGAACGTCGTGTACGCGCCGAGGAAGCCGACGCCGAGGGCATTGCGCCAGGGGCCGGTTGGCAGGAATCCGCCTTCGCCGAGCGCCATCAGCAGGCCGAGGAGAAAGGCGCCGCTGACGTTCACAACGAAGGTACCGGTCACCGAGGGACCACCAAACAGGTTGTTGAAGCCGGATTGCACGCCATATCGGGTGACCGCACCGAGGGCACCGGCGCCGGCGATGAGCAGAACTCGTTCCAGAATGCGCCTCCTCGTCTCCGTATCGTAGACCGACCCGCCCGCCAGAAGAAGGGTCGTCCCTGAGCAGTTAGCCGATGACGAGCATTCTCGGTATGCCGCTGAAGTCGGCCCGGGACTCGATCGCAGCGCCGGGGAAGCAATGGCGGGCGGCCTTCTGGATCGCGTCGTCCTGGCCGATGCCGAACTCCAGGAACACGACGCCACCGGGCTTGAGGTAGTGCGGCGCCTGCTGCAGGAGAGCGCGGATCGCGTCGAGGCCGTCGTCGCCGGACGCCAGGGCGAGGCGCGGCTCATGGTCGCGGATCTCCCGGGGCAGAGCGCGCCAGTCGCCTTCGGTGACGTACGGAAGATTGGCGACGATGACGTCGACGCGGGTATCGAGGGGCTCGAGCAGGTCGCCGTGCCGGAAGCTGATGCGCTGCTCAACGCTGTGAGTCCGGGCATTCTCACGGGCGACGGCGAGCGCGTCAGGCGAGAGGTCGGTTGCATAGACCTCTGCGTCGGGGACTGTCTTCGCGATGGACACGGCAATCGCCCCGCTGCCGGTACCAATGTCTGCAATCCTGAGGCTGGAGGTTCGTCCTTCGACCGCTTCAGCGCGAACGGCTGCGGGACTCTCCTGCCTGGCCAAGCGGTTGCTCACCCAGACGACTACCGCCTCCACAAGCATCTCCGTCTCCGGCCGTGGGATGAGGACCGAAGGCGTGACCTTGAAGTCGAGACCGTGGAACTCGCGCGTGCCGGTAATGTAGGCGGTGGGCTCACCCTGGAAGCGGCGGTAGAGAGCGCGTTCGTACGCCTGCGCCTCGGCAGACGAGATCGGCTCGTTGAGCAGACGCAGGAAAGACGTGCGGTCGAGGTCGAGGGCGAAGCGCAGCAGCACTTCCGCCTCGATATCCGCCTCGTCAGATCCGGCGGCGCGCAGTCGTTCGCGGGCGCCGATCAGCGCCTCGCGGAGAATCAATCCAGGGATTCCTCGAGCTTTTGCGCCTGCTCCGCCGTCGCGACCGCGTCGATCACGTCGTCGATCTGGCCGTCCATGAAGGCCGGTAGACCGTGACGGGTGTAATTGACGCGGTGGTCGGTGACGCGGTCCTGCGGGAAGTTGTAGGTGCGGATCTTCTCAGAGCGGTCACCGCTTCCGACCTGCGAGCGGCGGGAATCTGCGGTCTGGGCCGCCTGCTCTTCTTCCTTCATCTGCAGCAGCCGCGACTTCAGGATCGTCATTGCCTTCGTACGGTTCTTGAGCTGTGACCGCTCGTCCTGGCACTGCACGACGATGCCGGTTGGCAGGTGTGTGAGACGAACCGCGGTGGCCACTTTGTTGACGTTCTGACCGCCGGCGCCGCCGGAGTGAAAGATGTCGGTCTTGACCTCGTTCTCGCCGATGTCGACTTCGACGTCCTCCGCTTCGGGCAGGACGGCGACGGTAGCGGTGCTGGTGTGGATCCGTCCCTGCGCCTCGGTAGTGGGGACGCGCTGGACGCGGTGACCGCCGCTCTCGTACTTGAACCGAGAGAAGGCGCCCTGGCCGTTGACCTCGAAGACGATCTCCTTGAAGCCGCCCTTTTCGCTCTCACTGGCGGAGAGGACTTCGACCTGCCAGCGGTGCTGCTCGGCGTAGCGGGTATACATGCGGTAGAGCTCACCGGCGAACAGCGAGGCCTCCTCACCCCCGGTGCCGGCGCGGACCTCGACGATGACGTTGCGGTCGTCGTGCGGGTCTTTCGGCAGCAGCGCCAGCTTCAGCTCCTGCTCGAGGCGTTCGCGCTCCGGCTCGAGGTTTGCCAGCTCTTCTTTGCCGAGGCGCGCCATCTCGGCATCGCTGTCATTGATGAGCTGCTTCGCCTCTTCGATCTGCTCCTCCACGTTGCGCAGGGCACGAGTGAGGGTCACGATCAGCTCAAGGGACGCCCGCTCTTTCGCAAGCGCCTGCAGCCGTTGATAGTCGGCGATGACCTCCGGTTGGGCCATCTCTTCGGTCAGGTTTTCGTATCGCTCTTCGATACCGCGAAGCTTGTCTAGCATAGTCCTGGGTCTCTAACGGTGCTCCCCGAATTCCGAGTGTAGCACAGGTGATCGGATTTCCCGGCGATCGAGACTGCCGTGTAGCCACCGGCTGGATTACTATCGTTCTTACGTATGGCGAGCCTTCTGAATCGCCTCGCCCGGCTGAGCCGCGTGCTCTTCGTCGTCGCCGGGTTGGCAATCCTCCTCTACGGCTGTAGCGCCGATGATTCACCGCTCGGGCAGGGTGGTGCCGATAAGCCTCGCGTACTGATTATCCACTCGTACGACAACCTGTTCCGGTGGTCGGCGCAGCAGAACGACGGCATCATCGAGGGCCTCAAACGCAGCGGCTACACGGAGGACGACTACGAGCTACGCGTCTTTTACATGGACGCGCGGGTCAACTTCCTCACCGACGAACAGATTGCGCTGCGTACCTCGATCGCCCGCCGGACAATCGACGAGTTCAAGCCGCAGGTCGTCTTCCTCACCGACGATATCGCTGTCGAGGAGGTCGCCGTACCCTACCTCGAGGAGCACCCCGATTCGGAGGTGTCATTCGTCTTCTCCGGTGTGAACGGTGACCCGCTGAAGTATCCCGTCGTGAAGAGCCTGGAGGCGCCCGGCGCGAAGATCACAGGCACACTTGAGCGCATCCCCTTTACCGAAGGCCTCGATGCCGGCCGCCGCGTATTCAGCCCGGCCACCCGCACCGTGATCTTCGCGGACGACAGCACCAGCTCACGTACCGTCATGGACAGCTTTCGCCGGGCAGCCTTCGCCGGCACGACGTATCCCCTCGACGTGGTGGATTTCATCCAGATCAGTACGTTCGAAGAGTGGAAACAGGACGTGTCCGCCTTCGAGGGCCGGGTCGACGTGATCGCCGTCGTCAACTATCACCGCATCCGCGACGCCTCCGGCAACATCGTGCCGCCGAAGGAAGTCGCGAAGTGGACGGCCGAGAACAGCTCTGCGCCCGCCTTCGGTCTGATCTCCGACTGGTCCGCCGACGGGCTCGCGATGTCGTTCGGCAACTCAGGGTTTGAGACCGGCGTCTTCATCGGCCAGCGCGGTGCCGCGATCCTCAACGGCGCCGACGCCGGGCAGATGCCGATTGTCGACCCGAAGCAGTACGAGATGACCTTCAACCTGACGACGCTCGAAAAGGAAGACATCTCGGTGCCGAAGGCGGAGCTGGACAAGGCCTCAGAGACGTTCAAGTAACGCTTGCT
>JBFWZE010000255.1:0-3840 GCA_050185685.1 Dehalococcoidia bacterium
AACCGGCAGACATTGCCGAGGCTCGGCGAAATTGTCCGCTGGTAGGTCCGAATCAGTAAAAGGGCTGGGGTAACGGTCACGCGGCGCCTTCCAGCAATTTTGCCCGCTTCAGCAGGAGAGTCAGTTCGCTCTTCAAGGCCTGAAAGTCGGTCTCCGCCGCTGCCGGACGTGCCACGATAACGATATCGTGACCCTCCGCCAGCGCACTCAGCCTCAGGATCTCCCTGAGACGCCGCTTCACCCGGTTGCGAACCACCGCGTTGCCGACCCGTTTCGAGATCGCGAAGGCGTAGCGGCTCAGCGGCTGCTCGTTCGCCACCGACCGTACCGCGATGAGCCGGCCGCTGTGATGACGGCCTTGCTGAAAAACGCGGTCGAAGTCGGCGCGACGTCGTAGTCTCCGGTCGCGCGCTCGATGCTTCGTTAGACGGTGAGACGGGCTCGGCCCTTGGCTCGACGTCGCTGAAGGACCTTGCGGCCATCGGCTGTCGCCATGCGGGAAAAGAACCCGTGGCGTCGCTGGTGGCGTCGTTTCTTTGGTTGATAGGTGCGCTTTGGCACAGCATCCTCACGTAAGCCCGCTGCCCGGGCACAAAAGACTAGAACTCAGGATAGGTAGCCCCGTATCTAGTGTCAATCGGGGCCAGATTCAATCTCTAGGGCAGGGTCGGCCGCGCCTCACCGCCGTAGAGGTAACGGTAGATAGCATAGTTCTCCGCAACGATTTCGATATAGAGGCGAGTTTCCGCGAATTCTACTGTCTCCAGGTAGACATCGGCATCACTGGTGCCATCTGCGTCCCGCCAGCGCTGGGCGGCACTCGGACCGGCGTTATACGCGGCCAACGCAACGAAAATTTCGTTATCGAAGTCTTTGAGCTGCGTCGCCATGTAATTGGCGCCGATCTTGAGATTGAGGTCCGCGTGCAGCAGCTGTGAGGCGTCGAAGCCGCTCACACCGAGCTTCGAGGCCACCGAACTGCCGGTGTTCGGCAGCAGTTGCGTCAGGCCGAGAGCGCCCACCGGCGATTCGGCGCGCGGGTCGAAGAAGCTCTCCTGGCGTACGAAGGCCAGCAGGAGCAGGGGAGAGATCTTCTCGTCGTTCGAGTACTTCGTCGCCACGTTGCCGAACGCAGGCGGGTAGGCGAGCGAGAGGATCGGCTTCGGCAGACCCTGGTTGGGGTTCGTACTCAGCGTCCTCAGCAGCCGCTGACCGGCTCGACCCGCCATACCGGTGCGTCCGAGGCTCTGTAGCCGCCGCGACATCGTGTACATGGCGACTGGATCAGAGGCATAGCTTTCCATAAGATCGAACACTTCGCCATCCCCCTGGCTGTTACGGCCGACGAGCCATAGCTCCTGGGCGCGCAGCCAGCGCTGATCGGTGGCCCAGGCGCCTTCCCCAACGACGCGGCCGGTCTTCTGCGCCAGCCAGGTCTCTGCGGCAGCCCAGTCGAAGGTGGGGGAAAGGTTGATGTTCGACTCTCGCTGCATCTCTGGCTGCCCGGTGTCGCCCTTGAGCAGGTTACCGGCACGGATACCGTAGTAATCGTCCTCACCGGCGGCGGCCAGCGTAGTCAGAATCGCCTCACCGGTCGCCTTCGAGCCGTCATCGAGCAGCGCTTTGCCCTGCCAGAACTGGAGGCGGCTCTTTTCGGTCGCGTCAGTCTCCGAAAGCGCGCTCTGCTGCCAGGTATCAGCGGCATCGGCATAGTCTTCATTGACATAATCGATGAATCCGCGTCGAAATGCGGCGTCGATGGCCCATGACGAGTTCGGGTACTCGTTGACGATCCGGGCAAAGAGCGCCTGCGCATCGGCGTCGCGGCCCTGGTCCTGGGCGATGCGCCCG
The DNA here is from genome assembly GCA_050185685.1 of Dehalococcoidia bacterium. GTDB lineage: Bacteria > Chloroflexota > Dehalococcoidia > DSTF01 > WHTK01 > WHTK01. Next base: position 1,852 of record JBFWZE010000255.1, read on the forward strand.
CGCCACCAGAGCGCGTCATCGGCAATCGTCGAGTCCGGGTTCGTCGAGGTCGCAAGGGCGTAGTTTGCCAGCGCGGCGTCGATCTGGTCCTTCGACTCCTGAATCGCCGCAAGGTAGTAATAAGCCTCCGCGGTGGTCCGATCGTTCGGCCGCGTCGCGATTTGCTCCTCGAACCGGGGCTGAGCCTTCGTGTACTCGTTCTGACGGTAGTAGACGAGTCCGACGATCACGGGCGGGATCGTCTCGCCGCGGTTCATCGCCTTCGTCATCTCGTCGAGAGCGGTCGATGAGCTCGGGTAGGAGCCGAGCAGGCGAAGCACGTCGTCCGCCGCGGTCGGATCGCCGAGACCACGCTTGATTTCGGCGATGTGGGCGAGCGCGAAAGCGCCGTCCGCGTCGATCAGCTCCTGGTAGGCGGCCAGCGCCTGGGTCAGCTGCCCGGCCCGCTCGTAGCTCTGGGCAATCATCGAACGAAACGGCGTCCGTTGGGAGCCCGGCAGGCCGGCGCTCAAGCCCGTTTGCGCCGACGTTGCTGCTTCCTGAGCCCGGTTCAGGCTCAGGAGGTTCCGAGCACGGTCGAGCTGGGCGTAGGGCAGGGCAGGGCGGCCGGACTGGATGTAGAGGTCGTACTGCTGCAGCGCCTCCGCCGGCATGTTCAGGGCCGTATACGCCCGCGCGAGCATGTAGCGGGCGGCGACGTCCTGGCCGCTGACATTTGTCACGAACGGCTCGAGCAGGGCACGCACCTCGGTAGGGCGGTCGAGCTCGAGCATGAGGCGGGCAGCGCCGAGCGTGCCATCGCTGCGAGTCGCCGGCTGCGCCGCGAGCGCAACGTAGACGTCAACAGCCTCTTCGATGTTGCCGTCGCCCTCCAGCGCACGAGCTCGGGCGATATCGGGCTGGACGCCCGCTTTCGGCGTCAGGGAGATTGGCGGTGACGCCACGGTGCCCGGCGTCCCGGCGGTGGCCGCGGGTTGAGAGGTGGCTGTTAGGGTCGGCTCGGGGTCCTTGCTGTCGGCGGTGCAGGCAGAAGCCACAATAGCGACAAGACCGGCGATCAGGATTACGCGGTTGGACAAAATACTGTCTCGCGGAGGGGGGATCTGGCCCATGCTACACTCGGGTCGGCTGCGAAATCAAACCGATTTGAGTATTGAAAGCCTCCCCCGCGTGCGCGATCTGGCGCTCCAGCACGGCCTGCGAGTCTGGGCTGAGATTGACCTCGACCGCATCGGCGCCAACGTCCGCAACCTTGCTTCCCGCGCCGCTCCCGCGCACCTCCTCGCTGTCGTCAAGGGCAACGCCTACGGCCACGGCGCCGTCGCCGTCGCCCGCGAAGCCCTCGAGGCAGGCGCCTGGGGCCTGGGCGTCATCAGCGTCGAGGAGGCCGAGGAGCTGCGCCGCAACGGCCTGAATGCACCGATCCTGATCCTCGGCAGCACGACGCCGGCGATGGCACACCGCATCGTCGCGTCCGGTCTCCGGGCGATGGTCGGCAACTACGAGATGGGCGAGGCGCTGTCGCAGGCGGCGACGGCGGCCGGCACCGAGACATCAGTCCATATCAAGGTCGAAACCGGCCTCAACCGCTTTGGTGCCCTGCCTGACGACGCCGTCGCGCTCGCCGAGCACCTGCGCTCGCGGCCCGGCATCGTCGTCGAGGGCATCGCCACCCATCTCGCCAGCGTTGATGAGGGCGACAAGACCTTCACCTTCCAGCAGTACAAGGCGTTTCGCCTCGCCGTCGACCGTCTGCCCTGGATCCCGCTGCCGCACATCTCCAGCACCGGCGCCGTCCTCGACCTGCCGGAGCTGAACCACGGGCTGGTCCGCTGCGGCATCGGCCTCTACGGCTACTACCCCTCGAACGAGGTCAGCCACAGCATCGAACTGCAGCCGGCGCTCTCACTGCGAACCCGCATTGCGCGCGTCTCGACCCTGGAGCCGGGCGAATCGGTCGGCTACGGCCGCACCTGGCGGGCTGAAAAG
>JBFWZE010000256.1:0-3802 GCA_050185685.1 Dehalococcoidia bacterium
CTACGTTAACGAAACATTAGGGGTTTCCCTACTTCAGCCCCTCGGCACACTACCTAAGATCGAACTACGCAGGACTCTGCGAAGTACCGAGATTCAGAGGCCCCGAGGACATGGAACACAACTACTACTCTCAGCAGTCCAGCACCCCCGCCGGCGACGCCAGGGACAGCCTGAGCTCCGCCGCGGCCGACTTCAGCAAGAACGTCCAGGAAGCAACCAGCAAGCTCGTCAATGCCGCCGAATCCTTCGCGACGATGAGCACCGGCCTCAACGAGGCGATCAACGAGGTCAAGAGCGCCTCGACGAAGGCCCAGGACGCCCAGAAGGCAGCAGAAGAAGCAAAGACCGCTGCCGAGGCGATCCAGGCGAAGATCGATCGCGACTACGGCAACCTGCGCAGCCTGATGGGCGACCTGCAGGAGCGCATCGGCGCCCTCGCCGTCCTCGCCCGCCCGCTGAGCATCGACCCCGTGCAGGAGTCGACCTCGTCCGTCAGCGACGACAACCGCGACGAGCACGCATCGAGCAGCAACCAAGACGCATCGCCCGCCGTGGAGAACGCGCCGAGCCCCGCCGGATGGCAGGGATGGCAAGGCTAGCCATCGCGCGCACACGGTCAAAGAGCCGTCCTTCTTCGGAAGGACGGCTCTTTTATTGGTCTCGTCCCTCCCGGGAAGGGCGGCTAATCGACGATCAGGCTGCCGGCGAGAAACGCGAGACCGAGGGCCACAGGATTGAGGTCGTCTCGAAGCGAGGCAGGGAACGAGCCTACCGCTTCGAGCATGAATATCACCACGGCAACAAGGGCGAGGAGCTTGCTACTGGTCAGGGCACGCATGCGGGGAACCTCCTCCACGCATCTTAAGCGCTGCCCCGATCGCGGCAACGCCCGGCCTTGTAGTAACGCCTGCCAGGAACTAACGTAGGAACCGCTTCATAATTAGCGAGCGGCTAACCAATAGGCAGGCACCATATGACCAGCGATCCCATCGATGACGCAATTAACGCCTTCAGCCGGGCGATGTTTGTCGTGGAGCCGCTGCGTCTCAAGCTCTGGGAGGAGCGCGAGCTCACCGTCTCGCAGCTTCGCATCACCTACATGATCCGCGACCGCAATAACCCCTCCCTCGGTGAGCTGGCCGACGAGCTCGGCATCACCGGCGCGACGATGTCCGGCCTCATCGACCGCCTCACGAAGCGCGGCGTCGTCGAACGCCTGCCCGATGCCACCGATCGCCGCGTCGTCCGCGTGCGTCTCACCGAAGAAGGTCAGCGGCTCTCACGCGAGCTGCAGCGCACCGGCCGCGAGTTCCTCCGCCTCGTCTTCGAGCGCATGGGCCCCGAGACCGCCGCCGAGCTGGCGCACGCCCTCGTGCCGTTCATCGCCGCAAACCAGGAGCTGATCGCGGACGGCACCTACGGCCGCCTCCTCAACAGCGAGACCGCCGCACCCTGACCTGAGCCCTACGGCGCCCACGGGTTGTACAGTTGCTCGATGTTCCGCAGGTAGTCGGGGTCGTTGTACAGCGAGATGTCGAAGAGCGGCGGCGAGACGACCTTGCCCTCGGGCACGGCGTCGGTCGCGATGATGATCTTGGGCGTAGAGCTGATGTCGGCGAAGCCCGCGTCGGAGCCCTTCGAGACGTAGCGCCAGCCTCGCTCGACCGTCGTGGCGCGCTCAGGACGCACCGGCTGCGCATCAAGGGCGAGCGCCCCCGCCATGACCCCCGCAACGGCAATACCACCGAGGCCGGATGCCCAGAAGATCGCGCGCAGGCCGTGGATCAGCGGCGCGGCGGCGGAATAGCTGGATGGGACGAAGTCGAGAACGCTCCCCCTGCTCTCGAACGAACGCGCGGCACGGATATCGAGCAAAAAGCGGGTCCTCCATAACGTTCCTTGCTCCGGGAGGAAGGGGCTCCCGAGCTCTCGTTATGAGGAGTGTGCCGTGGCCGTGTTACACGGAAAACACGGTTATGTTACGAAGGGCACCGAAACGGCCGGTATCCAGACGTTTCAGTGCCCCATAGGTGGACTCGATAGAGCCCTGGTTACTCGATAGTGACCGCGCGCCCTTCCTTCGAGGCGAGGTCGATCGCGTCAAGCAGCTTGTGGTGCTTGACCGCGTCCGCGAAGGTCGGCGCTTTCAGGGCGCTGCCGTCCTTCACGGCGTCGGCGGCGCGGGCGTAAATCTGGGCGATGTTGAACGGCGCGCCCTTCGGCATGTCCTCCGGGACAAAGATGTATTCGCTCGGCGGCAGCATACGCTCCAAAGGCGCCGCCCCCTTCGAGCCGCGCAGCTCCATCGGTCCGATGTTCGGACCCTCGGCGGCGGTCATCACGAGCTGGCCCTCGCGGCCCCAGATCTCCAGCTTGTAGCCCTCGCCGTGGTACGGCAGCGTGCCGACGTGGACGGAGGCGACGGCGCCGTTCTTCAGCACGCCGGCGATCAGGACGTTGTCCGGGGCGGTGACGTCCAGCACCTCGTTCGTGTCGGTCGACAACCACTGGTGCACGCGGGTCACGACGCGGGCAGAGACCTCGGCGAACTCCGAGACGCAGTAGCTGATCGAGTCGATCGCGTGACCGCCGATGATCGTCAGCGTCGTCGCGCCGAGCTCCACGTCGCGCTGCCAGGTCCGCGAAAACGGCCGGGCCAGGACGCCGTCACGGAAGTAGGTCATGTTCACCGCGAGGACCTCCCCCACGTAGCCGTCCGCCAGCAGCTTCTTCACGTAGTTCTGCACCGGGTCGAGACGCCCCTGCATGCCGACCGCGTTGAGGACGCCCTTCGCCGCGGCCGCGTTGGCCATCTCCTCGGCCTCGGCGGTGTTCTTGCCGAGCGGCCACTCGCAGTAGACGTTTTTGCCCGCCTCGATCGCCGCCATCGTCGGCTCGTAGTGCGACGGCACTTTCACGACGACGGACACGAGGTCGATGTCGGGGTCGGCAACGAGGTCTCTGAAGCTGCCGTAGCCCTTCGAGGCGCCGAACTCCTTCGCCGAGGCGTCGGCGGTCTCCTGGCGGGTGGTAGCGACGGCAGCCAGCTCGACGTCGGGCATATGGGCGATACCGGGCGTATGAGCCCGCGCGCCCCAGCCGCCGCTCACGCTCGCGCCGATAATCCCCACCCGAAGCTTGTCCGCCATTTGTCGAGACTCCTGTCCTGAACCCGTCACTGCTATCTCGGCAATTCTAGGGCAGGCGCTCGCAAGGCGGCAGCCGACCAGCCCAAACCGTCTGCCCCTCTGCCTATCGGTGCCATGCCTGTTTGCCCGTTTGCTCGTCTGCCCGTTTGCCAGTACTCCCGCCGTACAATATCGCCATTCAAGGAGAGACGACATGAGCGCGAACGAACCCCTGATCATTCGCCCCGGCGACGTCGAGCTGATCGACCGCGGCGCTGGCGTCCGCACGACACCGCTGGTTGGCAACTGGAACCGCGAAGGCGGCGGCCTCACCACCGGCATGACCGCGTTCGAGCCCGGTAAGGGCATCGCCCGTCACAGCCACAACGTCGAAGAGACCGTCATGATCCTCGAGGGCCAGGCGACGGTCGTCATCGGCGATGAGAGCTTCGACTGCGAGGCGGGCGACGTGACCTGGATCCCGGCCGGCATCCCCCACTACTTCAAGAACCGCGGCGAAGGCCAGATGAAGATCTACTGGGTCTACACGACGCAGGCCGTCACGCGCACCCTCACCGACACCGGCGTCACGATCGAGCACCTCTCAGAGGCAGACCGCCGCGTCGGCACGAGCTCGTAGCCGCAATGAACTCGAGCACCCACGACGACATCCG
>JBFWZE010000257.1:0-3785 GCA_050185685.1 Dehalococcoidia bacterium
CGACGACGGGACCGACCCAGTTGCGCAGGGCCTCGGCGATGGGCCGGGTGTTGGCTTCGGTCTGAACCTGGAGCTGACCTTCGTGATAGCTGATCGGCATCGCAAAACCTCTACATCTAGGCTGGGGGGACCCAGACCCCGCTGAAGGCGGACGGGGCCCTACCCGTCCGTGGGGGGACCCAGACCCCGCTGAAGGCGGACGGGGCCCTACCCGTCCGTGGGGGGACCCAGACCCCGCTGAAGGCGGACGGGGCCCTACCCGTCCGCGGGAGACCCAAGCCCCCTTGAGGCCCGCCCTACCCGTCCGCGGATTCTGGCGGGGCTAGAGTGATGCCATGCCCCGCCAGATGTTGCGGTCAGGCGTGCTCGGCGTAGTGGCTGGCGCCGAACCAATCGACGACGACCACAGGCTCGTCGCCGACGACCCAGGCGTCGTGGCCCTGGGGCAGCGAGGTTACGTCTCCCGGCTTCGCCGTGATCTCGGTGCCGTCGTCCATGCGGATGGCGAGGGTGCCGCTGACGTGGTACTGGAAGTGCGGCGCGAGGCAACTGTCGGTGCCGGCGAGGGGCTTCACGTCGTTCGACCATCGCCAGCCGGGCTGCAAGACGAGGCGGCCGATCTCGACGCCGCCGACATTGAGGATCTCGGCCTGGCCGTTGGGGAAGGCGCGCACCTCTTCGGGTGCCTCGAAGCTCTTGTGCTGGGTCTCCTGTGTGGTGTTCGTCATTGTCTTTGCCTTTCTGCTACACCTGAAGTCGCTTGTGTGCCGGTGGCCTCGTGCTCGATGGCGGTTCCTCCTGCCCCCGATTGCTCCGTCATTCTGGTTCATGAGCGACCTCCGGTGATCCGTAGGAATACGTAATCTGAGTGGCTCCCGGGTACGTACGCGGCCGCTCTCAGGTCAACGGTCAGAGGCGCGCCTCGAAGACGCGGTTGGTCGGCGTCTCGGTAGCGCGACGGAAGGAGCCGAAGCCGCCGCTGATGAAGACCTCGCGCAGCTCCGCGTCCGTGGCGATCGTCCCGAGCGCCTTGCCGCCCTCGGCGATGGCATGTGGAGTGCAGACCATCACGGAAGCAGCGGAGTAGAGGCGGCCGACCAGGTTGAGGTTGTCCTCGATGCGATCGCCTGCCATGGGCTCGACCATGAGTACGGAGCCATCCGGCTTCAGCACGTCGCGGGCGTGCTTCGTCGCACCCCAGGGGTCGCCCATGTCGTGCAGACAGTCGAAGTAGGCGACGAGGTCGTAGTCGCGTCCCGGGAAGTTCTGCGCCGACGCGACCACGAAGTCGACGCGCTCGGAGACGCCGGCTTCGTCTGCCGCCCTTGTCGCGGCCTCGATCGAGCCCGGGTGGTTGTCGAAGCCGATGAAGCGGCTGTTCGGATAGGCCTTCGCCATGATGATGGTCGAGACGCCGTAGCCGCAGCCGACATCGGCAACGAGGGCGCCGCGCTCCAGCTTCTCGGTGACGCCAGTGAGTGAAGGCAGCCAGCTCTGCACGAGGTTCGCGACATAGCCCGTCTTGAAGAAGCGGGCGGTACCGGTGAACAGGCCGGGGTCATGCTCGCCCCAGTGCATGCCGTGGCCGGTCTTGATCGCGTCGGCGATGCGCGGCTCTGCCTTGATGACTGAGGTCAGCAGCTCGAAGCCGCCGAGCATTGAGGCGGGGGAGTCCTCGTTGGCAAAGACCATTTGCTGCTCCGGCGAAAGCGAGAAGCGGCCGCTCGCGCTGTCGTAGTCGACGTAGCCGGCAGCTGCCTGGTTCACGAGCCAGTGACGCAGGTAGCGCTCGCTGGTGCTGGTGCGGCCGGCGAGCTCCTGGGCGGTCGCAGGTCCGCCTACTGCGAGATTTCGATAGAGTCCAAGCTTGTCGCCGATGACGACGAGGGCTGAACTGATGATCGCGCCGAAGTCGCCGACGGCCTGCCCGACAATCGTGTTGAGCCTGGCTTCATCTATGGGTGCTGCGGTAGTCATTTCTCTCTCCCGTTGTGCTGTCCTGATTCACGTACGTGGTGATGCAGTCATCGTTAGTTGCTGGTCGATGGCAGTTCCTCCCTGGCGCGGCTTTGTGGGTTCAGTCTGGGTTTGCAGCGCTTTGCGGTGATCCGTGCGACTACGTAGCGGGAGGTACGGCGGGTACGTAACCGGGCGAGCTGGCGGCTACGCAGGCTTTTTAGGTCACCCACCCTTGAAAGGGTGAGCTTCAGCCGGAGTGCTGTCGTCCGGGCGCCTCTAACGCGGGCGCCTCGTGCGTAGCCCACCCTTTCAAGGGTGGGTCTCGCCGCCAATTGCGCTTCTTCGGACGACGGGGCATCATAGAACTGTACCGACGCGTCAGTCGGTTTCTGAGATGGTTAGCGAACAAAAGCGCGCCCGCAAACGCCACGAGCAGATCCTCGACGCCGCCCTGCGCGTCTTCGCGAAGCGCGGCTACCAGGACGCGGCGGTCGACGAGATCGCTTCGGAGTCGGCCACCTCGAAGGGGGGCGTCTACTTCCACTTCCCCGGCAAGCAGGCGATCTTCATGGCGCTGCTCGACCGCGCCGCCGAACGCCTGCGGGGCAAGATCGAAGAGGCGATTGCGAAGGAGAGCGAGCCGATTGCGCGGGCGGACGCTGCACTCCAGGCGGTGTTCGACTCCTTTGCCTCGCACCGGGCGCTGGCCCGGCTGTTCATGATCGAGGCTATGGGCGGCGGACGCGACTTCCAGAAGCGGATCGCGGCGCAGCATGATGAGTTCGCCGGGATCATCAAGGTGCAGCTGGACGAGGCGGTGAAGCGCGGCATTATCGAGCCGATCGACACGCAGGTCACCGCAACGGCGTGGTTCGGCGCCCTCAACGAAATCGTCACGCGCTGGCTGATCACCGGTGAGCCGAAGCGCCTCGAAGACGCCTACGCGTCGCTGCGTCCCCTGCTGATCCGCAGCGTCGGCGCAATCCAGGGCGCCGGGACCTCGAACACGCTGAAGGACCTGCGTCGCGTGCTGACGGAGGCACTCGAGGCGGCGCGGAAGACCGACAAGCGTCTCGTCAGCCGCACCTTCGAGGTAGCACGCGGCTTCGACCCGATCACGCTGTTCGAGAACGGCGGCAGCGAGCGCATCCTCTGGCAGCAGCCCTCCGAGGGTTACGCAATGACCGGCATCGGCGCCGTCCAGACGCACGAGGCTACGGGCAATGGCCGCTTCGGTCAGATCCGAGGCTGCTGGCATGAGCTGGTCCACGATGCCGACGGTGAGCCCGCGTCGGAGCTGAACGGGACGAAGCTGCCGGCGTTCCCGATCGCACTGGCGGCCTTCGCGTTTACGTCGGAGCACCGGCACGAGACCGCGATGCCGGACGGCGCGCTGGTGGTGCCGCGTCTGCTCTTCTTGAAGGACGGCTTCACCCACGCGGTCAACGTGACGCTGCCGGCCACCGCCACTGATGAAGACATCGACGCGGTCGCTGCCGACGTGACGCGACTGCTCGAGGCGGCACCGCTCTCAACCAGGGCGCCGGTGCGAGTCGAGCTCGTCCAGGAGGTGACGCCGGCGCAGTGGGCTGAAGGCATCGAGGCGATCCTGGCATCGATCGAGGCGGGCGAGCTCGAGAAGGTCGTGCATGCACGGACGCTGCGGGCGGTGGCAGACCAGCCGTTCGCGGTGGGATCCGTGCTGCGGGCGCTGGCCGAGCGCAACCCACGGGCGACGATCTTCGCGGCAGGACGCAACGAGACCTGCTTCCTCGGGGCGACGCCGGAGCGCCTCGTCAGCCTGAGCGACGGCAGGGTGAAAATCG
>JBFWZE010000258.1:0-3731 GCA_050185685.1 Dehalococcoidia bacterium
TGCGCGGCTCCCACTCCCCGGCCCGCGTGATCACCGAGCCGGACCCGGCGGACCTCGCGATGATCATCGACGACATCAAGGCGCTCCGCCCGCAGGTCGACATCGTCATGGTCGCGTTCCACTGGGGTGTGATCTGGGTGCCACGCATCATCTCTGACTACCAGGTCGAGGTCGCGCACGCCTGCATCGACGCCGGCGCCGACATGATCCTCGGCCATCACGCGCACCTGCCCAAGGCGATCGAGATGTACAAGGGCAAGGCGATCTTCTACAGCCTGAGCAACTTCTGCATGACCAAGCCCTTCCCCTCGGAGAGCTGGTCGGAGTTGCCCTGGAAGCACGGCGCCCTGCGCAACCACGCCGACCAGGACCCGGAGATGCCGCTGCTGCCCTACGGCAAGAACGCCCAGCGCACGCTGCTCGCGAAGGCGGTGCTGACGAAAGAAGGCGTCAAGGAGGTCTCCTTCGTCCCGATGGTGATCAACAGCCTGTACCAGCCGGAGCCGCTGAAGAACGGCGACCCTCGCTTCGACGACATGGTGCAGTTCATGCGCTGGTCGACGGAGGGCTTCCCGACGAACATGACCGTCCGCGGCGACGAGGTCGTCCTGACACAGGCGGAGGAGCCGGTCGCGGCCAAGTGACGCGATCGAGCCGCTGGTGAGATGAACCGCGCCCCGCGCTGAACGGCGGGGCTGGCCGGCGCAGCCGGCGTTTGAGGAGAAGCAGCAATGACTCACGTGCCAGATGCCTTCCAGGACCGCCTCGTGCGCTATGCCTGCAGCCTTCGCTACGAGGACCTCCCGGAGGTCACGATTCATGACGCGACCGTGCGTGTAATCGATACCTTCGGCTCGCTGATCGGGGGCTTCTCCGGTGAAGCCTGCCGGACCTCGCGGGCAACTGCGGCGCTCTACAGCAGCCCGTTCGCGGCGACGGTGATCGGGACACGCAACAAGAGCTCGGCGGAGATGGCGGCGTTTGCGAACGCGACGACCGCGCGCTTCGTCGAGATGAACGACGTCTACCACTGGCCCGGCAGCGGCGGCGGCCACCCCAGTGACGTGATCATGCCGATCTTCGCAGTTGCGGAAGCGGTGCAGGCGACCGGCAAGGAGCTGATCACCGCCGTCGTCCTCGGGTACGAGGTCTTCCTGCGCGTCGCCGATGCGGTGCGGCTGCACGGCTTCGACCACACGAACTACGCGCTGCTCGGCACTGTGCTCGGCTGCGGCAAGCTGCTGAAGCTCGACGAGGAGCAGATGGCGCAGGCGCTGACGATGGCGGTAGTGCCGAACAACGGCCTGCAGCAGGCGCGAGCCGGACACCTCTCGATGTGGAAGGCGGTCGCCTCGGGTCAGATGGGCAAGGCGGCCGTGTTTGCTGCGCTGCTGGCGCGCGAAGGCATGGAGGGACCGAACCTGCCCTTCGAGGGTGCTGGCGGCTGGCTGAAGAACGTGGCGCGCCAGGCGGTCGAGCTGCCGGTGATGGGCGGCGAGAATGGCGCGGGCTTCAAGATCAGCGACACGATCATCAAGCCCCGGTCCTCCTGCGCCACGACGATCTCGTCGATCCTCGCGGCCGAGGAGGCAGCGGCGAAGCTCAGCGACCCGGCAGAGATCGAGAAGGTCACCGTCGAGGTCTACCAGCGCGCAAAGGTCGGCATGGGCACCGGCGAACACCACTGGAACCCCCAGACCCGCGAGACGGCCGACCACAGCATCCCCTACGTCGTCGCCGCGACGCTGATCGACGGGACGGTGACGCCGCGCCAGTTCGCGGACAGCCGTCTCTTCAGCACCGAGCTGCGGACGCTGCTGCCGAAGATCGAGGTGGTTGAGAACCCCGAGTTCACCGAGGACTACGAGAAGCTGCCGATCCAGCACCGCACGCGCGTGACGGTGAACATGAGCAACGGCAACTTCCACCTCGGCGAGATCAGGACGATCAAGGGCGACCTCAGCGATCCCATGAACGACGAGGAGATCTCGGAGAAGTTCCTCAAGCTGACGCAGGACTCGATTGGCGGCAAGAGCGCTCGCGCCATCCTCGAGCGGATGTGGAAGTTGGACGAGATGGCTGACGTCAGCGAGATCCCGCCTGCCTTCGTGCTCTAGCGCTCGGGAGTCAGGGCGGTTGCGGGGCTTACACTGCTCTTTCGCGAGTATGCGAAGGAGAACTGTATGAGCTTCAAACTGGTCCTGATGCCGCCAGACTTCGACCCCCACTGGCCGGAGGCGATTCGAGCCGCCGTGCCTGAGTGTGAGGTGGTCACGTATGAGGGCCCCGAAGACCTCAACGACGCCGACGCGGTGTACGGATCGCTGTCGCCGGAGCAGTTCATGGTCGCCCTGCAGCTGCGCTGGATCGCGGCGTCGCGGGCCGGCCTCGGTGGCAGCTGGTTCCACAAGGCGCTGGTCGAGAGCGACGTCGTGGTCACCGGCATGCATGGCGCCTACAACGAGCACCTCTCTACCCACGCGATGGCCTTCGTGCTCGCCTTCGCGCGTGGCTTCGATTACTACCTGCCCAGACAGGCGTCGTACTCCTGGGACAAGAGCCGGAAGATGGTCGACCTCAACGGCGCGACCGCCGCGGTCGTCGGCGTCGGTGGCGCGGGGACGGAGGTCGGGCGACAGTGTGCTGCGTTCGGCATGCACGTCCTCGGCTTCGACCCGCGGCGCAAGGACGTGCCGGAGGGCTTCGAGTCGGTCGAGCCGGCCGAGGCGCTGGACGGCCGCCTCGGCGAGTGCGACTTCGTCATCGTCACCGCTCCGGAGACGCCGGTGACGAAGGGGATGTTCAACCGCCAGCGCTTCGCCCGGATGAAGCGCGGCGCCTACTTCATCAACATCAGCCGCGGCTCCCTCGTCGTCACTCCAGACCTCGTCTTCTCGATCACCTCGGGGCAGCTGGCCGGTGCGGGACTCGACGTCATGGACCCGGAGCCGCTGCCGCCGGGACACGCTCTGTGGACGACGCCCGGCGTGCTGATCACGCCGCACGTTGCGATCAACGGCACGCCCTATCACGAGCGCTGGCTGCAGATGCTCATCGACAACTGCAAGCGCTTCGAAGCGGGTGAGCCGCTGCGTAACGTCGTCGACAAGCAGATGTGGTTCTGAGCGCGGCCTGAAGCAAGGAGCAGTGATGCAGACTGACGACCTGGTGATGATCCCGATGCGGGACGGTATTCGGATCGGCGCCAGCATTCTCTGGCCGGACGAGTCGCGAGAGCCGCGCCCCGTCATCCTGCAGCGCGCTCTCAACCGCCGCCGCGCGATCGACGCGTCGGTCATTCGCGAGATGGTCGAAGCGGGGTACGTCTTCGTTAATTCGGACATCCGCGGCCGGTTCGATTCCGAGGGCGTCTGGGACCCTCGCGATGCCAGCCAGGAAGGGCGCGATGGATACGACACGATCGAGTGGATCGCGGCTCAGCCCTGGTGCGACGGAAACGTCGGTACCTTCGGCGCCTCCCACCGCGCCGCGTACCAGGTCGCGGCGGCCATGGAGCACCCGCCCCATCTGAGGGCGATGGCGTTGTGGACGGGCGGTCTCGGCGGCCGTGAGGGTACGGGCGGCGGTACGCGTCCGCCAAACTCCGGTGGCGTCATGAGCCTGATAACCACGTTGATCTGGCTGCCGAACGAAGCGGCGGACGCCCTCGACCGCCTCGCGAGTGAGGGCGAGGACGTGGCTGAGGCGAAGGCGGTTCTCGCCCGCATGCG
>JBFWZE010000259.1:0-1303 GCA_050185685.1 Dehalococcoidia bacterium
CGGCGGCACATGTCTTTGTAGTCACGCAGGAGGCCGCCCTCGCCGACGATGACGAGACGCGCGGTGGGGATACTCTCCTTCACCGTCTTGTACGCCTCGAGCAGGTACGGAATGCCCTTGCGCGCCTCGATGCGGCCGACGAAGAGCAGGGTGGGGCGGGAGTCTGAGAGATGCGGCGGCGGGGGCGCCGGGTCGGCGAAGCGATGGAAGTCGACGCCGTTCGGGATGATCCTGTATTTCGCCTTTACGTACGCGCCGATGGTCTTGCGGCTCATCTCGGAGACGGCGATGTGGCCCTGCAGCTTCTTGTTCCAGTACTGCAGCAGCGGCCAGCCGAGGATGTAGGGCAGGTGCGGGCCCTGGCGCCAGGTGTGGAAGGTGCCGACCTTCACGGCGTTGGACAGCCGCAGGAAGGCGGGGCCGATGAAGGGCAGGAAGGGCTCGTGAAGGTGGATGACGTCGAAGCGGCGCTTGCTGAGGAACTCGCTGATGTCCTTGCCGATGAACGGGTTGATGTTCACTCGGGCGGCGTCGCCGGGAGACAGAGCGCGGAAGGTCGGACCGAGGTGGTGGGTGTAACCGTTCTGCGGCAACATCCCGTGACCGGCCGGACCGGCAATGGCGACTTCGTGCTCCATGGCGTGAAACTGATGCGCCAGGTCCAGCACGTGGCTGGTGACGCCGCCGGGGTGCGTCAGGTCATACGGATTCACAAGGAGGATTCGCAAAGAAGGGGAAGTCTTTCCCCCGCGGCCTGGAGCTTCGTCCAGTGCGGGTGCCTGTCTGGGGCCAAACGGCATCATTTTCGCTGTTTGCGCCCGTGGGAACAAGCACAAGCAACGCGAAAGCAAATGGTGAGGTGCTCTTCAGGTGATCGTGGCGGCAAAAGATTCCTTGCGAATTGGCATCTTACGTAACAGGCGATTTGCCTTTGGTGGTAGACTTGCCGCACAGAGATGGATAACGACTACGCCATCAACCTTGACGAGATTATGCGGACGATTGAGCAGGCCGACGTGCTGCGCATTCGCTTCCTGCTCCTCGATAAGCGGCTGTTGATCGACAACCGCTTCAACGAGTTCGAAGGGCCGCTGATTAAGATCGTCCCGCGCGCCGGTTCGTCCGAAGAGAGCTTCCGCAACCTCAAGCGCCTGCGGCCGCGCTTTCCGCTACCCGACCGCATGACCGCAATCTGGTGGCCGAAGTACATCAACACCCTGCGCACCAGCGGCGTCTGGGACTGCATCGTGCGCCGCATCGCTGAGTCCGGCTACCAGGACTCCGTCGACCAGTGCGAGACGGT
>JBFWZE010000259.1:1403-3713 GCA_050185685.1 Dehalococcoidia bacterium
CGCCGCCTATGAGCACCTACGAGCCTCGTTCTCTCACCTCCATCGTTCAGCGCCTGCGTCTCATCCTCTTCCTGATGATCATCTGGGAGGCGCTCGCGATCATTTCGGAGCTCTCGTTCGGCAGCTTTCTGTTTGATATTTCCGGCGACAAGATCGGCGGCCTCCTGGCGGGCCGCGGCTCATTCGGCGGCGCCGCCGTGATGCCGATGTTCATCTACATCTATGCCCTGCGCGCGCCCCTGCGGTATCGAGGTCTTCTCTACCTGGCGATGCTCGAGAACGCCGCTGCGATCCTGTTCAGCGTCTATCACCTCGCCGTCGGCAATATCGAGGCTCAGGGCGTCATCGCGACGATGGTGATTTCGGCGGTCTTTCTGGCCGCGTTCCTGCTGAACCTGCCGCGAGGCAAGGTCACCTGAAGCGGTGGTCGCCGTGCAGGAGACCGATCACTCGATAAGCAGCGGTCTGCTCATGCGGCTGATCGTCTTCCTGATCGCGGTCTGGAGCCTGGTGGCCGGGCTGGCCCTGACGATGTTTCACGGCTCTAGCGCTGCTGCGCTCGGCGCGGGCGTGGCGGACGAGGCAGGCCAGCGCCTCGCGGGCGCCCACATGCTCGTGCTCGTGCCTCTGTACCTGCTGATCGCCTGGCGGCCACAGCGGTACGGCTCGCTGCTCTGGCTGCCGTTCTTTGCCCAGGCGGCGGTGTTTCTCGCTGTGGGCTATTCGATGCTGGGCGGCGAGACCGACGTTACCGACGGCGTGCTGGCGGTGAGCGTCAGCGGCATGCTCGCGGGTGCGCTGGGCTTCGTCTGGATCTCGCGACAGCGGTCGAGCGCGCAGCAGCAGTACGAGCGCACTCACCGGCCGAACGAGGGCGACCTCGCTTCAGACGTCGAGGACGAGGAGCCGTGACGCGAGCCGGCCGGCAGCGTCGCTGAGCTGTCGTGTCGCCTCTTCGGGGGACGGCAGGCCGGCATCCGCATTGCCGCTGACCTCGACGAGGTCGAAGACTCCAGCGGCCGACTCGGCACCCGGGCCGAGGATGCCGGCGATGCAGGCAGTGCGCTTGCCGGCGTCTCGGGCCTGTTTGGCGAGCGCCGCCGGTCCCTTGCCGAAGCCGGTCTGACTGTCCAGGCGCCCTTCGCCGGTAATGACGACATCCGCGCGTACCAACAGATCGCCGAAGCCGGCCGCGGCCGCGATAAGCTCGCCGCCCGGCTGCAGCGTCGCGCCAAGGAAGGCGATCAGCCCGGCGCCGAGACCGCCGGCTGCGCCCGCCCCCGGAACGTCGAGCACGTCGGCGCCGAGGTCCCTTCTCATGATGGCGGCGAGGCGGGCGAGGGCTGCGTCGAGTTCTTCGACCATGGCAGGGCCGGCGCCTTTTTGCGGGCCAAAGACGTGGGAGGCGCCGAGAGGGCCGCATAGCGGGTTCGTGACGTCGATCGCACCGCTAATCGTTGCCGTCTTGAGTGCGAGATGGGCGGTCGTGGCATCGATGCGGTCGAGGCGAGCGAGGGCAGCGCCACCGCGTGGCAGGTCGCGCCCGTCGGCGTCGAGGAGCCGGTAGCCCAGGGCCTGTGCCATGCCCGCACCGCCGTCGTTCGTGGCGCTGCCGCCGAGGCCGACGATCAGCTCTCGGCAGCCGGCGTTGAGGGTAGCGGCGATGAGCTGGCCGGTGCCGTATGTCGACGCGAGACGGGGGTCGCGCTCGTCCGGGCTGAGGCGCCAGAGTCCCGAGGCGGCGGCGCATTCGACGACCGCGACGCCACTGCTCAGGATGGCCCATTCCGCCTCGACCTCGCGCTGCAGGGGGTCCTGTGCGCGAGCGCTGCGCCGTTCACCGCCCTTCGCGTGAAGCAGCGCGTCGAGCGTCCCGGGCCCGCCGTCCGCCATTGGCATACGCTCGCAGCTCCAGCCCGGGTCGAAGCGGTGGATGCCCGCCTCGATCGCGAGGGCTGCCTCGTGGGCGGTGAGGGTGCCTTTGAACTCCTGCGGCGCGATGAGGATGCGCATCAGCCGTAGAAGTCGTCCCAGCGGGTATAGAGCCAGAACGCCGCGGAGAGCGTGATCGCGAGGACGTAGACCCAGAAGAGCTTCTTGACCTGGGTCCAGATCCGAATCGCCCACGGCTGCTTGAGCATGACGAAGGGAGCAAGGAGGAGCCCGCCGACGATCAGGACGAACAGGAGTGCTTTCATTCAGCCTCGATCATAGAGGCCGCGGCGCCGGCGTCACAAACCTGATGCGCGAAATCCGGCCGGTCACGCGCTATACTCCTCACCCAATGGACGAAATCCTGCTCGGCTTCCT
>JBFWZE010000260.1:0-3705 GCA_050185685.1 Dehalococcoidia bacterium
GGCGCCGCCATCGCGTTGATCGTGTAGTCGCGCGAGCGCAGGTCGTCCTCCACGCTGCCGTCGATCTGCGAGACGTCGATATCGTGGATCCCGCCGTGCTTCAGGGCGATGCGGTACTGCTGCCGCGCCTCGTCGAGGACGAAAGGCGATCCGTCCAGCGCCGCGCCGAGTCTGCCCGCAGCAACCCTCGGGTCGCCGGGGACGATGATGTCGATGTCGGCCACCGCCTGCCCGCCGCGCAGCAGGTCACGCAGCGCACCGCCCACGAGGTAGGAACCCGGTGCCGAAGCGGCGATCAGCTTCAGGATGCCGTGAAGTTCAGAAAAGGGCGGTTCGGGATTCAAACGCGCGGATGCTGCGGCGGCGGGAGCTACCATCCTGTCGACAGGCCCTAGGAGCCTTTCGCCGCGTCCTCGACTTTCTCGTCCTCATCGTCTTCGGGGCGCTGGCGGACGGGCATCAGCTTGTCCATGTTGTCGAGCAGGTCGAAGTAGAGGTTGCCCTCGAGGTGGTCGACCTCGTGCTCGATGCATTCGGCGAAGAGGCCGGTCGCGTGGTAGCGGACGGGCCGCCCGTCACGGTTCAGGCCCTTCACGACCACCTTTTCAGACCGCTGGACGTTGCCGTAGTAGCCCGGCAGCGAGAGGCAGCCCTCGTCGCAGTCCTGGCGGCCGCTCCGCTTCACGATCTCCGGGTTCACGAGCACGACGAGGCCGGGGCTCGAGTTCGGACAGTCGATCACACACAGGCGCAGCGAAATGCCGACCTGGTTGGCGGCGAGGCCGACGCCGGGCGCGTCGTACATTGTCTCGATCATGTCGTCGATCAGTTTCTGGATCGACGCGTCGATTTTCTTGATTTTCTTCGTCTTCTGGCGCAGGACAGGGTCCGGCACTTTGCAGATCGGCAGCAGGGCCATGCGGGCACAACCTCGGTTGTCAGATAAAGCATGCCTATCTTAGCAAGACGTTCCCATTAGGGGCCACGTACATCTCAACGCGCTTCTGAGAATGCTCTAGAGTGTCCCCAGAGGGCAGCCTCGAAAGACCCCCGAGCTGTGGCGGTCGCCGCGGCCCCATGTAGAGGAGACAACCATGCCGGCCGAAGACCTGAAGCTCACCCAACCCGTCGTCGCGAAGCCCCTCAACGAATGGCAGTCGATTGCCGTCGAGCTGCTGGGTACGCAGACGCGAATCGTCAAGGGCGAACACAGCTCCCACCGCGTCATCGAGGTCGGCGAGGGCGATCCGTTGTTCCTCATCCACGGCATCGGCGGCCACGCCGA
The DNA here is from genome assembly GCA_050185685.1 of Dehalococcoidia bacterium. Taxonomy (GTDB): domain Bacteria; phylum Chloroflexota; class Dehalococcoidia; order DSTF01; family WHTK01; genus WHTK01. Next base: position 1,286 of record JBFWZE010000260.1, read on the forward strand.
GACCTACGCCCGCAACCTCCACAACCTCGCGAAGCACTTCCACGTCTACGCGATCGACGCCCTCTTCCACGGCTTCTCGAGCAAGGAAGGCTTCGACCGGCCGCATATGTCTCAGCTCCAGGCCGACGGCCTCGCCGACCTGATCAGGGCGCTGGGCTACAGCTGGGCTCACGTCGAGGGCGAATCGATGGGTGCGGAGATCGTCTGGGAGTTCGGCGTGCGCTACCCGGAAATGGCGGGGAAGCTGATCATGAACACCGGCACGCCCTACTTCCACCCGAAGAAGACCGACTTCGTCGAAAACCCCGGCGGCGGCGGCACCCTCGCCGAGCTCTCCCGCCGCTCCCTCCTCGAGCCTTCGTTCGACACCGTCAAGGCGCGCATGCAGTGGCTCGTCGCAGAGCCCTCACGCATGACCGACGAGATGATCAACCTCCGCCTGCGCCTCTACTCCTTCCCGGAGGTCTACGAGTCGATCAAGCGCGTCTACGGCATGGCCGGCGAGAACTGGAACGAGGTTGAGTACATCGAGGAAGAGGACGTCGCGAAGTTCAAGCCGGAATCGCTCGTCTTCTGGAGCGAGAAGAACCCCGGCGAAGGCCCCGACTTCGGCCGCTACTTCGCCGACCTCATCCCCGGCGCGAAGTTCTACAACATGCTCGACGCCGCCCACTGGCCCCAGTGGGAAAAGCCCGAAGAGCACGACCAGGTCCTCATCGACTTCATCAAGTCCTAGAGGTTGTCAGTGTGAGCGCCAGTGAGGAGCTGAAGGAGTTAACGTAGCCGAGGCATCCCCGCCTCGGCGGCCGTCTGCTGCAAAGCACCTCATCATGCCGCAACGATATCTTCAGGCAGGCTTCGTCTATCACACGATCTCGGCTACGTTTCGCCGGCAGCGTACATTTGCGAACGCGCAAAATGCTCAGGCTGTTATGGACGCAATCCGGTTCGTCAGACTTGAGGGCCGGGCGCACGTCTTGGCCTTTGCGGTGATGCCAGACCACCTGCACTTGCTGCTCGCCCCAAGAGATGGCGCCAGACTTCCCGTTGTTATGCACACCGTGAAGAGTCATAGCGCCCACGAGATCAATCGCAGACTCGGCAGCAAAGGCAAGATCTGGCAGCAAGGCTATTACGATCGAGTGATTCGAGACTACTCGCAGCTCGAGGCGACGACCCACTACATCCATCAAAACGCGGTGGAGGCAGGCCTGTGCAAGGCGGCGGACGAATACCTCTTCTCGTCAGCCCATTCCGCTGATGACGTCGACGTTGTGGCGTTCTTTGGTGACGCCTCGTCTTGAGATGTCTATAGCGCGGATGGCCGCCGAGGCGAGGACGCCTCGGCTACGGTGGGGGATTCCTGCGAGCTACGCCAGCGACGCCGGGTCGATATCCAGCGCCCATCCCTCCGGCAGCTTCAGGTCTCTCAGCAGCTCTGCCGGGTCGGGCGAACGCACCGTCACCTGCCAGCGAGACCGCCCGTGCCACTTCGGGATGTGCGGCGGCGCCGGTCCCAGCACTTCAACAGAAGGCAGCCCGCGCTTGAATGCGTCCTCCCGCAGCTCGTCTGCCATCCGCTGCGCCTGCCGCTCGCCGAACTCCGCGTTCGAGTGCGAATACACCAGTCGCGCCAGCCGGATGAAGGGCGGATACGCTTCCTCGCGCCGCAGGGCGATCTCCATCGCGAAGAACGAGGGGTAATCGTGCTCACCCGCCGCGACGATCGCGTAGTTGTCCGGCGTGTAGGTCTGGATCACGACCTTGCCGCGCGGCGGCCCCCCGTCACCGCTCGACGTCCGCCCTGCGCGACCCGCGACCTGGGTCAGCAGCTGAAACGTACGCTCGGCGGAGCGAAAGTCGGGGATGTGCAGGCCGATGTCGGCGCTGATTACGCCGACCAGCGTCACCGCCGGCAGGTCGAGGCCTTTCGCCACCATCTGTGTGCCGATCAGGACGTCTGCCTTGCCCTCGAGGAAGGCTGAGAGGATGTCTTCGTGCGCGTCGCGGCCCTGCGTGACGTCGCGGTCCCAGCGCAGCGTTCGTGCGTTCGGGAAGGTCTCGTGTACCGCCTCTTCGACCCGCTCGACGCCGAGCCCCATCGGCCGTAGCCGTCTCGACCCGCACATCGGGCAGCGCTCGTAGAGCCGGCGTCCGCGATTGCACTGGTGGCAGAGCAGGCGCTCGATCTCGGCGCCGCTGGAGTCGAGGTGCTTGTGGTAGCCCATCGCGATCGCGCAGGCAGAGCACTGCGGCACGAAGCCGCAGTCCCGGCACTGCACGAAGCCGGCAGAGCCGCGACGGTTCAGGAAGAGGATCGTCTGCTCGCCGCGTTCGAGCGCCTGGAACATGCCGAGCTGCAGCGGCCGGCTGAAGATCGTCCGGTTGCCGCCCTTCAGCTCTTCGCGCATGTCGACGAT
>JBFWZE010000261.1:0-3685 GCA_050185685.1 Dehalococcoidia bacterium
GACGCCCCGAGGAGGACAAATGGGAGCTACACGAGACCTGGCGCAGTTCGCCGTTGAGACGCAGCACGCCGACATCCCGGCAGAGGTACGCCACGACGCGCTTCGAGACGCGATTAACGTCATCGGCGTCAGCGTGTACTCGGCGAAGGACCCGTCGCTGAAGCACCTGACGAATATGTTCGCCGCCGAGGGCAGCAACCCGCGCGCTTCGATCTGGGCCGCCGGCGTGAAGACATCGCTGCAGAACGCCGCCCTCGCGAACGGCTACCTCTCCCACCTCGAGGACTACGACGACACCCACTTCCCGACCGTCCTCCACCCCTCGGCGCCCACCGTGCCCGCCGCCTTCGCAATCGCCGAAGAACGAGGCCTCAGCGGCCGCGAGCTCGTTACCGCCGTTGCACTCGGCGTCGAGGTCAGCTGCCGTCTCTGCATCGCCGTGCACCCCTGGCACTACGACGAGGGCTGGCACATCACCGGCACGTTCGGCACATTCGGCGGCGTCGTCGGCGCGGGCCGGCCCCTCGGTCTCAACGTAGACCAGATGGTCGCTGCGTTCGGCATCGGCGGCGCCCAGGCTGCCGGCGTCCGCGAGGCCTTCGGCTCGATGACGAAGCCGATGCACGCGGGCCGCGCCGCCCAGGCCGGCGTGAACGCGGCGCTCCTCGCTGCCAGCGGCTTCACCTCCGCCGAGGCGATCATCGAGGGCCGCCGCGGGTACGTCGCCGTCGCCTCGCCCGACGCCGACCTGTCGCGCGCCACGAACGACCTCGGCAAGCACTGGGAGATGCGCGCAAACGGCCTCAAGCCCTACGCCTGCGGTGTTGTCTCCCACGCCTCGATCGACGCCGCGGTTGCGCTGCGCGATGGCGGTAAGCTCGATACCGACGCGATCCGGGCGATTGACGTCGACGTCCACCCGCTGGTCCGCGAGCTGATGTTCCGCCCCGAGCCGCGCGTCGGTCTCGAGGGCAAGTTCAGCTGCCAGCACGCGATCGCCGCCGGGCTCCTCGAGGGTGCCGCCGGTCCTGCCCAATTCAGCGACGCGAAGGTGGTCGACCCGAAGTTCGCGGCGCTGCGGGCGAAGGTCACGTTCATCGACACACCGGCCTACGAGGAAGAAGAGGCGCTGATGCGGATCACGATGGCCGACGGCAGCGTGCTCGAGAAGAAGATCGACCATTGCACCGGCTCGCCGCACAACCCGATGAGCGACGAGTTCCTCAGCAGCAAGTTCCTCGCCCTCGCAACGCCGACTCTCGGCGACAGCGGCGCGAAGGAGCTGCTGGACAAGCTCTGGCAGCTCGAAGACGCACCGTCGCTGAGCCACCTCGGCCTTTAAATACGAGATGACGGGCATCGATGCGACGGCGCCGGATGAGGCGTTCATCCGCCGCACCTTCGCGATCGCGGCGTCGTCGGTAGAGCACGGCAACCACCCCTTCGGCGCTTTGCTGGTGCACGACGGCGAGGTGATCCTCGAAGCCGAGAACACGGTGATGCGCACGGGCGACCCGACGCAGCACGCGGAGATGAACCTCGTGCGTGAGGCCCTGCGGCGCTTCGACCCGCTGATCGTCCGCGCGGCCACCCTCTACACGAGCACCGAGCCCTGCGCAATGTGCTGTGGCGCGATCTACTGGGCCGGCATCCCCGCCGTCGTCTACGGCTGCGGCGCCGAGGTCCTCAGCGGTTCCCTCGCCGTCACCAGCCGCAGCGTCTTCGAGAAAGGCGACCGCCCCACCGCCGTCACCGGACCCGTACTGCAGGACGAAGGCGTCCCCCTGCACAAGGCGTTCTGGCCCACGCTGGAAGCAGGACTGGGCTGAAACCTACCCCCTCGCCCTCTGGGAGAGGGTTGGGGAGAGGGCGGGCTCCACAGCGTGTGCCGGCCTGTAGGCGCATTGCATGCAGTGCGCCTACAGCCAGTCCACCTCATAACTCTGCCCGCCGGAACCGAAACCAGAGGTCATCGGCCAGACGCGACGCATCTGCCTCCACACCGTGCTGCCGGAAGTAGCGACAGATGTTCTCGATATCGCGGGTGAGCAGGTCGCGCGCCGCCGGATTGAAGCGCGGGTCGCTCGCCTGGGGAAAGTCGATGACCTTCAGCTCGCCCTCCCAGTAGAGGACGTTGTGCGGCGAGAGGTCCCCGTGCACCCGGTCAAGACGCAGCATCAGCTCGAAGAAGTCCATGAGCTGCTTGAACAGCTCCGGCGCCTCCTCGTCATCGAGGTCGACGCGGTTGAGCATGTATGCCGCCTCGTCCGCGTCGCCGAAGTACTCCATCAGGATGACGTCGCCGTCAGCCGCAATCGGGCGCGGGACCATGCCGCCGGCCTCGTATAGCAGCTGCAGCGTCTCGTACTCGCGGGCGTGCCAGCTTCCCGATGCGACCTCGCGGCCGAAGGCGCTACCCTTCGACTTCATCGCCCGCAGCGCACGGCCACTGATGCCCATCTCGCGGTCGCGTGACTGCTGATAGATAGCATCGCTCTTGAACCGATACTGGCGGCCTCGATAGACCTTGGCGGCGACGAACTGGGCGTTAGCTTCGTCGCCACCCTCACAGAAATAGACGGAGGCCTCTTTGCCCGTCTTCACCAATCCGAGAACGTCAGTGATGTAACCCCGGTCGATGAATGGTTCCAGTTGCTCGTAATGTCCCCCACCGGAAGACCTGTACATTTCAGCAATGCTCCTGGCGCCGAGAGCCGGCGCGTCGAACGTCTGCGTTTCGCGGACAAACAGATAGACCGCCCGGAAGGCGGCCTCAGGAGCTTCGAGAGACGAAGTTATCGGAGAGGGTTAGACCTTCGAAGGGCGCGAGCAGTGGACCGGGGTTACAACAATCTCTGCCATGTCGCGCCTCCTTCTTTGAAGTTGAAACTACGCCTACCATTATACCACAGATCGAGGCGATTGCGATCACTTTCAGCACGTCATTCTGAACGGAGTGAAGAATCTAGCCTCGGCCGATGGCGCTCCAGGCGCGTGAGGCATGAACCAACGCTGCGAGGCGACGCCGGTCCTGCAGGGCTAGACCCTTCGCCTGAGGGCTCAGGGTGACAAAACATGGGACGCCTCGAGAAGTGGAGGCTCTGTCAGGTCTTCGCCCGCCCCATCGGCCGGTAGTCATCCTCTGCACGCTGGTCGTTCTCCCGCCATGCCGCTTCGGAGAGCAGCTGCACGCCCGACGTGACGAGAGAGCTGCCGCCGAGGACGACCGGGATCGGCGCTGACATCGCCGCTTCCGTGAACTCGCGTAGCCAGGGGTCGTCGATCTGCGCCGGCGTCATGGCATCGGAGCGGAAGCGGTCGGCGCGGGAGGGCTGCAGGCCAAGGTGGGCGAGGATCGGCCGCGTATCGATGAAGGCGGCGTGCACCATCTCCCCCAGCTCGGCAAAGAAGCGCTGCGGCCCGACCGCCTGCAGGTGAAAGGCGAGCATCGAACGCGCCTCACCGCTGACGTCGCGGCCGGCGGCGAGCATGCCACGCTCCTCCGAGTACATGCGAATGCGGCAGGCCGTCTCCGCCTCGAGGTACTGCCAGACCTGCGATCCCACCCGCCCGGCGACGAGCACCTCCGCCGTCCTGTCCGTGAACAGGCGCGAGGCCGTTACCAGGCGCGACGTGTCGAGCGGCATCGCCTGCATATAGGCTTGCAGCCGCGGCCCGGCGCCGC
>JBFWZE010000262.1:0-3678 GCA_050185685.1 Dehalococcoidia bacterium
GCTTCTCGCGCGGCAGCTCGATCCGCGACAACCTGTTCATGGAAGAGAAGAAGGTCGTCGCGAAGGAGATCAACGACTTCATCGTCTCCGGCAAGCTCAAGCCGCTGATTGCCGGCACCTTCACGCTGGAGAACATCGCCGAGGCCCACAACCTGCTCGAGAACCGTGAGTCCGCGGGCAAGGTCATCGTCCTGCCCAACGGGTAGGCGCCTCGCCAGAGCTGACTCATTCGGGCCTCCGGCGTACAACGCTGGGGGCCCCTTCATTTGTCCTCGTCAGGCATGCTCTGGCCGGAGACCGCACGGTCATGTGGTCTCAGACCCTTAGTCAGCGCTGCATCCTGGCGGGGCTCAGGATGGAGAGGTATGGGGCGCCTCGCTCAGGGCCGGGGCGGCACGCGCAGTACCCAGGCAGCCTCGAGCTTCGGAAGCTGCTCGAGGAGCCCCGCCTCCTGGAGTATCGAGGCCGCATCGGCGCCCGGGGTGCTGATCGAGGCCCCGGTGCGCAGCGGTGTGCCTGAGAGGTGGACGGCGATGCCGGGCATTGTCGCCTGCTTGCCGTCGATTGGCAGCTGGATGCTGAGCCCGCGGCGCTGGACGGCGGCATCGACCATCAGCTCCCGAACGGGCACAACGGCGTGAGCGCTGCTGCGGGCAGCCTGGAGGAGCTCGACCCACTCGCGGACTGGGCCCGAAGCGAAGACCATCTCGAGGTCGTCTTCCAGGCTCGCCGATGCCGGGTCGACGCCGGCGATGTCGACGACGGGGCCGGGGTCGTCCCTCGCGGCGAGAAAGAACCAGCCGTCGCTCGCCCGGTAGAAGCGGTTGAGCGGGGACGTGCCCTTCGCCTCATAGCCTCGGGGCTCGTCGTGCACGGCGCCCTTATAGCTGAGCATGAAGGGCGCCTGGTGGAAGGTGGCAGTCTGGACCAGCGAGGCGTTGACCTGCTGCCCCTCGCCGGTGCGCTGCCGGTGGTAGAGGGCGAGCGCCGTGCCCAGCGTCGTTAGCACGCCGGTGCCGATATCGACGAGGTTGTACGGCCCGAGGATCGCCGGGATAGCACCGGTGCGCTCCATGATGCCGGTGACCGCCTGGCCCTGCCGCTCCCAGCCGCGGCCGGACGTCCACGGCCCGCCCGCGCCATAGCAGCTCACCGAGGTGTAGACGATCTGCGGCCGCCGCGCTTTCACCTGCTCGTAGCCGATGCCAAGACGTTCGGCGGTGCCGGGAGCGAAGTTCTGGACGATGACGTCGGCGTTTTCGACCAGCTTCCAGAAGACCTGCTGCCCCGCCGGCTTGCCGATATCGAGGAGCAGGGAGCGCTTGCCACGGTTGAGGTAGCCGCCGACGCTGTTGTCGGGCGCGCTGATCTTGATCACGTCCGCGCCAGCCTCGTGCAGGAGGCGGCCGCTCGTTGGCCCCGCGAGCGCGACGCAGAGGTCGAGCACGCGGACGCCATCGAGGGGATGGGCGACGTCCTCGTTGCCGGCTGACGCCGTTGGGCTCTGTGAGGCATGGTCAGCGAGGATCGCAGCGCGGTCGGCGTCGGGGGGGTGGCGGGCATGGCCGGGCGCACCGGGTGTCGCGCTGAGGCTTACGGGCAGCCCAGGCATGCGCGTCGAGCCGAGCAGCGGGTCGTCCACGGCTGTGACGGCGCCGATCGCGGCGGCGTGGGGTTCGTGCAGCCACTCCTCGCTGGTGCGCACCATGGCGATTGCGGCGCCGGCCTCGTTGCCGATGCGCTCCCATTCGGCCGCGGGGCGGGTGAGGAAAAGCTCACGCAGCCGGGCGTGGAGGGCCTCGTTCGCTGCCGGGTCTTCGAGGCGCTTGATGTCGAGGTACTCGGCGCCCCAGTGGTCGATGCCGGCGGCGTGGGCGAACCAGGTGAGGTGACGCGCGCTCGAGGTGTCGAACTGCACGTAGCGGCCGTCGCCGCAGCGGAAGCAGCCGGCGCCGCGGCCGTGGATGCCCGTGGGCTCCCGCCAGCCGCGCTCGTTCACGAACGCGCCGTTCTGGCCAATCAGCATGAACATCGCGTCGAAGAGCGCCGCCTCGATGCGCTGACCGCGGCCGGTGCGTTCGCGCGCGATCAGGGCGAAGACGATGGCGCAGGCGGCCTGGAACGCGGCGAAGTTCGAGGCGAGCGGCAGCGCCGAGTAGGTGGGCACGCTGCTGTCCCACTCCGGCGGCGGCTCCCCGGCGCGCGGCCTCGCGTTGTCCGTGGCGGCGTCGATGATCCCTTCCCAGCCTTGCATCGCCGCGCGCGGGTCGTCGGCGCTGAAGCCGGGCAGCGAGCAGTAGACCAGACGTGGGTTGGCCGCGGTCATCGCTTCGGCACCGAGGCCGAGACGCTGCATGACGCCGGGGCGGAAGTTCTCGATCACGACGTCGGCGCTCTCGATCAGGCGGCGGGCGATTTCGAGGTCGTCAGCCGCCTTGAGGTCGAGAGTGATGCGTTTCTTGCCGCGCATGAAGAAGGCATCGACCGGCCGGTCCTGATAGCCTGGCTTGTCGATGTGGATCACCTCGGCGCCCTGGTCGGCGAGGATCACCGCCGCCAGCGGCCCGGCGACCTGGTGGCCGAAGTCGATGATGCGAACGCCGTTGAGCGCGCCGGGCATGCGAAACGGTTAGCGGCGCAGGAACTTCTGGATCTGGTGGCCGGCGCACTCCGGGCCAACTCGTCCCGCTGCCACGCCGTATCCACCAGTCACCTCAGACACGTAGACGCTGCCCTGCGAGTCGACCGCGATGCCGTGCGGCGCAATGAAGTTGCCGGGTGCGTTGCGGTCGGTCGAAGAAGCGCCCCAGCGCGCGGCGATCGAGCCATCCGTATCGAAGACCGTGACGCGGCCGGGATGGTCGACGGTCGCGAGGCCGTGGACGAAGGATCCCTGCCCCGCCTCGACCGGGCGCCAGAGCTCGGCAGCGTAGAGGCGTCCTTCGCGGTCGGTGGCGAGTGCGCAGGGCCGCTGCACATCGTTCCATTCGTCGAGGTAGTCGCCGTCCGGGCTGAAGAACTGCAGGCGGTCGTTCTCGCGGTCCGCTACGACCACACGGCCGTCGTCGAGCACCCAGATGCCGTGCGGGAGTTGGAACTGCCCCGGCCCGCTGCCGATCTCGCCCCAGGAATGGAGCAGGGTGCCGTCGGCGGCGAAGCGGTGGACGCGGGCGTTGCCGTAGCCATCCGCGACGAAGATGTCGCCGTTCGCCGCGATTGCCGTGTTCGTGCAGCAGTTGAACGGCCCGGCGATCCGCTGGACGGTCTCGTTGTGGTGGATCTTGATGTTGCCCCGTTTCGGGTTGTAGCCGGTGTCCGAGGCGACGCGGGCGTTGCCGAGGGTCATCAGCAGCTTGCCGTCGTTGGTGAACTTGCGGACGACGTGGTCGCGGTTGTCGGTGCAGTAGAGGTGGTCGTCCGGGCCGACGGTGATGCCGTGCGCGTTGTTGAAGACGCCGTCGCCCCAGGCGAAGAGGAAGGTGCCGTCGCTCTCGTAGACCATGACGCGGTCGCCGTGGCGGGTGTGGAGATAGACGCGGTCCTGCGAATCAGTGCCGACGGCGGCAACGTCGCGGTGGGGGAACTCGGCCGGCGCCTGCTCCCAGTTTTCGACGACCTGGAACTCGAGCACGCCTGTCGTCATCGTTCTGCCTCCTGTATCGCGGTTCCTACGCCTCT
>JBFWZE010000263.1:0-3667 GCA_050185685.1 Dehalococcoidia bacterium
TCGCTTTGCTCTCTCCCGCTTTGCGGGCCCTGTCCCGAGCGGGGAGAGGGGTGCACAGCGGCTCTTCGCTCGTCCCAGTGGGCACTGACGCTCGAGCAGAAAGATTGACCGCCAGGTTGTCCCCGCGAGCCAGCCGCAGCGGCGTCGCGGTCTCCCGTTCAAGCCAGGCAAGACGTTCGAGACTCAGGAAGCGTGCCTCCGCATCTCTCGCGTGTCGTTGCTGTGGGGCGCCTGTCTGAAGCACCTCAACCAGGGTCGCAGCGTGGTGGCCCCGAGGGTTCGCCCTACGAGTGCCTAGGGCGAACGGCCGGAGGGCTTCGACGCTCCTGACATCGTCGATGTCGCTCTGTCTGGGTTAGCCTGCCATCGCCCGGCCGCCGCTCGTGGGCTATACTCCCGCGCTAGGCTCGCGGGCGCCTCAGGGCGTCGAGCTTTTTCTGGGCGTCTTTGACGACGCCGGCGCGCAGGCTGGCGAAGGTCATCTCGGTATTGATGTAGCGGTTCATGATGCCGCGGCTGTGCTCGAAGTAGGGTTCGCTCTCGATGACCTTCTCGTAGGCCGCGATTGCCGCGCCGCCGAGGTCGAGCTTCGTGCAGGCGTCGGCGTAGAGCATGAGGGCGCGGTAGTTGTTCGGCTGCTGGGCGAGGATCTGCTCGAGGTGGGACTTTGCCGTCTCGGGCGGGAGGTTCAGCGTCGCCATCGCGAGGTGGGCGTAGACGTGGTCGGGCTCAATCTCGAGGCAGTCGTCGTACTGGTCCTGCGCCTGGGTGTAATCCTTGAACGAAATCTCGACGACGTGGCCGTGCCAGAAGTGGATCTCGGAGCGGGTGGCGTCGAGCCAGAGCGCTTTCTCGGTGAAGCGTGGCGCCTCTTCGAACAGGGTGCCGTTCTCCCAGAAGTTGAGGAAGTAGAGCAGGCCGATATGCAGCGTCCAGAACGCGCGATCGATCTCGCCGCCGTCATCGAGGACGGAGAAGCAGAGGTCGACGCCCTTCTGGTAGGCGCGATCCTCCGCGAGCTCGAGCAGTTCGGCGTAGGGCTCTGCAGGCTGAATCATGACTTCGACCGTAGCGAGCGGCGCCCTCTTGTTCAAGCCGAATACGCGTCACCTATTGCCTCTAGGTACGAGTTACGGGTTACTAGGTGGAGACAACACGATATTTCGATGGCCCACGAAAGGACCTGACTCTGATGGAACGCACCCTTGTACTCGTAAAGCCCGACGCGATGCAGCGCGGCCTCGCCGGTGAGATCATCCTCCGCCTCGAGCGCCGCGGGCTGCGCATCGCCGGCCTCAAGCTGCTGCAGGTCGACCGCGCCCTGGCGGAGCGCCACTACGGCGAGCACGTCGGCAAGGGCTTCTACGAAGGCCTGGTCGGCTACATCACCTCGTCGCCGATCATCGCCGCCGTCTTCGAAGGCACCAACGCGGTCGAATCTGTGCGCAACACGGTCGGCAAGACGAACCCGCGCGACGCGGCGCCGGGCACGATCCGCGGCGACTTCGGCCTCGAGATCGGCCGAAACCTGATCCACGCCTCGGACTCGGTTGAGAGCGCCGAGCGTGAGTGCGGCATCTTCTTCGACGCCGCCGAGCTCCAGACCTACGAGCGCGCGATCGACAAGTGGGTGTTCGAGTAACGAGCAGACTGGCAAATCGGCAAACGGGCAAGGCGCTGGCCGGTCCCGTAGCCGGGGCTTTCCAGCCTCGGCGTTATCGAGGCATTCGCGCCTCATCCCCCGCGTTCACAGGCCCCGTCATCGTGACGGGGCCTTTTGATTTACTGAAGGAGGACTGCCATCGGAATCATCGACGAGAAGTTCGACCGCCGCGCCGTTGTGGCGAACACGCTGGTCTGCGTCGGGCTCGACAGCGCGATTGCGAGCCTACCGCCGCGCTTTCGCGACGAGGACGAGCCGCAGTTCGCGTTCAATCGCTGGATCATCGCGCAGACGCATGAATACGCCGCCGCGTACAAGCCGAACATCGCGTTCTACGAGGCACGCGGCGACCAGGGTCTGCGCGAGCTGAAGCGCACCGTCGACTACCTGCGTGAGCAGCACCCGGGCATCGTCACGATCTGCGACGCCAAGCGCGGCGACAACGCGACGACGAACCGGGGCTACGTCGAGGGCATCTTCGACTGGCTGGGTTTCGACGCCGTGACGCTCAGCCCGTATCTTGGGCGCCGGTCGCTGCAGCCGTTCCTCGACCGCCGCGACATGGGCTGCATCGTCCTGACGCGGACGTCGAACCCGGGCGACGGCGAACTCCAGGACCTCATCGTTGAAGGCCGGCCGCTCTGGCAGGTGGTGACGGAGCAGGTCCGCGATGGCTGGAATGAAAACGGCAACTGCATGCTGCTGATTGGCGCGACGCGGCCGGAGGAACTGCGTTTGACCCGAGAACTGGCGCCGGAGATGACGCTGCTGGTGCCGGGCATCGGCATGCAGGGCGGCAGCGGCGAGAACGCGGTCCAGCTCGGCAAGAACCGCGCTGGACGCGGGCTTATCGTCAGCGCCAGCCGCTCCGTGATCTTCGCCGAAGACCCAGCTGCCGCCGCGAGGGCGCTGCGGGACGAGGTCAATGCGTCGAGGTAGCGCTCGCTAGTCGGCCATGACGACGGTTGCGCCGTTGAGCTCAGGGTCATCGATGCGGTGACCCCTGGCGCACTGCGTGGGCTCCTCGGCGGCGAGGAATGACTCCATGCAGGCGGAACACCAGAAGCGTGAGAAGCCCTCCGGGACGGGGCTCGAATTTACATATGGGCGGATCATCTTCAGGGAAGGCGCCGAGGCGCGTCGCGGTCTCGGGGCGCTGTTCTTCCGTTTGCGTGCGTCGTTGGTCAAGAGGGTCTCCTCATCGCGTTCAACGGCGCAGGACTTCCGGCAATTGAGTGCGTACTCTGCGAACTTGTCTACATAACATTATACGCCTTTGACACAGGTTTTCCCAGTCTTTCGATTCTCTCGTCTGCGCTGCGTCGTGGATGCTCTTGCGGGTCTCCAAGGCGCGGCACTAGCATGCAAAACGACCAAAACGCTGGTTACGCGTAACCGCTGAACGAGCACTTCTGGGGAGGAACGCATGCTCAGCGCCGAAGAGAACCGAACCCTCACGCAGACCACCGCCGGCACGCCGATGGGCGACCTGCTGCGCCGCTACTGGCACCCGATCGGCGTCGTCGCCGAGCTCGATGACACGCCGGTGAAGCAGGTGCGGCTGATGGGCGAAGACCTGGTCCTGTACCGCGACCGCAGCGGCACGATGGGCCTCGTCGACATTCACTGCCCACACCGACGCGCCGACATGAGCTACGGGATGATCGAGGACTGCGGCCTGCGCTGTAACTACCACGGCTGGGCCTTCGACGAGACCGGCGCCTGCATCGACCAGCCCTACGAAGAGGTCGCTCACCCGGAGGCGCGCTTCAAGGAGAAGGTCAGCATCAAGAGCTACCCGGTGAAGGCGGCCGGCGGCATGGTCTGGGCGTACCTCGGCCCGGACCCGGTGCCCTGCCTCTGGGACTGGGATGTCTACCACTTGCGCGGCTTCAAGCAGGTCGTGATCTCGACGATCCCCTGTAACTGGCTGCAGTGCCAGGAGAACTCGATCGACCCGGTGCACTTCGAGTGGCTGCACTCGAACTGGTCGCAGGCCCGCAA
>JBFWZE010000264.1:0-3655 GCA_050185685.1 Dehalococcoidia bacterium
GGCCGCGAGTTCGGCATGATGGACCTCTACAGCTTCCACCCCGACACCGAGGACCTCGACCGCGGCTACCAGCGCATGTACGAGGCCTACACCAACGTCTTTGCGCGCTGCGGCGTCCCCGCCACGCCGGTCTTCGCGGACTCCGGCGCGATCGGCGGCAAGGACTCGCAGGAGTTCATGCTCCTGACCGATATCGGCGAAGACGACCTCGTCCTTTGCCCGAGCTGCGGCTATGCGGCGAACACCGAGCGTGCCGAGTTCCAGAAGCACAAGGCCGACCCCGAGCAGCCGCTGCCCCTCGAAGAGGTCGAGACGCCCGGGACGACGACGATCGAGGCACTGGCACAGCTCCTTGGCGTCCCGACGCACAGGACGCTGAAGGCGGTCTTCTACATGGCCGACCGCGAGCCGATCATCGTCGCGATTCGCGGCGACCTCGGCGTCAACGAGGTCAAGCTCAAGAACACGCTGAAGGCGAACGACCTGCGCGCCATGACCGACGAAGAGGTCAAAGCTGCCGGCCTCGTCGCGGGCTACGCGTCGCCGATCGGCGCCACCCTCCGCGTCATCGCCGACGACAGCGCGATCGAGTCGCCGAACCTGGTCGCCGGCGCGAATAAGCCCGGCTTCCACATCCGCAACGTCAACCACGGCCGCGACTGGCAGGCGACGATCGCCACCGACCTCTCGCTGACCCGCAGCGGCGACCCCTGCATCAACTGCGGCACGCCGGTGACGATCACCCGCGGCATCGAGATGGGCCACATCTTCAAGCTGCTCACGGTCTGGAGCGAGAAGATGCACGCCACCTACCTCGACGCCGGCGGCAAGGAGCAGACCGTGATCATGGGCTGCTACGGCATCGGCACCTCGCGCCTGCTGCAGTGCGTCATCGAGGCCAACCGCGACGAGCGTGGCATCGTCTGGCCGAAGAGCGTCGCGCCGTACGACCTCCACCTCGTTGGTCTCGGCCTCGACCGCGGCGACACGGGGGAGAAGGCGCAGGCCCTCTACGATGCGCTGCGCAAGGCCGGCATCGACGTCCTCTTCGACGATCGCCTCGATCCGACCGCCGGCGTCAAGTTCAACGACGCCGACCTGCTCGGCTTCCCCGTCCGCGTCACGGTCAGCCCCCGCTCGCTCGAGAAGGGCGCCGTCGAGGTCAAGCTGCGGGCCGGCGGCGACGTCGAGCTCGTCCCCTACGACGAGGCGGTATCGAAGTTGACGGCCCTGGTCCGCGAGTAGGCCTCGACCCTACGGGGCCATCTGGTACACTACGACTCGTCCTTCCTCGGAAGGGCCCACGGGGTGTAGCGCAGCCTGGTAGCGCACTTGAATGGGGTTCAAGAGGTCGGGCGTTCGAATCGCCCCACCCCGACCAGCAACTGATGAGAGGCCCTCGACGCATCGAGGGCCTCTCTGTTTAGCGATGCGGTGTCATCGTCCGGCAGGACAGGCGGTCGGGACGTTCGCGACCGGGCAGAATGCGCCCAGGGCTTTGCGAAGCTACCCTTTCGCGAAGTTCGCAGCGCCCTGAAACTCCACGACGACCGCCGGTTCGCTCCCGGCATTCCAGGCATCGTGGCCGGGAGCGATCCGGTAAACCATGCCGGGGACAATGTCCTGTTTCGTCCCGTCCTCGTGCTCGAGGTGGAGACTGCCGGAGATCATGTAGCCGATGTGATCCACCTGGCAGGTGTCGGTGTGGACCACGGGCTTGATGCATTCGGACCAGCGCCAGCCGGGCTGGAACGTATACCGGCCAATCTGGCCACCTGCAATCGAGAGGAGCTCGATCAAGGTCTTGTCGGGAGCGCGAGTCTCGTCGGGGGAGCTAAAGTTACGGGCTTCTACGCCGGGCATTCGGTTGTTCCTTTCAATGTTGACTTGATGGAGCGGGAAGCTGGTGGCGCTCAGAGCGCGACGAGGACGTCGCCATCGCTCCATTCGGGCTCGCCGTCCAGCATCCGCCGGAGGTTGCGGTACCACTCGTCCTGTTTCGGGTCATTCGCGTTCTTGAGGTAGCTTTCCTCCGAGTCGAACACCGCGACTCCGATCAGCTCATCGCCGCTGGACTTGGGCCGGAAGAGGTAACCCCCTACTGCACCGCTTACCACCGGGCGCCGTTCCCGTTCCCAGAGGCGGAAATGGGCGGCGATATTTGGTTCCTGTCCCGGAAGCGGCTTCATCTTGTAAATCGAGCCGAACATTCAGTTCTCCTGTTCTCGTGATGTGTCAGCGGGCGGCGACGAGCTCGACCTCGTTGCCATCCGGGTCGTCGATGTAAATCGCCTCGACCGGCAGGAAGGGGTGCTCGCCCGTCCGCACCTCGAAGCCCTGAGCCTCGAGCTGACCTCGGGCCTCCTGCAGGCTTCCGGCCGGGACCACGATGCCGAGGTGGTGGAAGGCTCGTGACGTCCTCTCCGCCGGCTGCGTGGGCGCCTCGACGGGTCGAGGGATGAGGACAATCTGTTGCGGAACGCCACTCACTTCGCCCACCTGGAGGAACACGGGCCCGCCCAGGTCCGGAGAGATGACCTTGAGGCCGAGCGTCTCCTCGTAGAACCTGCGCGAGCGCTCTACATCGCCGACCATCAGGACGATTTCGGCAAGACCATTTGCGACAATCATTGGGTCTCCTTTCACTCGGTCTGCACTGCGAGACAGCTTCTTGAGCTCGCACGAATGCAGCGAACGTCATAATTCTGGCCGTGTTGAGCCGGTCCAGCCTCGTCAGGAATGACTAATTCCTGACGGCGAGGATGCGTAGTTGTCTGAGCCTGAGGGACTAGACGAGGTCCTGCGACGAAGTCAGACCACGGGTCGTTGCCCAGGCGGCGATCTGGCTGCGAGAAGCGAAGCTGAGCTTGGCGAGAATATTCGCGACGTGTACGGCGACCGTGCGCTCGCTCAGAAAGAGTGCTTCCCCGATCTGCCGGTTGGAGCGGCCGAGTGCGACCAACGAGGCAACCTCGCGTTCCCGCTGCGTAAGACCATCGAACTGCTCGCGCACCTGGGCACGAGCTTCCGCTTCCGGCCGTGAGTGGGGCAGCATCGACTTTGCCCTGCTGAGGAAGGCGGCGCTGAGGTCAGGGGCGGGGATCGCCACCGCCAGCTCATCGACGATCGTGCGGGCAGTACGGTACGACTGAGCAGCCTCAGATCGTTGGCCGAGTAGCGTCTGGATCCGGCCACGCAGCAGGTGCGACCGCCAGCCCATCGGCGGCGGGACCTCAACGGCGGTCAACAGAAGTCGATCGATGAGTTCGGCCGCCTCAGGCGTGCGCTTGAGGCTCAGCAGTGCCTCTATTCGAGACAGCATCAGCCGTGAGGGGCGACCGTCGGGCCAGGCCGCGGCCTCGAGCCGGCCTGCAAGAGAGAGTGCCCGGCCGAAGTCCTGACGAGCGAGAGCCACTTCGACTTCAGCGGCCCCGGAGTGCCAGGCGGTGAGAACCACAGGACGCTCCTCCTTGAACGGTTGCAGGAGGCTGGTTGCCGCATCCACCTCGCCCAGCGCTACAAACGCGCGCGCCAGAGCAGCCGAAAGCGACACTATCCAGAAGTCAGACCCGATCGTGCGGGCCAGGGCAAGACCTTCTTCGAGCACCGCGCGTGCCCTCTCGGGATTGAGGACGTCCAGGTACAGTTCCCCGAG
>JBFWZE010000265.1:0-3639 GCA_050185685.1 Dehalococcoidia bacterium
GAGCTGCGGGCGCGGTAGCTGCTACGACCAGGTGTCCCAGCGCAGGACGTCCTCGACGGGACGCCGCGCCACCGGCCCGAAGTTGCCAAGCGGGTACCCCAGCGGTACCAGACAGACCGGCTCGATACCCTCAGGGATCTCGAGCGCAGCCTTGAAGGCGTCGCGGTCGCTCAGGGCAAGCGTCGTCAGGGCGGCGCCGAGGCCGAGTCCCCGAGCCGCGAGCAGGAGGTTCTGCACCGAAGGCCAGATGCTGCCGCCGGCGCCGAGGCCGCTGAGGAAGCTGCCGCTGGCAGGCAGGAACATCGCGACGCAGGCGACGACCATCGCCGGCGCCTCATGCAGGTGAAGCGACTGCCACTCGACGGCGTCGAGGATCCGTCCTTGCGATTTCGCCTGCGCCTCGGGCAGCGCGGTGACGGCTTCACGACGGCGGCTGATGTAGCCTTCGACGGCGCGGCGGTTCAGCTCGGCGAGGCGCTGCTTGCGGGCGGCGTCGCGAACAATGATCCAGCGGCTGTTCTGCTGGTTTGAGCCGGACGGCCCCACTGCGCCGCCTCGACCAGGCGGACGAGCAGCTCCTCGGGCACCGGGTCGGGCTTCAGGCGCCGCATCGCGCGGCAGGTGCGCATGATCTCGAACAGGCCGGGGTCGTCGTTTGTCATCGAGGCGATTGTAAACAGCGGCTGGCATCTCGCGAAAACGGCGAGAATCCCTGCCCGATTGCCGGATCGCTCCATTGAGCCTCTAGATCACCTTGATGCCGACATAGATGACGAAGGCGGCCCAGAAGACGATCGACCGCGCAAGGACGCCGGCGCTGAGGAAGCCCTGGCGTCGGATCGAAAAGTAGACGAGGCCCGTCGAGACGAGCGTGATCGCCGCGGAAACGAGCGCGGTTTCCTCGAGGTTCCAGTGCGTAAACGCGATACCGACGGCGACCGGGATGCAGCTCTGGAAGACCATCGCGCCGCTGATGTTGCCCATCGCCAGGGTGTCCTTACCCTGGCGCACCCAGAGCACGCTGTTGACCTTTTCCGGCAGCTCGGTTGCGAGCGGCGCCAGCACGAGTGAGAGCGCCAGCGCGGGTACGCCGAGGTGGCTGGCGACGTCCTCAATGCCGGTGACGAACAGCTGGGCGCCGCCGATCATCAACGCCAGCGCGACGCCGACCTGTATCAGGATCAGAGGCGTCGGCGGTGCCGTGAGATGCCCGCCGAGGAGACGGTGCGTGTAGAGCGGCGAGAGGACGTCCTCTTCCTGTACCGCCTGCGTTTCGTCGTTGAAGGTGCGGTACAGGTAGTAGCCGTAGAGCCCGAGCAGGATGGCGACGACGGCCAGCTTCGCCGGGTGCCAGGGAATGAAGCTGGCGGCGATTGCGAAGAGGTAGACGACGAAGAAGTACCCGAGGTCGCGCTTGATCAGCTCGGAGTCGAGCTGGAGGACGCGGCCGCTGGTCCGACGCTTTGCGAAGCCGATGACGCCGAAGCCGGTCACCGCAAAAGCGGCCGTCGAAAGCAGGAAGGGCGCGCCGAGGATTGCGCCGATACCGATCTCGGTCGAGTCCGCGGAGCCGACGAAGAGGATCGCGATCAGCGGGATCATCGTCTCAGGCATCGCCGTGCCGACGGCGGCCAGCACGCTGCCGACGGCGCCCTCACTGATCCCGAGCCGGTGGCCGAACCACTCGATCGAGTTCGTAAACAGCTCGGCCGCCGAGAGGATGATGGCGAAGGAGACGAGGACGAGCAGTCCGGATACAGCCATATGCCGAGGAACCTCAGCTCGAACCGTAGCGGAAGCGCCTTCTACGAGCTACTTCTGTGTCCGGAATAGGCTGTCAGGACGTAGTTGTTCTGAAGCCAATGCCCACAGTGGCGTGCGGCCTATGGCACTCCATCTATGTTGCGAGGCCAACCTCGCCGGTGGGTGAGACCGGTACGATGCCGCGCGTGCCGAAGGCGTCGGGGCCTTCGTCGGCGTCGGCGGGGCCTGTCGGCGGGCCGGAGCGGCGCTTGCCGTTCATCTCTTCGATCTCGACCGCCATCAGGCCGGTGATCTTGAGGTCGCCATCGCTGGGCGGGCGGTAATGCTCGCCGGCGGTGCGCCCAGGGAAGTAGCGCCGCGTCATCCGTTCGAGGACGCGTTCTTTCTCGTCCCGGTCCGTGATCTCGCGGGCCGTACCGAAGGCGACGGCGCTGCGGTAGTTCGCCGTGTGGTACAGGGCGTCGCGGGAAGTGACGAGGCCGTCGACGATCGTTACCTCGATGCATACGCGGTCACCGGCCCGCAGTGTGCGGGCGATGCGCCCCTCTTTCTGACCGTGGATGTAGATGATGTTGTCCTCATAGAGGTAAAGCATCGGGATCACGAAGGGCTGACCATCGACGGCGAATCCGACGTGCGCGAGGAGGGCTTTCTCGAGGATTGCTTCAGCCTCGTCCGGCACAGCGCGCTCTGGGTGGGTGCGGATCCGCGCCCGGTTCGATACGGTCATCTGGGATTGCCTCGCAGTCGGGAAGTGCGCCGAGTGTAATCGACGGATTGGCGGCGCCGCTACGGCGTGGTTCCTTGACCCCTTATCACCCCGCACCTAGAATCAAAGAAGCATGTTTGACGCGCTCAGCGAGAAACTTCAGCGCGTTTTCGGCCGCCTCTCCAGCCACGGCACTGTTACGGAGAAGGACCTCGATGAGGCCCTGCGTGAGGTGCGTGTCGCTCTGCTTGAGGCGGACGTTAACTTTAAGGTCGTTCGAGAATTCATCAACGGCGTGCGGGAGCGTGCCGCCGGCGCGGAGGTAATCACCTCCCTCAACGGCCCGCAGCAGGTCATCAAGATAGTCAACGACCAGCTCACCGAGATGCTCGGTGGCAGCCAGTCGAACATGGCGTCGGCGCCGCAGCCGCCCACCGTCATCCTCCTCGTCGGCCTTAAGGGCGCGGGCAAGACGACCTTCGCGGCGAAGCTGGCGCTGCACCTGCGCAAGAGCGGCGGTAAGCCTCTGCTCGTCTCTGCCGACCCCTACCGCGTCGCCGCAGGTAAGCAGCTGCAGTCGCTGGGCCGCCAGTACAACGTCCCCGTCTTCGCCGGGGACCCGAACGACCTCAAGAAGCTCTCGCAGGGCGCCCTCGACGAGGCCCGCCGTCTTGGCTCTTCCGCCCTTATCGTCGACTCCCCCGGTTTCGTCCAGCTCGACGAGGACGTGACGGAAGAGATCCAGGAGCTCGAGGAGCGCTTCAAGCCGCACGAAGTCCTGCTCGTCGTCGACGCGATGACCGGTCAGGAAGCCGTCCACGTCGCCGAGGAGTTCGGCGGCGCGATCAAAACCTCCGGTTTCGTCCTTACCAAGCTCGACGGTGACGCCCGCGGTGGCGCCGCCCTCTCGATCCGCGCGATTACGGGGCTGCCGATCAAGTTCGTCGGCACCGGTGAGCGCGCCGATCAGCTCGAGCCGTTCCACCCGGAGCGCTTTGCCTCGCGCATCCTCGGCATGGGTGACGTCCTCACGCTGATTGAGAAGGCCCAGGCGACGATGGGCGAAGAGGACATGGCGAGCCTCAGCAAGCGGATGAAGTCCAACCAGATGGACCTCAACGACTTCGTCACCCAGATGCAGAAAGTGCGTCAGATGGGGCCGATCA
>JBFWZE010000266.1:0-3607 GCA_050185685.1 Dehalococcoidia bacterium
TCGGTGTCGTCGGTGAGAGCGGCTCCGGCAAGAGCACGGTGCTGCAGTGCCTCTTCCAGGACCTGCTGCCAACGAGCGGCGAGGCGTTCCTGAGCAGCTTCGCGGACGGCAAGCGCAGCATGTTCGAGGCGAACTCACGCGAACGGCGCGAGCTGCGCAACCGCCTGCTGGCGATGGTCTATCAGAACCCACGCGACGGCCTGAACCTCATGGTGACGGCCGGCGGCAACATTGCCGAGCGGCTGCTGGCGGTGGACTGGCGCAACGTCGCGGCGATGC
Source organism: Dehalococcoidia bacterium (assembly GCA_050185685.1). Classification (GTDB taxonomy): domain Bacteria; phylum Chloroflexota; class Dehalococcoidia; order DSTF01; family WHTK01; genus WHTK01. The sequence goes on from JBFWZE010000266.1 coordinate 280, forward strand.
GGGAGAAGGCGAGCGACTACCTCTCTCGCACCGAGGTGCCGCTCGACCGCATGGACCACATGCCCGCCTACTTCAGCGGCGGTATGCAGCAGCGCGTCCAGATCGCGAAGGCACTGGCGAACAACCCCTCAATGGTGCTCCTCGACGAGCTGACGACCGGTCTCGACATCTCGGTGCAGGCGGGCGTGCTCGACCTGGTACGTGACATCCAGCGGCAGTACGGGCTGAGCGCGATCGTCGTCTCGCACGACCTCTCGGTCATCCGGCTGCTGGCCGACCGGACCATCGTCATGAAGATGGGCCGCATTGTCGAGGCAGGGATCACCGACCAGGTGCTCGAGGACCCGCAGCACCCCTACACCCAGCTGCTGGTCAGCTCGGCGGCCTAGGAGAAGTTATGGAAGATAAGAACATCCTGGAGGTCCGCGGCCTCGGCAAGCGGATCACCCTTCACATCCTGGACAGCACCGAGATCGAGCCCTTCAAGGACGTCAGCTTCGACGTCGAGCCTGGCGAATTCGTCGCCGTCGTCGGGCCGAGCGGCTCCGGCAAGTCGTCGGTAATCAAGGCCGTGCACCGCACCTACCTGCCGACAGCGGGCACTGCGCAGTACCGCACCGCCGAGGGTGAGGTTGTCGACCTGGCCATGGCGCCGGACCGCCGCGTCATTCAGTTGCGGCGCCGGGAAATCGGCTTCGTATCGCAGTTCCTCAAGGTGGAGCCCCGCGTCTCCGCTCTCGAGGTGGTGGCGGGCCCCCTTCTTCGACGCAACGAGGACCGCGACGAGTCCCTGGCACAGGCGGCGGAGCTGCTGGAGCGCCTCGACCTGCCGACGCGCCTCTGGTCGTCCTACCCAACGTTGTTCTCCGGCGGTGAGCAGCAGCGCGTGAACATCGCCCGCGCCCTGATCGGGGAGCCGCGCGTCCTGCTGGCGGATGAGCCCACCTCGGCGCTCGACTCCCGCAACACGGGCCGCGTGATCGAGCTGTTCAACGAAGCGCGCGGCCGCGGCATGACGATTCTCGGCGTCTTCCACGACGTCGAGCTGATCGAGCGCCTCGCCGACCGCGTCATCGTCATGAACGGCGGCGGCATCCAGGCCCAGGGCAAGACCGGCGAAGTAGAAATCCCGAAGTTCGACCTGAAACAGGAGTTTGCCCCTCGTGTCTAACGAAACTCAGCGCATCGCGATTAGCAACGCGACCATCGTGCTGCCGGAGGCCCTCATCGAAGGAGGGTCTCTCGGCATTGCTGGCGGCCGCATCGTCGAGGTCGAAGCCTCAGGCAACCTCCAGGGCGAGTACGACGTCTGCATCGACGCCGAGGGCGCCTACGTCATGCCCGGCGTCATCGACCTTCACAACGACAGCCTCGAGACGGAGATCAACCCGCGGCCGGAGACGAGCCTGCCGGTCGATTTCGCCCTCGCGAACCTCGAACGGCGGCTGCTGTTCTCCGGCGTGACGATGGAGTTTCACGCGATCTCGTTCATGAACAACACGAAGAACGGCCGCACGGTGGCCAACGCCGCTGACCGCGCCCACCTGGTCCACGAGTACGCGCGCAGCGGCCACGAGCTGATCTCGAACAACGTGCTGCACCGGCTCGACGTCTGGACGCCGGACGGCCTCGACTACATCTTCGAGTCGCTGGCGAGGGCTGAGACCCGCTACGTCTCGATCAACGACCACACGCCCGGCCAGGGCCAGTACCGCGACATCGAAGCGTTCAAGGAGCGCATGGAAGCCTGGAAGAACCAGCGCGGCCGGCACTTCGGTGGTGAGGACGCGGAGAAGCGGATGATGGAACGCGCCGCCGACACCGAGACCGTCCCGATGGTCTACGCCCGCATCCGTGAGGAGCGCCAGCGGATGCCCTTCGTGATCGCCTCGCACGACGACGACACCCCGGAGAAGGTCGACACCCTCTTCGCGATGGGCGCCAGCGTCTGCGAGTTCCCCGTGACCGTCGAGGCGGCTGAGCGGGGACGCAGCAAGGGCATGACGATCGTCGTCGGCGCGCCGAACATCGTCCGCGGTGGTTCGTCGAGCGGCAACATGGACGCTGCCGAGCTGGTGCGCCTCGGTCTCGCCGACGCGATTTGCGCCGACTACCACGCCCCGTCGATGCTGCCGGCCGCGTTCCGTCTTTACGACGACGACCTCGTCGACCTACCCGCGGCGGTGCGCATGCTTTCGCTGAACCCGGCGCGCGCCCTCGGCATCGACGACCTCGGCGCCGTCCTCCCGGGCTATGTCGCCGACCTGCTCTTCGTCCGGCGCACCGCGAACGGCATGCCGGCCGTCGAGCGCGTAATTCGCGGCGGCCGCGAGGTGATGAACCTGCGCCCCTCCCGCCGCGTCGAGGTGCCCGCATGATCGAGGAGCGAAGGCTGGAAGGGATGGCAGCGCCGCCGGTTGGTGCGAAGAAGCTCGGCGAGGAGCCGTGGGTGCACGAGACCTCGCGCATCTCGAAGAGCACGCTGGGACCGTGGACGGCGATCGGCCCGAACACGTCGATCTCGGAGTCGACGGTCGGCGACTACACCTATACGGCGGGCGACAACTCGATCATCTACAGCGAAGTCGGCAAGTTCTGCTCGATCGCCTCGCATGTGCGGCTGAACCCCGGCAACCACCCGATGTGGCGGGTGACGCAGCACCACATGACCTACCGCCGCGCCTCCTACGGCTTCGACGAGGCGGACGACCAGGAGTTCTTCGAGTGGCGGCGCTCGCACAAGGTCACGGTCGGCCACGACGTCTGGCTCGGGCACGGCGTCATCGTGATGCCCGGCGTCACGATCGGCACCGGCGCCGTCGTCGGCTCGGGCGCAGTCGTCACGCACGACATCCCGCCGTACACGGTGGCGGTCGGTGTGCCGGCGCGACCGATGTGGCCTCGCTTTTCGAAGCGCGTCGCCGAGCAGCTTCTCGAGATTGCCTGGTGGGACTGGCCCCGGCAGCTGCTGGAAGAGCGCTTCGAGGAGCTCAACGACCTCGAGTCCTTCCTCGAGAAGTACGGCAGATAGGAGTGCGGCCGCTGCGTATCATCACGATCAACACGGGCAAGGGCGACGGCGAGTACCGCGCACGCATCAACTGGATGGCGCGGGAGCTGCGGCGGCTCGGGCCAGACATCATCGCCTGCCAGGAGGTCTTCCGGGACGAGTCCGGCCTGCTCGACACCGCCGGGACGCTGATGCGGCGCCTCGGCCTCTACGGGTTCTCGGCGCCGGCGCGGTACAAGCTGCGGGATTGCGAGGGCAGCCGGGTTGCCAGCTGGTCCGGCCTCGCGCTCCTCTCTCGCCTGCCCTGGAACCTCGTCG
>JBFWZE010000267.1:0-2143 GCA_050185685.1 Dehalococcoidia bacterium
GCGCCCATGCCGAGGGCGATCTCGCAGGCGTTCTGGCCGACGATGCCGGCGCCGAAGATGACGACCTGGGCACTGGGTGAGCCCGGCAGGCCGGAGTAGAGCTTGCCGCGTCCCGGACCCGGCTTCATCAGCAGATGAGCGGCCACCTGCGGCGCCATGCGACCGGCAATCTGCGACATCGGTATCAGGAGGGGCAAGCTCTGATCCTCGAGCTCCACGGTCTCGTAGGCGATGGCAGTGGTGCGGGAAGCTATCAGGGCCCGAGCAGCCTCAGGGACAGCAGCGAGATGCAGGTAGGTGAAGAGCGTCTGCCCGGGTCGAAGCAGCGGGAACTCCTGCGGCTGCGGCTCCTTCACTTTCACCATAAGCTCTGCCTTCTCCCAGACGTCTGCCTGAGAGACGAGCTCGCCGCCGGAGGCCGCGTACTGAGCATCGTCGAAGCCGCTGCCCGCTCCTGCGCCTGCTTCGACGAGGACGCGGTGCCCCAGCCTCACAAGGTCACGGACGCCGTCCGGAGTTAGACCTACGCGGTACTCTTCGTCCTTCAGCTCGTGGACAGTCCCGACAATCATTGCGGCGGCACCTTCTCGTGAAACTCCAGCTGCGCGGTGAGATCGTCTGGAGGAAGCTGCCACTCGCGCATGCGGGTCGCGATCTCCAGCAGACGGGCCTGGACCATCCCATTGACGGTGTCGAGCGGATAGCGGCCGTCTTCACTAGGCGTCCCCGCGGGCACGCCGGTGAGCAGCTCGAGCGCCTCGTCGATTGTCGCGACTGCGTGAATCGTGAACTTCCCCTCGCTGACCGCCTGGACGACGTCCTCGCGCAGCATGAGGTGCTGCACATTGCTGATGGGAATGATCACGCCCTGCTCGCCGGTGAGACCGCGCTGCTTGCAGACGTCAAAGAAGCCTTCGATCTTCTGGTTCGCGCCGCCAATCGCCTGCACGCGTCCGCGCTGGTCCATCGAGCCGGTGATCGCGAACGACTGCTTCACCGGGATGCCGGCGATGCGAGACAGCAGCGCGATCGTTTCTGCAACAGTAGCGCTGTCCCCCTCGATCAGGCCGTAGCTCTGCTCGAACGACAGCCGGGCGGCAAGCGTCAGCGGCGTCTCATGGGCGAAGCGGTCGACGAGGAAGCCCTGGAGGGTCAGCACGGCCTTCGAGTGAATCGGGCCGGAAAGCTGTGCCTCCCGCTGCAGGTCGAGCAGCCCCTCGCGGCCAACGCCCATGCTGGCGGTGATGCGAGATGCCTGCCCGAAGGAGATGTCGCCGAGACTGATGACCGAAAGGCCGTTTACCTGCCCGACCAGCTCGCCTTCGGAGGCAACCAGGATGACGTTGCGCGCGACCGCCTCCTGGATGTGGTCCTCGACGAGATTGAGACGTTCTACGCGCTCGGAGATCGTCCTGCGGATGTCGTTTGCGCGCACCACGGTGCTACCGCTCTCGCGCGCCCAGAACGAGGCCTCGCGCACGATATCAGTTATGTCACCAAACCGGATCGAGAGCTTGTCGTGGTCTTCAGCCATGCGCATGCCCTGCTCGACCACGAGCGCGACCGCCTCGTTATCGAGCGGCAGCAGGCCTTCCCGCTTCGTTACAGCCGCGATCAAGCCGGCGTATTCCTTCTCGTGCTCCGGCGTGCGGTCGATGTGCATGTCGAAGTCGGCTTTGACCTTGAACAACTCGCGGAAGTCGGGATCGCTGGTATAGAGGGCGCGGTACACAGACTCACGGGCGATGGCGATGATCTTGCCCGTCCAGGGGATCGGCTGCGGCCGCACCGTCTTGGTTTCCATGTAGCCGAGGCGTTCGCCCATCTCCTCGATAGTGATCATGCCGGTGCGGATCGTGCGCTTGAGCTCGTTCCAGGAGACCGGGTACTGCAGCATGTCGTCGAAGTCGAAGACAAGGAAACCGCCGTTGGCTCGATGCACCGAGCCGGGCCTGATCATCGTGAAGTCGGTGGTCAGGGCGCCGAAGATCGCTTCCTTCTCGATCCGTCCGAAGAGCCGCTGCGGCGAGGGATTGGACTCGAACACGACCTTCGCGCAGGTCTCCTGTGAGCAGTCGATCAGCAGGTTGACCTCGTACTTTCGCAGGGGAGAGGTCGCGGGCCGCACGCCGGGGACCGGGCC
>JBFWZE010000267.1:2243-3605 GCA_050185685.1 Dehalococcoidia bacterium
TTGACGTAGATCCACTCGCTGGACGGCGGCTTACCGGAGGCGTGCTGCTCCAGGTACTCGCGAATCGCCGTCGTGCGGCCGGTGCCGGGCTCGCCGGCGACGCAGATGTTGAAGCCCTTGCTCTGGATCGCGAGGCCGAAGCGGATCGCTTCAATAGCGCGGTCCTGGCCGATGAGACCGACGTGCGGTGCAACGTCCGCCGTCGTCTCGAAGCCGAGAGCGGCGGGGTCGACGCGGGGACGCAACTCAGAGACAGGGACGATGGACAATGAGCCCTCCTGGGAAGCGACAAGCTTCGAGACTTGAGCCTCGAGCCGTCAGCGTTACGACTTCAGAGTTAACGACCTGACAAGCGTGGCAGCGAAGCGTTCCTCGAAGCTCGCCGCTTGCAGCTCGAAGCTGCCAGCTAGTCGAGCAGCGCGCCGACCGCGTCGGCCAGGGCCTTGAGCTGGGCCGTCTTCGACTGCAGCGGGCTGTCGATGCCGCGAGGGTCCCAGGGGTTCAGCTTGCCCGGGTGGCCGTAGTCGGTCTGCTCGAAGGTCGCGTTACCCTTCGTTGTTTCGATGTGGACGCGGCGCTGGAGCATGGCGTGGGGCGTGCCGTGAAGGTCGTCGTAGGGCGGGTAAGTCTTCTGCTCGCAGCGGAGCTGGAGCACGGTGATTGCGGCGTCGGCCTGGGCGTTAGTCATGGCGGTTCCCTCCTGGCGGGTCCTCGTGTGTGCTGCCTCCGAGCGATCTTAGGCCAGGCGCAGGAAACAATGAAGCCGTCCCGTATTCAGGACGGCTTCCAGAGCTGTGAACAAGAGCCGGTGCTGACGCTTCCGGCTTAACTCTTGCTGAAGTTGAACCCCGTGCCTTTGTCCGCGCTGTAGAGCAGGTAGCAGCCGTAGGCGATGGCCCCGGTAATTACGATGCCAAGGAACCAGCCGAACGAAAGGTAGCTCGACTCGTTGATGAGCTTCAGCAGCAGGAACAGCACCATGAGCGCCGCGCCGGCAAGGTAGGCCTGACCCCAGCTGAATTGACCGAGAGCAGGTAGCTGAACGTTGCCGAAACGGAGCGCAATGATCGTGCCGGCCATCGCAACGGCTATGACCATGGCAAGAAGCGACCAGAATCCACCCGGGTCATCGAAGCCATTCGCCGAGGCTGAGAACGTGCCCAGGCCCTCGATGGTGGTCGAGTTCTTGTACCAGGGGAGGAACATGTCGATAAAGAAGAGAATGCCTCCCCCCGCGACCAGCTTCTCACCCAGGCTCAATTGATTCAGTTTCTCTTGCATGGATTTGCTCCTGCTCGCACGAGTTCTTAGATGGCTAGATTTAACACTCCTTTTGGACTCATTACAACCGATGATCCGGGC
>JBFWZE010000268.1:0-3599 GCA_050185685.1 Dehalococcoidia bacterium
GTCATGACAAATGTGAGAACGGCCCCTGCCTACAGTGAAATTGTCCTCGAGTGAGGACCCTCGTCCCGGCCGGACAGGCACTGAATCAGGAGGCTTAACACATGGCAGCAACCACAGCCGTAAAAGCAGGAATCATCTCCGCTGCGGCCGGCCTCGTCCTCGTTGTGGGGGCGTTCGCCGTGACCAGCACGATGGCGGGGGCACAGACGCCCACGCCGGACACCCAGGAGCAGCAGCAGACGACACCGGCCACGCCGCAGGACGGCACGACACCGAAGGGCCCGATGAACGGCACCCACGAAGAGGGCGACTGCCCGGGCATGGAGGGAAGCGGCGGCGGCATGCGCGGCCATCGCCCCGGCGCCGACAGCGGCACCGAAGATGGCAGCTCGTCTTCGGGCACCTCGTTCCAGGGCTTCCGTGGCGGCGGTCCCCGCAGCTAACCAACCAGCTCGTCATCACAGCAAGGAGGCCGGGGCGTTAATCCCCCGGCCTCCTCGTTTTGCGTCCGGTTGTCAGAGCTTGTCCGAGGCGTCCAGATTCCAGAAGGGCATACAACGCGATCCCCTCGCCCCGCTGGGAGAGGGTGGCCGGAGGCCGGGTGAGGGCGGGCCCCTACGCGTCAGGTTCGCAGCAGGTCTGAAGACCCGCAGCTACATCGGGTGCGGCTCCAGGGGTACAAAGCTCGGTTGGTGGTTCCTGTTGAGGCGTGCTCAGTGCCGGATGCGGCTGGGTGCGGTCGCCGACCGGCCGACCCATGCGTAGCCCTCGCGGCCGATCGTCTCGATACAGCCCGGCTCGAGCTTCTGGCGCAGGCGCCCGACGAGGGCGCGCAGGTTCGAGGCGCTGAAGGCGGTGTCTGGCCAGATTGCAGCGAAGAGGGTCTCGGCGGTGACGACCTGGCCATGGGCCTCGAACAGCGCGGCAATGACGCGGCACTCGAGGCGGCTGAGGCCGATCAGCTTCGTCCGCAGCGTCAGCTGCCGCGCGTCGAGGTCGAGCATCGCGCCGTTGCAGAAGAGCTTCTGCGCGCCGTGGTCGTGGCAGTCGATGTGGTCCGGGTGGTTCGAGATGGCGGGATACCTCCCCTGTAGTTCAGGGTAGGTTCTCGCCCATGGGACTCACGTCGGCCCGGAATCGTCACTTCCGCATACGCCGTACGTCGTATGACGCGTCCGTAAGTACTCCAGGCGGAAGAGACAGACACAGCAGGGGATGCCCGCGCAGGCGACGCTCTGAGGATGGTACATTCGAAGATGTGAGTAATGAGCCGCTCTGGCACGAAGAAGGCGATACCGCCACCGAGACCCGTCGCAAGGTCCAGCGGCCGCCGATGTACAAAGTGCTGCTCCACAACGACGACTTCACGACCCAGGAGTTCGTCGTCAAGATCTTGATGACGATATTCCACCATTCCCGCGAGCTGGCGTTTGAGATAATGATGCATGTCCACCAGCGCGGCATCGGCGTCGCCGGCCTGTTTCCCTACGAGACGGCGGAGGCCAAGGTCGCGCAGGTGCACGCCGAGGCCCGTGACCACGACTTCCCGCTGAAGTGCTCCCTCGAGCCCGAATGAACCGAGCAGAACTGTGCAACTGACGAAAGAACTGCAAGAAGTCCTCTACGCCGCCTTCGATGACGCGCGCCGCCGCCGCCACGAGTACCTCACGCTGGAGCACGTCCTCTTCGCGATGACGAACGACCGCAGCTCCAGCAAGATCCTGCGCTCCGTCGGCATCAACCTCGATGAGCTGCGCAACGACCTCGAGCTGTTCTTCGCCGAGAGCATCGACCCGATGCCGGGAAACCGCGAGTGGGAGCCGCAGCAGACGCCTGCCTTCCAGCGCGTCCTCCAGCGCGCCACCGTCCACGTCCAGTCAGCAGGCAAAGACACCGTCGACGCGGGCCACGTCCTTGCCTCGATCTACCGCGAGCCCGCCTCACACGCGGTGTACCTGCTCGAGAAGCAGGGAGTCAGCCGCCTCGACGTCCTCGAGTACGTCTCCCACGGTGTCTCCCGGGTTAGCGACGACGGCGAGCTGGTCGGCCACGACGACGAGTTCCTCGATGACGAGGACGGCGCACCGACCAAGAACGCGCTCGAGACCTACGCGGTCGACCTCACGCAGCTCGCCGCCGAGGGGCGCATGGACCCCCTGATCGGACGCGCGAACGAGCTCGAGCGCACGATCCAGGTGCTGAGCCGCCGCCGCAAGAACAACCCGATCTACGTCGGTGATGCAGGCGTCGGCAAGACCGCGATGGTCGAAGGCCTCGCCCAGCGCATCGCCGAGGGCAAGGTGCCCGCCGCGCTACGCGACGCCCGCATCTACTCGCTCGACATGGGCTCGCTGATCGCGGGCACGAAGTTCCGGGGCGAGTTCGAGCAGCGCCTGAAGGGCGTGATCAGCCAGGTGCAGAAGCAGCCCGGCGCCATCCTGTTCATCGACGAGATCCACACGATCTACGGCGCGGGGTCGACCAGCAACGGGTCGCTCGACGCGTCGAACATGCTGAAGCCCGCACTGACCGACGGCACCCTGCGCTGCATCGGCTCGACGACGTTCAGCGACTACAAAGCGACCTTCGAGAAGGACCGCGCCCTCGCCCGCCGCTTTCAGAAGATCGACATCCTCGAGCCCTCGACGGCCGAGACGATCGAGATCCTCAAGGGCCTCAAGAAGCAGTACGAAGAGCACCACCAGGTCACCTACACGCCGAAGGCGATCCGCGCCGCCGCCGAGCTCGCTGCGAAGCACATCAATGACGCCCTGCTGCCCGACAAGGCGGTCGACGTCCTCGACGAGGCCGGCGCGATGGTCCGGCTGCGCGGCGTCGACGGCGCCCGCGTCACCAGCGACGACATCGAGGCGGTAGTCGCGAAGATCGCCCGCATCCCCACCCAGAGCGTCTCGGTTTCGGACCGTGAGAACCTCGCTCACCTCGAAGACGAGCTGAAGCAGGTGATCTACGGCCAGGACCAGGCGATCGACAACCTCGTCTCCGCGATCAAGCTCTCACGCTCCGGCCTCGGTTCGCCCGAGAAGCCGGTGGGCTCGTTCCTGTTCTCCGGCCCCACCGGCGTCGGCAAGACGGAGCTGGCAAAGCAGCTGGCGCGCATCCTCGGCGTCGAGTTCCTCCGCTTCGACATGAGCGAATACATGGAGAAGCACACCGTCTCGCGGCTGATCGGCGCCCCTCCCGGCTACGTGGGCTACGACCAGGGCGGCCAGCTCACCGACGCCGTCCGCAAGACGCCTTACGCGGTGCTCGTCCTCGACGAAATCGAGAAGGCGCACCCGGACGTCTTCAACATCCTGCTCCAGGTCATGGACCATGCCACGCTGACCGATAACACCGGGCGCAAGGCGGACTTCCGCAACATCATTCTCGTTATGACAACAAACGCCGGCGCACAGGAGCTCACGCGCGAGTCACTCGGCTTCGGCGGCTCGACCTCGGGGACGGCGCAGCAGAAGAACGACCGCATCGCGATCGAGCGCACCTTCAGCCCCGAGTTCCGCAACCGCCTCGACGCCTGGATCACGTTCTCGACGCTGGCGCCGGCGACCGTCGACAAGATCGTCAACAAGTTCGTG
>JBFWZE010000269.1:0-3557 GCA_050185685.1 Dehalococcoidia bacterium
GGCGCAGAGGACGGACTGATCGCTGCCGCCCTGCCCGCCGGCAGTGGTGGTCTCGGCAGCGCAAGAGACGGTGAGGAAGAGCAGGAGAGAACCGGCGGTGACTGCGAGCAGACGCTGAATCGACATCCTGGATTATGTCGATTCGTTGTGCCTCGGCCGTAAGCCCAGTTCTGATGATTTCGCGGGTAGCAAGAGGCGGGGTTCTAGCGTTTCGAGCGGTCGCTGCCGAGGCTACGCCAGAGGTCGGACAACCGCCTCTCCCGCTTCGCCGCGGGCTTCTGTGTCTTCAGGGCCTGGACCGCCTCATCCTGTTTCGCCTCGGTGGGCTGAGCCGGCTCATTCGAAGCCGAAGCCGCAGCCGGGACCGCTGCCGGCGAAGCTTGTGGCGCTGTCTGCACAGATACATCAACAGGCGGTACGACCGGCTGAGGCGCCGGCATGCCCTGCAGGGCCGGAAGCAGCGGGCTCGTCGCCGTGCCGTAACGCCAGACCGAGACCGACGGCATGCCGAGGCTGTAGGCGTGGCTGACGAAGCGATGCCACTCATCGACCTTCGCCGCGCCGCCGCCGATCGGGCGCACCGGCAGCCCGAACTTCGCGAGCGCGCCGTTCGCGGCGTTGAGCGCGAGCTCGGGTGTCATGCCTTCAGGGCCGGCGTGGTAGCCGTAATCGGCGAGCAGCTTGAAGTTAGCGGGGGAGTTGAAGATCTCCCAGTACAGCTGTGGCGCGACCGCATCGCTGAAGGAGGCAAACTCCGCCAGCGGTACTTCCTTCACCTTCCAGGGACGCGCATCCGGCGCGACGACGAGATGCGCCATGGGCTGCAGCCGCCGCAGCTCGGCGCCGAAGGTCAGGGCGTCCTCGTTGCTGCCGTGCCAGTAGAAGCGGCCCTCCGGCGTCTCGAGGTCGAAGTACATGCTGCGGGCGCCGCTATTCAGCGCGTCGGAGCACATGCGGGCCTCCGTGATCGGGTCGTGGCCGCGGTTTACGCACCAGGCGTGGAAGCCGACGCCTCCCGCCTCAAAGAAGTCTGCCCACTTGCGCACGTCCTCAGGGCCGGCGACCCCGAGCCCATCTGCACGCGTCGTCCACTCGGTACCGTCATGCGTCTTGAAGATGACATCGAGGCCATGGCGGGCGAGGGTATCGCGGACGGCAACAGGGTCGCGGCCGTCCTCTGAGAACGCCCAGACCCAGACGGCATTGCGGGCCGTATTCGCGGCTCGGGCGGGTGGTGCGGCTTCGGTGGTTGATGGGAGGTAGCGGGTTGCGGCGAGCGCGGCGGCGCCGGCTGCCGCTCCGGTAAGAAACCGGCGGCGGCTGAGGCTGGAGGAGGCGATAACGGTGTCCTTCCTTCGCCGGTGGTTGCTGAGTCAGCTCCACGGCGAAGGCGCAGGCAGCCGGACGTGCGGAAACACGGTGGTGTCTGCACGTCTAAGAATGGGCGATGGGGCTGCGCGGCGCCGTGTTGTCGTACACCGGAACGCCTTGCCCGCGCCACCGGTGCCTTATGTCACATTAGTGGCAGTTTCGGTCGAGGCCAGCAGGTTTTGCTTGCGAAACCGTAACAGTTTCAATCGCATAACAACGCTACGCAGCCGAGAGGAAGACATTCGAACCACGATGCAAGGTTCGGGACTCAGCGCGGGCCGCAGGTGCACTGTGGCAGCACACCAGCGGCCCGCTTCCGAATGTCGCGGTGAGGGAAGGCTTAGCTCGCGCGCTTCACCGGGAACTGCATGATCAGGACGTCGGCGCCTTCGTTGCCGGCTTTGAGGGCAGGCGCCGGCTCACCGGGATCGACCCAGACGAGAGAGAACTTCGGCAGCGGCTCCTCGCCCTCCAGGCTGCCGTCCATGACGAGGTAGTACCAGCCGCCTGCTCCCGCATCGGTGACGCCTTCGACCTCGTCGCCGGGCTTGATGCGCACGCGATAGGCGGCGAGACCGTCATCGTGGCGCTCGATCAGGGTCGCAAGCTCGTTATCGACCGCTTCCGCCGGGACCTGGCGGGCGATATTGCGGCCGGCCTTGTGGTCCATCTTCTCCTTCGAGCCGGGCATGAAGAATGTGCCGTCTGACTTCTCCGAGCGCAGCGTGAAGAACGCCAGCGGCTCTTCCTCGCCCGGCACGATCGGCCCGTAGGGTGTCGAAGGGTCGGCGTACTGGAAAGAAATGTAGGGCGCGTCTTTGCGGCCGAGCTTCGCGCCCTTCGAGACGATCACCTGGAACTGGCGCACGTGATGGAAATGCGGCGCAACGTAGCCGGGGCTGTGCAAGTCGTGGACCAGGAAGGCCTGCGGGTCAGACTCGACCTGGCCGCCCATGTAGGCAGAGACCTTGAAGTGGCCGCCTTTCTCCTCGAATCCCTCACGGATCGGGCGTCCCACGCTGCTCACGCTGATCGGCATCTTTCGGTCCTCCGGTTACTTCTCTAACTCGGCTCAGTATAGCGAGCGCTATTCCCCCGACGGCGCGGTCTGAGTTGCATTGCGAAGCTGGCCGTCGAACCAGACGCGCGGCTAACGCCATCTCGTCGGTTGGTCTACGACATTACAGTCCTGACGTTGGTCGCCCCCGCCTCTGTTATGGAAACGTTAGAGAGTGATATTGTGCATTTCATCAACTTCGGTTCTCATCCGGCGCTCCAGGAGATGACATGGCGGGTTCTCTTCTCAAGCTTTTGAAACCAGGCCTTATAGCGGCTGGCGCCGGACTGACGGCCCTGCTCCTCGTTTCCTGCGGCGGTGGCGGCGGTGACGATGAGGACGACACACCGGCAGTCCTCACGGGCGCCCAGTTGCTCGAGCAGAACAAGTACTCCGTCGTCGACATCCTGACCACCACCGGCTACAGCGGCGGCGGCGGTACCGGCGTCGTCTGGGAGGAGAGCAAGTACATCCTCACCAATGCCCACGTCGTCGTTGGCGCAGGCGCGATCAAGATCGTCGACCCGGACGACGGCAACCGCACCTACCCCGCCCGCGTCGTCGCGCTCAGCTCCTGCGATGACGTCGCCCTGCTTGAGGTCGACCGCCTCACGACGCTGAAGCCGGCGAAGTTCGGCGACAGCAAGAAGGTCGGCGCCGGCGACACCGTGACGGCGCTGGGCTTCCCGGCAACCATCTCCAGCGGGCCACACACCGCGATCATCACGAACGGCAACGTCAGCCGCGTCCCGGCAACCTTCGAGTTCACCGGCCAGCGCGACCTGATTCAGAACACGGCGCCGATCAACCCCGGCAACTCCGGCGGCCCTCTCTATAACCAGAAGGGCGAGGTCATCGGCCTCAACTCGTACGCCGCCCGCGGCAAGCAGGGCGAAAACTACGCGATCGCGTCGAACGAGGCGATCTCAGTGGCGAATAAGCTGAAGTCCGGCAAGAACCTCGACTACGTTGGCCTGTCGCTTGAGCAGAACGACCGTGATTTCGCCAACGAAGAGGACCTCGCGTACATCGACGGCCTCGTCGTCACCGGCGTCGACCCGGGTAGCCCCGCCGACAAGGCGAAGCCCGGCCCCTTCGAGTTCGGCTTCCTGATCTACGAGGTGAACGG
>JBFWZE010000270.1:0-3553 GCA_050185685.1 Dehalococcoidia bacterium
GCAAAGGCGGCAGCACGCCGTCATACCGCCCGCGCGAGTTGCGAGAGCAGCGCGTTTCCCCCGACAAATCCCTCGGCCAGCACTTCCTCACCGACTGGACTGCCGTTCGCCGCATCGTCGAGGCCGCGTCGCCCGAGGACATCGACGCGCTTATCGAGGTCGGTCCCGGCCTCGGCGCCCTCACCGACCGTCTCCTCGAGGTTGCGCCCCACCTGATCGCCGTCGAAATGGACGCGACCCTCGCAGCCCGGCTGCGCGAACGCCACGCCGGCGCCACCAATCTCACGGTGGTCGAAGCCGATGCTCTGACGCGGACGCCGGCCCAGCTGCTCGAGGCGGCCGGCTTCGCGGCTTCGGCGGCGTATGGTTTTGTCAGCAACCTGCCCTACAACGCGGGAGCGGCGATCATTCGCCACTTTCTCGAAGCCGAACAGCCGCCGCGCTGGCTCGTCGTCATGCTCCAGCGCGAGGTCGCAGAGTCGATCTGCGCCGCCCCGGGCGACCTCGGTCTGCTCGGCGTCTCCGTGCAGGTCTACGCCCGCGCCCGCCGCCTCTTCAATGTGCCACCGCGCGCCTTCTACCCGCCACCGAAGGTCACATCGACCGTCATCCGCCTCGATGTCCTCGAACAGCCGCTCATCAGCAGGGAGCAGCGCGATTCGTTCTTCGAAACTGTCCGCGCCGGCTTCAGCACCCCCCGCAAGACGGTGCGCAACTCCCTCGCCAACGGCCTCAACCTCAGCGGCGCCGAGGCAGAAGCCCTCCTGACCGCAGCCGGCCTCGATGCCACGGTCCGTCCCAGCATCCTCACAGTGGAGGACTGGGTGCACCTCGCAGAAGTGCGCGCAAGCCAGCGAGCCGAAGGCGAAGCTCCGGTCTCCCCCTCTCCGAAATCGGACAAGGGGCAGGGGGGTGAGGTTTGACCCTCCACCTCCTCGCACCAGCAAAGCTCAACCTCACGCTCGAAGTGCTCGGCAAGCGTGACGACGGCTACCACGAGGTCAGCAGCATCATGCAGACCATCGACCTCTGTGACCGAGTCCGGCTGTCCCTCGCGTCGGACCTCCAGCTCATCGTGACCGGCCCCGAGGCGTCCGGCGTCCCCGAGGAGCCTGCGCAGGACCTCGCCTATCGCGCCGCCGTCGCCCTGCAGAAGACCGCCGGCATCAGCCTCGGTGCCCGCATCGAGGTCGAGAAGCAGATACCCGCCGGCGCCGGCCTCGGCGGCGGCAGCAGTGACGCCGCCGCCGTCCTGCGCGGCCTCTACGAGCTCTGGGACGTCGAGGTGAGCTTCTCCGAGTTCGTCGAGCTCGCCGCCACCCTCGGCTCCGACGTGCCCTTCTTTCTCGACGGCGGCACCCAGGCGGTCGGCGGCCGCGGCGAGGAGCTGACGCCGCTTCCCGACGCCGCTGGCCCGCGCGACTTTACCCTCTTTACCTCATCCCTGACCGTCGCAGACAAAACCCGGCGCATGTACGGCGCTCTCCGTCTTGCCGACTTCAGCGATGGCGAACGCACCGCGATGATGACCGCCGCGGTCTGGCGAGGCGAGCCCGTCAGCGAGCTCTGCAACGCCTTCGACCATGCCGTCGCCCAGGTTTTCCCCGCGATCGGCGCCGCGATGCAGCGCTGCCGTGACGCCGCGGTACACGTCATCGCCGCCGGCGCCGGGCCGTCGTTCTTCGCGCCGGTAGCCTTCGACCTCGTCCCACCAAAGCTCGTACAGTCGCTCCTTGCCGATTACGGCATCACCGCCCACGCCTGTTCCGCCCTCAGCTCCGCCGACGCCCTCGTTGTGACCGAGGACTAGCGTATGGCGGAGGTCTTTGCCGGCTTCACCTGCGGCTTCTTCCTTTCTCTGATCACCGCCCCCGTCGTCGCCATCACCCTGCTGCGAATGCGCACGAATAGCGCACTGCTCGCAAGGCTCCTGCCGGAGAACGTGAACCCGGTGGCGGTGATGGTCGTGCTCCAGCTCGGCCTCGTCTTCTTCTGGACCGGCCTCGGCTTCATCCTCGGCCTGCTGCTGCTGGCGATGGACGGCCTCGGTGAGAGCGCTGCCGGCCTGAAGAACCCGCCTTACACGCTGCTCGTCCTGAGCATCGTTCTCGCCTTCTCCGGTCCCCTCGCCCTGCTCATCTCGTCGTGGTGGCGCCAGATCATCGCCGGCGCCGTACTGACGTTCCTCGTCTTCGGCGCGCTGATGCCGTACATGGCGGAGTGGAGCAAGTTCGACGACGCCCCGCCGGAGGAGAACCGCCCGGCGCCGCCGATCTTCAACGCCCGCGCTGGAACTCTGTCTTCGTCAATGGACACGTAGCCTCTTTTTGCCCGTTTGCCCGTTGTGACACCGCTTGTGAGCTAGCGGTCCGGGCGCTACAATCGCCGAGAGCGAATTCGCGCATACGTTCGACTCCTAGATTGGCGCCAGAGTGCCCACTCCCCGCTACGTCGCAATCGACACCGAAACCACCGGTCTCAACCCGGACGCCGACGAGATCATTGAAGTCGCAGCCGTCGCCTTCGGCCTGAACGGCGTCGAAGGCGAGTTCAACACCCTCATCCGCCCGCGGAATCTGCCCCCGTATCAGATCGAACGCCTCACCGGCATCGAGGCGCCGTCGCTCAAGGACGCGCCGCTTTTCTCTACGGTGGCGACCGAGCTCGCGGAGTTCCTCGGCGACAGCCCCATCGTCGGCCAGAGCGTCAACTTCGATATCGAGTTCCTGCGACGCGCCGGCGTCTCCACCGGCGCGCCGATCATCGACACCTGGGACCTCGCGCAGCTGCTGTTGCCCGGCATCGGCGATTACAGCCTGCGCGGTATCGCCGAGCACCTGGGCATTCACTTCCCGGTGCGACACCGCGCCCTTGCCGACGCCGACGCCGCCCGCAGCGTCTTCCTCGAGCTACGTCAGCGCCTCGCAGAGCTGCCCGTCTGGCTCCTGTATGAGCTCGAGCGCCTCGCCGTCACCGGCGAGTGGTCCGTCGCGCTGCCGATCCGCGAGGTGCTTCAGGAGCTCGGCGCGCGCATGGACGAAACCGCCGGCCTCACAACCGAGGTCCTCGCGAAGCCCTTCGAGATCGCAAAGGCCCTGAACGGCGGCGGCGAAGAGCGGGTCAGCGAGCAGGAATCACGTCAGATCCTGCGCAGCGCCGGCAAGCTCACGCAGTTCTTCCCCGACTTCGAGCGCCGCCCGGAGCAGGAGCACATGGCCGCCGCTGTCGCTTCCGCCCTCGGCGATGGCCGTCACCTCGTCGTTGAGGCCGGCACCGGTACAGGCAAGTCGCTGGCCTATCTCGTCCCCGCCGCGCTGCAGGCCCTGCGCCGCGGCGAGCGGGTAGTCGTCTCGACCGACACGATCGGCCTGCAGGAGCAGCTCATCGAGAAGGACCTGCCTGTCGTCCAGGCGCTGCTTGCCGATGTCGAGAGTGAGTCGCTCCGGGTTGCCGCGCTCAAGGGCCGCCGTAACTACCTCTGCCTCCAGCGCTGGACCGCTGCCCGTCACGCCGGCCCGGGTACAAAGGAAGAGGCGAAGCTCCACGCCCGCCT
>JBFWZE010000271.1:0-3541 GCA_050185685.1 Dehalococcoidia bacterium
GAGGATGTCCTCCGACTGCACAAAGCTCATCTCGAGGTCGAGCTGCGTGAACTCGGGCTGGCGGTCGGCGCGCAGGTCTTCGTCACGGAAGCAGCGGGCGATCTGGAAGTACCGCTCGAAGCCCGCGACCTGGAGGATCTGCTTGAACTGCTGCGGCGACTGCGGCAGGGCGTAGAAGTTGCCGGGGTTCACGCGGCTCGGCACCAGGTAGTCGCGGGCGCCCTCCGGCGTCGCGTTCGCGAGAATCGGCGTCTCGATCTCGATGAAGCGGCGCTCGGCCAGGAAGGTGCGAATGAAGTGGACGACCTGGTGACGCAGGATGATGTTGTTGTGCATCGTCTCGCGGCGCAGGTCCAGGTAGCGGTACTTCAGGCGCAGGATTTCGTCGACCTGCGACTCCTCGTTGATGTAGAACGGCGGCGTCTTCGCGGCGTTGAAGATCTGCATCTCCGTCGCCGCGATTTCGATCGCGCCCGTCGGCATCGCGTCGTTCTCGGTGCCCGGCCGCCGTGCTGCCACGGTGCCGCGCACGCCGACGACGTACTCGTTGCGGACGTCGCTGGCGATGGCATGTGCCTCCGGCGACGTCTGCGGATTGACCACGACCTGCACGAGGCCGCTCATATCGCGGAGATCGAGGAAGATCAGGCCGCCGTGATCGCGACGGCGGTGCACCCAGCCTGCCAGGGTCACTTCCTGGCCGGCGTGCTCGCTCCTCAGGTCACCGCAATAGTGGGTTTTGAGCACCGGTAAGCCTCCAATGCTGCTCGTGCTACAGGTCAGATCGCTGAACAAATGACGAGACCCCGACGGAATCGGGGTCTGCTTGGCAGTATTTCACTGCACTACCCCTCGGTCAAACCGAAGGGCCCTCGGTCGGTGCCGAGGTCCAGGGCTGTCCCGACGTCCGTCTCAGGCCGGCGGGGTGGTATCTTCGCTGGCCGGCGCCGGCGCCGGCGGTGCGGCGGGCTCGGTCACAGGTTCGGGCTCAGACTTCTTGCCCTTCATCTTGATGGCGACAGCGGCAGCGGCGCCAACCAGCAGGCCAATCAGGGGAAGCTTCTTCACGTCAACGTCTCCTTATCGTGAGATCCACGTTGTAACACTACTTCTACACCTTGTCATTAGCGGCACGACCCTGCCGAACCTGAATCCGCCTCGCTCTCCTTACGATTCAGTCAAGCATGGCCGTCGCACAAAGAAGGGGCAGTCCGAAGACCGCCCCTCTCGAAGCTCGAAGCTCGCAGCCGCTACTGCGCTACGGACGGGAACGCAGTGGCATACACCACTCGTCGCGCGCTGTACTCCTCGATGTCCCAGTCGAAGGTGCCGTTGCAGGTCACCAGGATCATCGCGTCGGCGCTGCCGTTCTTCGCCAGTAGCCCGAAGTTCGTGTCCGGGGCCACGTCCTCCACCCAGTCGACGTGGTAGCTGATCAGCGTGCCGTCGCCGCGGTAGTAGTCGATGACGTCACCCGGCTGCAGCTGGTCGAGGTGCCCGAACACCGCGAGCCCGTAGTAGCGGAAGTCGAGGTGACCGGCGAGCAGCGTCGTGCCCGGGGTGCCGGGTGTGCCGCCGTAACCCTGGTTCAGCGGGAAGGTGTAGCGAATGACGTCGTGCGGTCCTTCAGGGTCGCCGAGCAGGCCGTCCGCCCCCACGTCGCGCACGTTCACCGGCGCGTCGACGCCGATGCGGTTGATGACGAGTCTGTCGGCGGTGGGGATGATGCCCTCGCGGACCGGCGGCGCGCAGTCGGGGTAGAAGCCGCCCGTCTCGCTCGTGTGCCAGACGCCCCTGCTGTCGAGCGCGTTCACCCGGAAGAAGGTCTGGACGTTCGCCTGGAGGTTGTACCAGTTGAACGACTGCGCTGCCGGCAGCTGGCGCGGGCTCGAGACGAAGCTACCCGCCGGGAAGTTCGGGTCGTACGAGACGTCGATGTATTGCGCGACGATGTCGAGGCCGGAAGCGGCCCAGCGGAAGTTCACCCGTGCGGCGAAGCGGCCATCGCAGCTCAGCGGGCCCCAGAGCAGCTTGGGCGCGCCGCAGGGTACCGTCGCGTCCGTAGGCGACGTGATCCAGCCGCCGGCCGTGAGCGTGTTCACGCGCCAGTAGACGGGCTGGTTCGCCGGTAGGTTCTTCAGGGTCTCTTCGCCGACTTCGTACTCGTACGGGCCGTGGCCGGTGAAGGTGCCGGGCAGGAAGTCCGGGCTCGTGCCGACGTCCAGCCACTGCGACTCACCGGCGTACGGCACCCACTTGAAGGTGACCGAGGTTGTTGAGCCGCCGGCGCAGGCCGATTCCGGCGGGAACAGGACGGCGCCGGGCGCTGCTTCTGCACCCTGTGGCTGCCGGGTTCCCAGGAGGACGACGAGGCCGAAGGCTATGGAGAGGACGATGGGCGGGAGAATGAGTCTGCCAAGCTTCATGCGCCTGAGGATATCAGGTGAGGCGGTAAAGACACAGTGAGACGCAGTTCATGAGTAGCGAAACGATAGCGACGGGCCTGCAACTACCGTCCTCATTCCTCATAACCGATTGCCCGAT
This sequence comes from Dehalococcoidia bacterium, assembly GCA_050185685.1. Taxonomy (GTDB): domain Bacteria; phylum Chloroflexota; class Dehalococcoidia; order DSTF01; family WHTK01; genus WHTK01. Next base: position 2,545 of record JBFWZE010000271.1, read on the forward strand.
GGCCCGGAAGGACCCACACGCCGTCCGCTACACTATCTCCGATGGCCCAGCCCTTCGCCCTCTACACCCACATCCCCTTCTGCACCGCCAAGTGCAGCTACTGCGACTTCAACTCCTACGCCGGCCAGGACTCCCTGTTCGAGCCCTACGCGCAGGCCGTTGCCCGCGAAGCCGCCTTGTGGTCGCCGCGCGTCACCGGCCGCAAGGTCGAGACCGTCTTCTTCGGCGGTGGCACGCCGAGCCTGCTCCCACTGCCCCAGATGCAGACCATCGTCGATGCGCTCAAGCAGCACTTCGACCTCACACCCGACGCTGAGATATCCCTCGAGGCCAACCCCGGCACGGTCGACGCCGCCCACCTCGAAGGGCTGCGGCGGATCGGCTTCAACCGGATCAGCTTCGGCGTCCAGAGCTTTCACGACGACGAGCTCCTCAGCCTCGACCGCATCCATGCTTCGAGCGAGGTCGATGACGCCTACCGCTGGGCACGTGCCGCCGGCTTCGAGAACGTCAACCTCGACCTGATCTACGGGCTCGCCGGGCAGGACATGGCGGGCTGGCAGGAGAACCTCGAGAAAGCCCTCTCGATGGGCCCCGATCACCTCTCGCTCTATGCCTTGACCCTTGAGGAAGGCACGCCACTGACCCGCGACGTCGGCCGCGGCCGCGTCGATGGCCCCGACCTCGACCTCCAGGCCGATATGTTCGAGTGGAGCCGCGAGCGCATGGCGAAGGCCGGCTACCACCAGTACGAGGTCTCGAACTGGGCCCGCGACGGCCGTGAGTGCCGCCACAACCTGATCTATTGGCGCAACGGCGACTGGCTCGGTCTCGGCGCCGGCGCCCACAGCCACCTCTTCGACTGGCGCTTCGCCGACGCCTCGAGCCCGTCCCGCTACATCAACCTGGTCAACGAGGCCGCCCTCGGCCACTTCGTCGAGCGCGACGCCGCATCTGACGCCGAACCGACGCCGCTCACCGCGATGCGCCAGGTCAC
>JBFWZE010000272.1:0-3531 GCA_050185685.1 Dehalococcoidia bacterium
CGGGAACATCGATGTACCAGGTGAAGACTTCGCCGGGAGCAACGACTTCGTCGTCGGCATCCGTGTACTTGCGGAACTCACCGGCGGGCGGTTCCTCATCCTCGCTGCAGGGGATGGTCTCGGTGTCCTGCGCGGGGGCAAGTCCTGGGCCGTCATAGCGGAAGGTAAGGGTGAGGTTGGCCGCGCTGCAGCTCGTGAAGCTGAAGTCGGTCTCGTTGCCGACGAAGGAGTTGGCGTCTTCGCTGGCAAGCGGGATGACGTAGGGCGTGCCGCCGTTACCGGGGTCGGTGCAGGGGTTGAACGCCGCCGAGTTGGTGTAGCAGGTGTTGAGGTTGAAGGTGGGTGTGCCAACGCCTGCTGAGGTGTAGGTCATGGTGTCGCCGGTGACGTGGTCGGAGGCGACGCCTGAAATGCAGTAGTTCATGCCCGGCTCGACCTCGGTGACGGTCGGAGGCAGGGGCAGCGGAAGAGCTGCGCAGGTACCGGGATAGACCAGGATGCCGACTTCCGGCGCTGCGCCCTGGCAGCCACCGACGTTCACTGCAACCTGGGCCGAGTCTTCGGCGCCCGTAACGCCGTTGGTGTCCACGTTCGCGGTATTGGTTGTTGCGCCGCAGCTGGCCGCTGTCACGTTGGCGGTAATGACGATCGGCGTGGAGCCGGTCGCGCCGTTGAAGGTGCACGTGAAGCTCTGCGTCTGGGTGCAGTTTGCACCGGGGGTCACGCTCGTGACGGTAAGGCCGGCCGGTACCGCGTCGGTGACGACGACGTTGTTGCCGTTGAAGTTCGTGGCGCTGACCGTAATCGTGTAGCTGAACGCCTCGGCGAGAGTCGCGTCCGGGCCGGTCGACGACGTCTTCGTGATGTCGAGCCCGGTCACGGCTGGGACGGTGCAGTTCAGGACGAGGGGCGACGAGGCGCTGTTCTGGGTGAGGGTGACGGTGAGCGTCGCGGTCGGACAGCTTGTCACCGTAAGGGTTGCTTCACCGCTCTGGCCGAACGGCGAGTTGGCGGACGGGTCGTAGTCCAGCGATGCTGTTCCATCGCCCGTCGGTGTGCCGCAGGCCGGGAAGCAGCCCGCTGCGGTGAACGTGCCGCTCGTCGTGCTGAGTGTGAATGGCAGATCGTTGTCTGCTCCGGTCAGGAAGAAGGCGACACAGACCGGCGAGCCGACGGCGACGCTGGTCACTGCCGGTTCGCCGACGGTAGATGGGCAGGCGCCGCCGTATGCGGTGGGCGTTGTCGGGGCTGCCTCGACGCCGCCCGGCTGCGAAGACATCGCGACCAGGCCGAGAGCGAGTGCAGTGACTGCTAGAAGGGCGAGCTTTGATGGCCACTTCATTGAGCGGCCTCCCTGCTTTGTCGTGTGTCCGCTGTCACTTGGCTAATCCTCCTGAGAATGCGAGTCCGTTCTTCCTCAGTCCTGGCTGGCTGGCTGCGATGCGGCTGGCGGCGCCTCTCGGCTAACACCGCCAAATTTCCTGAACATTTTTCTCAGGAGGCCGAGGAATATGGATCATCTAGACAGATAATTACCATTTCGCAACCGTCCTAAGAACTATCACGGAAATATCTGGGAAGTCAATAATTAGCCGAGGAAAAACCACGCAAAGGGGAGATATGTTAGATTCTGGGCGGCTCCGATGCGATCGCACTCACCAGGCGAGGTCACGTGGTACTCTTGAGCGGCGTTTTTCCCGATCTCCACCCTCGCCGGCATAGCGGTTACTCGAGGAGCGCCAGGACGACAGAGGATCGAGACTCCGACTCAAACGAGCCCGAAGCGAGGCAGGTGGAGCAGGCCAAGGCTGGGGACCCGGAAGTCTGGCGGCAGTGGTTCGACGACTACTACCCCAGTCTGTTTCGCTACGCCTACATCCGAATCAAGCGCCGTCCAGAAGCCGAAGACGTTGTCTCCCAGGTCTTTCTCGAGGCCGTACGCGGCATCGGCCGCTACCGCTACACGGGCAAGCCGCTGCTGGCCTGGCTCTATCGCATTGAGCGAAACCTGATTTCTGACCGCATGAAGGCGGAGGAACGCAGGCCGGACCGTCCCGAAGAAGCCCCGGTTACACCCCGGCCGGCGACCGACAACTCGATTCGCCTCGTTCAGAACCTCGACCTCAGACAGGCGCTCGAAAAGCTCACCGACGAGCAGCGCGAGGTCATCATTCTTCGCTACTTCCTGTCGCTCTCGACCCAGGAGGTTGCTGACCTCATGGGCAAGCGGACAAAGGCGGTGTTCTCCTTGCAGGCCCGCGCCCTTGCCAGCCTTCGCCGCTGGTTGGGCGATGATTTTCTGCAGCCGGACGTCACGGATGTCGCCGGGGGCGGTTCATGAGCTACTTCGAAGACACGCTTGCGGAGTACCTCGCCCTTCTGGAGCTCGGCGGCGACGCGGAGGCGTTCCTTGCCCGCCACCCCCGCATCCGGACGCGCCTTCGCGAGCATGCCCGCCTCGCCGCGGAGATCGGCCGCGAGGCTGCACCGAGCGTTAATGATGATGCGAAGGATCGGGCCTTCGGCGCCCTGCTCAGCGAGTTGGAACGGCTTCGGCAGAAGCGGACCGAGCGCGCCCGGCGTCCTCGGCCACCGCGCAGGCGGTTATGGGTCGTCGCCGGGATGCTCGGATTCGGACTCGCCTTCAGCGTGAGCTTCGCATCCGGTGCGGACCCGACGCGGCCAATTGAGCTGATCGTTGGAATCCCCGCCGTGAGCCTGCCGGATATTTCGCTGGTGCCGCCGGTCGACATCCCGTCTGCCGTTTTCAACGAGCCGCTCGAGCCGTCGCCGGGCTGCCAGGACTGTCTCGACTTCGCCGAAAGGGCTTCCGAGGAGGACCATCAGCCGGCATCTCGGGTGACGCTCGTGCCACCGCTGGCAGCGCCGTCACCTGCCGGCAGGACGCCTTCGCCTCAAAATGCCACGCCTACCGTCACCAGGCCGTTGGCCGTGAAGACTCCCGTTGCGACCCCGCCTGGCACCGCGACGCCGCTGCCGTCGCCCACCGTCGTACCGACGAGGCGCCCTATTTCGACGCCCACTGCACGCACAACACCGGTCGGTGTCGTGACAAGGCCACCACAGGCGACCCCAACACCCACCTCAGAAAACAAGGTGCAGACGCCTGTGCCGACATCGTCTGCGACAGACCCGATCGTGATCGACCCGTGTTCCTCGTCGAAAGCGACACCCACGGCCACGCCGGATGAGGCCGCTCTCAAGCCGCCGCGTCGATGCACGCCTGGGCCGACGGTTACCGGCACGCCCTCAACGCCTGAGCCCAGTGCCACCCCGCGCGGTCCACTGACGCCGCAGACGCCCGGTCCCGACAAGCCCGACCCTGACGACGGGAGCGAAGACGAGGAGCTTGTGCCGCCCGAAGAGAAGGAGCCGCCTCCGGCCGGCGATGAACCAGTGCCTGCCGCGACGCCGAAGCCGCCGCCGGACGAATGAGCGACATTTCAAACGTGGCTTGTGAGTCGCCTTATACTGAATCACCCGTCCCGAAGCCGGTTCTTTCTGACGATA
>JBFWZE010000273.1:0-3489 GCA_050185685.1 Dehalococcoidia bacterium
GGACGCTGAGGCAGGATTGCATCGCCAACGCTATTGACACCTTCAGAGGGCAGACCTACGATCCGACCATTCGATAGTTCGATAGCTAGTAATTAGAGATCGAAGCGGGCTCACAAAGGAGACACGCATGCGTATCGTCGATTCCCACTTCCACTGGTGGCCGCGCAAAGTCATGGAACAGGTCTGCAAGCGCACGACCTTCCCCTACGCCGAGCCAAACGAGAAGGGTGGCTTCACCTACTGGTTCCGCGACGGCAAGACGGCGAAGTTCAACCTTGGCCCGGAGTGGTACGACCTCGACAAGCTGTTCACGCATATGGATGCCACCGGCCGCGACTTCGACATGATCATGTCGACCGGGCCGTTCTCGGTGCACTTCTCCGAGCTGCCGAAGGACGAGGCGAAGGACGCCTGCATCGCCTGGAACGAGGAGTGGGCCTGGGCGCAGCGCACGAGCGGCCGCATCGCCTCCACCTGCGTCGTGCCGCTGCAGGACACGCAGCTCGCCGTCGACACCCTCGATGACGCGGTCCTCCGCCTCGGCCTGCGCTCCGGCGTCTCGATGCCGGGCAGCGTGGGCCTGCACGAGAACATCGACGCCGAGCGCCTCGAGCCGTTCTACGACCGCGTCGAGCAGCTGGGCGTGCCGCTCTTCCTCCACCCGACGGATGCCGCGTTCCTCGATGTCTTCGAGGGCTACAACGGGCAGCTCTACGGCGCCCTCGGCCGTATCGTCGACGTCAGCGCTGCCGCCTTCCGCCTGATCCTCTCGGGCGTAATGGAGCGCCACCCGAACATGAAGGTCTTCATGTCCCACACCGGCGGTGCGCTCCCCTACCAGGCCGGCCGCCTCGACAAGAACACGCGCCCGTCGAAGCTGATGCCGGAGAAGCCGAGCTCCTACCTCAAGCGGATGTACGTCGACACGGTTTCGCCGCACTCGATGGGCGTGAAGTTCGCCATCGAGTACTTCGGCGAGGACCACGTCATGTACGGCGACGACTACCCCTGCTGGACGCCCGAAGCATCGCTCGACGTCTTCGAGGGCGTCGAGGACCTCTCGGACGCGCAGCGGGAGAAGGTCTTCCTCACGAACGCCCGCAGGTTCTGGGAGCTCGACAAGTCCCCGATCGTGGGACAGCAGGAGCTCGTCACCGCCACGCGCTAACGCCGCGATGTAGTGAAGACAAAGGAGGCTGCCCTCGCGCAGCCTCCTTCAATTTTCAGATGACGGTGATAGCGACGGCGATCAGGATGAGCACTGCCATAGCAATAATCCAGCCGACAAGTGAACGACTATGCATCTCGCTGGGCATCCGGCCATTTTGGATGTCGATTTGCATTTCCTGAATTCGCTCTTCCATGCGCCACTGGTTGCTGTTCATCAAAAACCTTCTTCTGCGACAAGTATATACCCCAACACGCGCCCTGCATTCAGGCGCTAAGGTTCCGGTGCCCAGCGGGGCGTGAACGCGAGAAGCACCCTGAGGGGATGAGGCGGGGCCAGCTGCGGCGCCATATTGGGGTTGGAAGGGGCGAAGCCCCTCCCGGGGTCTGGGGTGTCCCCAGTTCATAGTTCGTTGTCGCGAGCACCGCCAGGTGCGATGCGACGTCTGGCCGCCCGTCTGTGACGCCGTGGCACTGGCACGGTGGGACAGAGGCTACGACCGCAGCCTGACGCCCTATCTAACCGATAAGAGGCCGACCCTCACCCCAAACCCCTCTGGCGCTGTCGCTACCCGGCAAGCGGCCCGAGTCTGGGGGAGGGGCTTTCTCGACATTGCGAGATGCGGCGGTCTGAGGCCTTGCTGCGTGTCACGGCGATCTTCGTCGCAGTGTCGTCGCCCCCGTACTTGCGGGCGTTTACCCCTACCGCAGCGGCCGGATGCGGCGGAAGAACTCTCGGCGGCTCAGCTGCGGCCCGTCGGCGGCGCCTGGTGCGAGGTCCGAGGCGTCGGGCGGAGTGGCCTCGTCGCGGCGAACGAGCTTCGAGGCCGCGGCGGCAACGCGGTTCGAGGTTGTGTCGAAGTTGCTCCAGTACCAGCCCGACCCGCGCTCGAGGCTGCTGCGGGCGCCGGCGCCAAAGTTCGAAAGCCCCGTAGCGGTCTTCGTCGTCGCGCGCGCCATCGAAGCAGACGAACGCATGGAGAGACGGACAGCGGCAACCCGGGTACGGCGCAGCGAGCGGCGTGTCCGGCGCAGACCTGCGTTCAGCCGCTGGTCGGAGGAGCTGAGAGCAGGGGCGGCGGATGCACAGGCCTGCTGCCAGCGCTCTCGGAGCCACGCGGCGTCCCGGCTGCAGCCTGCGACGTAGGCTCGCCACGCTGCTGCCAGCCTGACCACTGCCTCGTCCCGGCGAGCAGTGAGGTTCGCGCGATGGCCCGCCCAATCCTGGCCCTGGATTGAGGCGACCACGGCCGAAACGCCCTGCCGGCCCTGTACGGCCCCTGCTCGAAGCGCGGGCCCCATTCGCGAAGGCTGACGCGACTGCTTCGGCTGCAATGGCACCAGTGCGGCCTGCTGGTGTGGCTGGAGAAGATGGAACAGATAGGCGAAGACCGCGAAGACGAGGATTGCCACGAGACAGACCTCGAGCGCGACCAGGGTCGGGAAGTCGACGTAGCCGGTCTGCTTTGTCACCGCTGCGCTGTGGTCGTAGTTGCGAAAAGGCTCGACGACGAGGTCGCTCAGCGAGAGCAGCCAGCCACCGGGGAACCCCTCCGGCAAGCGCGACATGCTTAGCACCCAGAGGCGATACACAAGTAGAAGCGCGACGACCACCGTTGTAGCAGCAGCAGCAATCGCGGCGCGGCTGAGCAGGTGAGAGGTCTGGCCGCCGGCGTTCTGAGGCGAATGCGCAGAGCGGCCTTCCGAAGAAGCTCCGATCATTCAAAAGACTCCCGTTGCGGCGGCTGGGACTTCCACGGTATCAGACCGGCCGGTCAGAGAGGCCGGTCGTCCGGCTATCGATCTGTTAAAGGATCGTGACAGCGGCAGTCTTCAGGCGACCTGGCGCTTCTCGGCCGTCGCCAATGCCTCAAGGAGGGCGCGATTGAAGGCGGGGAGGTCCTTCGGCGACCGGCTGGTGATCAGGTTGCGGTCGGTGACGACTTCGCGGTCGACCCAGGTGCCGCCGGCATTACGGATGTCGTCCTGGATCGTGTGATAGCTGGTAAGCGTGCGCCCCTTTGCGAGGCCCGCAGAAACGAGCAGCCATGGTGCGTGGCAGATCACCGCCATCGTCTTGCCGCTCATGTCGATCTCGCGCACGAACTCACGGGCTTCGGGGGCCATGCGCAGGTTGTCCGCGTTGAGGGCGCCGCCGGGGAGGACAAGGGCCTGGTAGTCGCCGGCACGCGAATCGGCGATGCGGCCTTGTGCCTGCTGCATGCCGCTTTTCTCGTCGTGCTGCATCATCTGAATCGCGTTGCCACTGGGCGTCAGCACCTCGGCGTTGATGCCGGCGTTTCGAAGCGCCTTCAGCGGCTC
>JBFWZE010000274.1:0-3467 GCA_050185685.1 Dehalococcoidia bacterium
GACAAGCGGGCGCGCAGGCCGGAAGGGCGGGGCCATTTCGAGGCCCATCAGGTAGCGTCGCCGCAACCTGCGGTACTCATCCCACGTCTCCGGCCTGCGCAACCTCACCATCGCCTTAGTCGGTCGGCGCGCTCGGGACCGTCGTCTGGTTGACCTGGCCCACGCCGATGAAACCGGCGGGAGCGCGGAACGCCCAGACGAGGACCTGCTGCGTGCTGGTCAGGTGGATCTTGCCGGTGTTCTTCACGTGCCGGCCGGCCTCGGGGAAGATCAGCACACCGTCCGCGTCGGGGATGGTGTACGCCTCGGCGCCCAGTCCGGCACGCGGGGACGGCGGGTTGTCGCCGGCCGCGATCGAGACGACGGCGCCGCCGCCGGTGTCGAGGATGAACAGGATCACGTCATCGTTGCCCTGGACGTCGATCGTCACGGTGTCGTCACTGTCGAGCTGCTGGCCGCCGGTGATGATGTCGGCGCTTTGGACGCCGCGGACCATGTTCTGGATGTTCCCGCTATCGGTAGTCCCATCGTATGGAGTAATGGGAAGAGTTGCCATTGATGCAAACCTCCTATGCTACGCCGTTAGGCGCCAAGGAATCGCGTAAAATAAAGCGCGGAGGCGCTGCGCTAACAGCCCTCCGCATGACACCAGAAAGGACCACTTTCCAGTGCTCACACAGAGTAACTACCACCGACGCTTTCTGACCACCGAAGAACGATTCCTCAGCTTTGTCGAGAAGGCTGACGATGGATGCTGGCTTTGGACCGGGCATCTCGACGATGACGGCTACGCCAACTCCTTCTATGTGAATGGGCGGCAGGTTGTCGCTCACCGATGGGCTTACGAGCACTTCATCGGACCCATCCCTGACGGCATGGGGCTTGATCACCTCTGCCATACGGCGGATAAGTCCTGTCGCGGCGGCCGTGAGTGTCTTCACCGGCGATGCGTGAATCCGGCTCATCTCGAGCCAGTAACCAGCGTTATCAACCTGCATCGGTCCCGGCTCTACCATCGAGAGGCGTGTCCCTTCGGTCATGCCTTCACGCCCGAGAACACAGTCAGGTACGGCAGGAAAGGCCAGGAGAAGATTTACCGGAATTGCCGCATCTGCATGGTTGCGGGCAAGCGAGCCCGCCGTGCAAAGCGGCAGGCCATCACGAGAGACAGGAGCGCACATCTCGACCGTTTCGTCATCGAGAATGAGGCTGCTATCCAAGCTCAGGCCGACTATCTTCTCCAACACCGTTACTCCTAAATCACCGCACCTGCTATGGCGTTAGCGAATCATGGCTCATATGAACCTCGTTGGCAGACCTGGTAGAGCACGCCGTCCGGACGGGTGACCTTCGCGCCCCAGAGGAACCGGGAACGCATCAGGTTGTCGTTGGAAAGCGGGTTCTTGTCGGCCGGGATCATCACGGTCATGCTGCCGGGGTTTTTCCACGGTGCGTAAGTCGCGGCGCCCTTCCAGACCACGTGAATGCGGCTCTGGGAGTTGCTGTCCACGATCGTCTTGAACGCGGTGCCGGCGCCGTCGAGAGCGTTGATCGTCTCGTGAATCGTGAAGCCGGCGAGCTCCACAATCGCCTCACCGCGGGCCGTCCTGCGGGCGCTGTCGGTGTTGAAGCCGCTCATCCGCAGGTCGAGGCGAAGCATGGTCATGAACCAGTTCGGGACGAACAGGTGAATGTCCGTCGACGGAACGCGGTTGTTCTTCAGCGCCTCCAGCAGCCGCTCGATGATGCCGTAGGCGGTCGCGTCGTCGCTGGCGCCGTGGCCGACGATCGGGGCACTGTTGGTGCCGGTGCCGGTGATGCCGGCGTTGCTCGCGGCGGCGTTGGCCGTGACGGCAAGGTGGCGGTCGATGTAGTCGGCGCCTGCCCAGCCGGCGTTCTGCGCCAGCTCGTTGAACGAGTCCGGGTTGGTGATCATCGCCTCGATCTCGTCTTCGGCGATGGCCCAGTACTTGTCCTGGTCGACGGTCAGTTCCTGCCCGGTCGGCTTGATGCGCTGGTAGGTCAGCGCCATCGCCGAGAGGTCAGTGTCGGGGACGTCGTGGTCGTTGATGGTCGGGTCGCCGAAGCTGAAAATCTTCAGCGCCTGGCCCTTGCCGACGACTTCGCCCATGTAGTTGCGGTTGAAAGCGTTCTCCCAGACGTGGGCAGCGCGAAGGTTTTCGAGGACCTTGTTGCTGAAGAGGGTTCTCACCCTAGCGTCAGTCCAGAGAGCCATTGGTTAGTTCCCTTTCGTGGCAGCGACCACGCGCCGGCGTTCACTTGCTCGCAGGCGTGAGCACTCTCGGCAGGCAGGGGCACCACGCTTGTTTACGTAGGTGTTGTCTGCCGTGTACTCGTGTCCCTTCGGGCAATGCGTTTTCGGCGCTTGGGGTCGCTGGTTTATTCGCTGAACAGAGGCCGTCGCCCACCGGCAGTTGCCGGGCTCGTAGTGGCCATCTGGGTTGATCCGGTCAAGGGTCATCCCTTCCGGTCGCTCGCCCATGTCACGCAGGAAGTTCTCGAAGAACACCCACTCTGCACAAACCTTGATCCCGCGTCCTCCGTAGTCGGCGTAGCGCGAAACGTTGGGCTTTGTGCAGCGACGGATCATCGATGACCACGAACCATAAGTAGGGGTTCGCGACATACCGTGTGTGAGCCTGCCTCGGCGTGGGCGGACAGCGAGAGGGTCGCCGTATCGCCGCAACCGAGTGAGATGGGCCGAACAGAGGGCGCGGCTTTGAACCGCCTTGGAGCACCCGTCAATCGAACAGAGTCGCTTCATGATGCTCCTCAGCTCCGCTGGGGCGTCCGCAAGATGCGTGAGAGCGCCTTCGCGGTGTCAATGTTTCCGTTTTCGTCTCGAGGCGTGTCGTCAGTGACGGCGCCGGCCTCGTCGATGCGGGGTTCGCGTGACGGCGACTTGCGCTCTTTCTCGCGACCTTTGTCGAACTCGTCTGTCCTCAACCTTGCGATGGCTGCCTTGACCGCCGGCGAAAGCTCCGAAAGCTTCTCGATGGTCTTTTCCGGGTCCGCGGTGAGGTCCTTGATGAACTTCTCCTGGGACGCCTTGACCGACTTGGCCGCTGGGGCGACGCGCTCGACGTACTCCTCAAGCCAGGTGTCGACGGGCTTGTTGTCGACGGCTGTCAGGTAGTCGGCGTGCTGGTCCTGCGGCAGGGCAGCGAAGAACGCCTCCTGCAGCTCGTTGTAGGCAAGCTCGGTGTGGATGTCCTGGGCTTCGCGGTTGTAGGTCTTGATGGGGTCCAGCAGCTGCTCGGCCAGCGCCGGGTCGATCTTCAGTTCCGCGACTTTGGCGTTGAACTTCTCCAGCGCCTCGGGGAACTTCTTTCGGGCGGCCTCTGCCTGCTTCGTGCTGTGCTCGGTCTGGGCTGCGTCGCGCAGTGCGTCGCGCTCCAGTTGCCGGCCTTCCTCGAGGATTCGTTCACGCTCGGCCGCGGTCCACT
>JBFWZE010000275.1:0-1554 GCA_050185685.1 Dehalococcoidia bacterium
ACCTTGCGAATTTCGCAGCAGGCGTCGGGGTCGCGCGACCAGAGCGCGGCGCCGTGCTTTTCCGCCTGCTGGTCCGGCGTGAGCAGCGACTTGTAGCCCGAGGCCTTGAAGCCGTACTTCTTCTCGCAGGCGTCTCGCAGTGCGTAGGTCTCAGGGAAGAGGAAGTCGGTGTCGAGATAGAAGACTTCAACGCTCTTGTCGATCTGCATGACCATGTCGAGGAGGACCATGCCGGAAGGACCGCCGAAGCTCGCCGCCATCGTGAGGCCGGGCTGAAACTCTTCGACTGCCCAGCGCAGGATTTCTTGTGGTTCCCGGCCCTCCATCGCCGCGCTCATGCGCTCGATGTCGGCAGGGCTATAGGTCTTGGTGGTCTCCGCCACAGTTCTCCCCCGCTGAAAAGAAAGTTGGTCGACTTTGTCAACAATACACGAGGCTGGTGAAGAATGGAACAAGTAGCTAGCGAAACGCTGCCAGTTCACCCGGCCTGGCAGCCGCCGATGGGACCCGGTCGCCCTGGCTTTTGACCGGCCGGTTACCGCGGAAATCCCGGATTGGCGTTAGTTGCTTTGCGAGGTCAGTCCCAGGCGTTCGCAGGCCGCGCGCGCCTCCACCGGATAGTCCGTGATCAAACCGTCGAGCCCGCTTTCGAGCTTCGCGGGAGAGAGCTCGAATTCACCGTGCCAGCTGTAGACCTTGAGGCCGAGGTCATGGGCGGTGGCGACGAAGCTCGAATCGATGGCGTGCCAGTTTGCGGACACAGCGTTCGCACCGAGGCGCACTGCGGTGGCGAGAAACATGAGCTTGCCCGCCGGGTGGGTGTCGCCGCGCAGGTAAGCCGTTTCCACCTCAGGGGCAAACCGGCGCATGTAGCGGACATCGAGAGCGCTTGTGCACCAGGCGAGGGTGCGAGACTCCAAACGTCGTTTCTTCACTTCGCGCGCCAGGTGAGGGATCGCCCAGGGCGTCTTCACATCGACGGCGATGCCGAGATTCGGTCCGAGGGCGTCGAGGGCCTGAGGCAGCGTCGGGAGGCTCTCGCCGTTGCTGAGGTGGAGGCGCTCGACAATCGGGCTGATCGTCGCCTCGAGTGGCGGCCAGAAGCCGGCGGTGCGGTGCAGCGACCAGTCGTGCATGAGGTACGGGCGCTGGTCGAGCGAGACGCGCAGGTCGACCTCGACAACGTCGGCGCCGAGCTCTCCGGCCCTGCGGATGCCTTCAAGGCTGTTCTCCGGGGCGTTCTTCGGGCAGGTGCGATGGGCGATGATCAGCGGCTTCACCCTGTAATGGTAGCGCGACATGGCCGTAACGCGTCTTTCACGAGGCGTCGCCGGCTCATTACCTGCAGACGATGAGAAGAATTCGATGATGTCGTCACTGCAGATGCAGGAGATGAGTGACAGGCAGTCACGCAGTCACAAGAAAGGCGGCACAGACCGTGGCAACAGGAACCAGTCTCGTATTGATAGCAGTCGGAGCAATCCTGGCGATGGCCGTGGACTACCAGGCTTCGGGTGTCGACATCAACGCGATCGGCGTCATTCTGATGGTCGT
>JBFWZE010000275.1:1654-3436 GCA_050185685.1 Dehalococcoidia bacterium
GGGCAGTGGCGCTTTCCGCTCGAACGCTACTCGTGGGAAATTCCCGAAGGCGGCGGTGATCCCGCCATCGACCCGCTGGTCAGCATTCAGCGCGAGCTTCGGGAAGAGACCGGCATCGAGGCGGCGCAATGGCGGCGGCTGCTGCAGATCGATCTCTCGAACTCGGTGAGTGACGAGGTGGCGACGATCTGGCTCGCTACGGGCTTGACCTTCGGCGACGCGGAGCCGGACGACACAGAGTCGCTGCAGCTCAAACGCCTCCCCTTCGACGAGGCCTATGCAATGGCCCTCGACGGGCGCATCACCGACGCGATCTCCGTCGCCGCCATCCTGCGCGTAAAGCTCCTGCAGCTAGCGGGAGAGCTCTAACAAAGACCCAATCTTGTCGATGGGCGCGAACCCGCGTAGGGGCAGCGGCTTCAGCCCTGTCCCTGCGAGTGCCTCGGTGCTGCGACGCGTTCCGGCCCAGCCCTAGCGCGTGATTGCGCCCTCGGAGGCAGACGACACGAGCTTGGCGTACTTGGCGAACACGCCCCTCGTGTAGTTCGGGGTCGGTGCCGTCCAGCTCGCGAGGCGTCGCTGCATCTCCTCGTCGCTGATCTCGACGTTGAGCTCGCGCTTTTCGATGTCGAAGACGACGATGTCGCCCTCCTGCAGCGCCGCAATCGGGCCGCCGACTGCCGCTTCCGGCGCGACGTGACCGGCCATCAAACCGCGGGTGCCGCCGGAGAAGCGGCCGTCCGTCAGCAGCGCGACCGTGCTACCGAGGCCTTCGCCGACGATTGCGGCGGTGAGGCTGAGCATCTCCCGCATGCCGGGCCCGCCCTTTGGACCCTCGTAGCGGACGACGACGACGTCGCCTTCCTTGATCTTGCGCTCCTTTACCGCCTGGAACGCCTCTTCTTCGCCGTCGAAGACACGGGCCGGTCCGCGGTGGAGCAGGCGTTCGTAGCCCGCAACCTTGATGACACAGCCTTCGGGCGAGAGGTTGCCGTGAAGGATGACCAGACCGCCGGAGGTCTTGATCGGGTTGCTTGCCGGGCGGACGACAACCTGGCCGTCGGTTTCCGCCGCCTCACGCGCCTCGGAGCCGATCGTGCGGCCGCTCACAGTCTTCTCGTCCTCGTGCAGGAGGCCGAGCTCCTGGAGGCGCTTGGCGATGAGCTGGACGCCGCCGGCCTTGTAGAGGTCGTACGCGTAGTACTGGCCGCCGGGCTGCATGTCGGCCACGAGAGGCGTCTGCTGGCTGATGCGGTCGAAGTCATCAATCGTCAGGTCGATGTCGAGCTCGCGGGCGACGGCGAGGAGGTGAAGGACGGCGTTCGTCGAGCCGCCGGTCGCCATGACCGCGGCGATTGCGTTCTCCAGCGAGTTCTTGGTGATGATGTCGCTGGGGCGCAGGCCTTTCTTCAGGACCTCGACGACCTGCTTGCCGACCTCGAATGCGACGTCGTCCTTCTTCGGGTCGATTGCCGGGACGGAGGCGCTGTCCATGATCGACATGCCCATGATCTCCATCGCCATGGCCATCGTGTTCGCGGTGTACTGGCCGCCGCAGGCGCCGACGCCGGGGCAGGCGAAGGACTCGATGTTGTGCAGCTGCTCCTCGTCGATCTTGCCGGCGTGGTAGGCGCCGATCGCCTCAAAGACGGAAACGACGCTGAGGTCCTTGCCCTCGAAGTGGCCCGGCATGATCGTGCCGCCGTAGAGGACGATGGAGGGCAGGTTGAGGCGGGCGAGGCCCATCAGGCAGCCCGGGTTCGTCTTGTCGCAGGCAGAGAT
>JBFWZE010000276.1:0-1418 GCA_050185685.1 Dehalococcoidia bacterium
AGGGTCGGGTATACTCAAGTCATCTACTGCGTGTTAACCCCAGACTCGAACTCATGAAGCGACGCTACCGGCGCATAGTCGCCAAGTTCGGCACGAACCTGCTGACCAACGGCAGCGACAGCCTGGACCTGGAGCAAATTGGCTCCCTGGTCGATCAGGTCGCTGCTCTGCGTAAGGAGGGCATCGAGGTTGTCGTCGTCACCTCCGGCGCCGTTGCTGCCGGGCGCGCCCGCCTCGGCGTCAGCCGCGTGCGCCGCGACGTCCCCTTCCGCCAGGTGCTCGCCTCCGTCGGTCAGAGCCAGCTCATGCAGGCCTACGACGGCCTCTTTGCGAAGCACGACATCCCGATCGCCCAGACCCTTCTCACCCGCCGCGACCTCTCGGACCGCGCCAGCTACCTCAACGCCCGCAACACCATGCTGGCGCTGCTTCACTACAACGTCGTACCGGTGGTGAACGAGAACGACGCCGTCTCGGTCGAAGAGCTCGCGGAGAGTCGCATCGGTGAGAACGACACCCTCGCGGCCCTCACTGCCGGCCTGATCGATGCCGACCTCTGCTGCCTGCTCATGACCAAAGAAGGCCTCTTCACCGCCGACCCGGGCTCGAACCCGGACGCAGAGCTGGTCCGCCGCGTCGAGCGCATCGACGCCACGATCGAGAGCTACGCCGGCGGCAGTGACGTCCGCGGCACCGGCGGCATGGTCACGAAGATCAAAGCAGCGCGTCTCGCAACCGCCGGGGGCGCCGACGTCGTGATCGCGAATGGCCTGGCGCCGAACGTCTTGGTACGCATTGCCCAGGGCGAAGAGATGGGAACGCTGTTTCCCTCCAGCCTCGACCGCCTCGAGAGCCGCAAGCGCTGGATCCTCAGCGGCCTGACGATCCGCGGCAGCATCAGCGTCGACGAGGGCGCCGCGAAAGCGCTGCGTGAGCGCAAGACGAGTCTCCTTCCCGCCGGCATCAAGCAGGTCAGCGGCCCCTTCGAGCGCGGCGAGACGATCGCGATCACCACGACCGCGGCCGAGCGCATCGCTTGCGGCATCACGAACTACAACTCGGAGGAAATGCAGGCGATCCAGGGCGCCAAGTCCGGGCAGATCACCGAGATCCTCGGCCATGACTATGGAGCCGAGGCCGTTCACCGGGATAACCTTGTCCTCGTCTGAGGACCGGAGCACATGAGTATGACGACGATCGACATCGACCAGACGTTGCTAACCCAGGCAAAAGCAGCGAAGGCGGCTGCCCGCAAGCTGGCGGGTCTCTCGACGCCGGTGAAGAACCGCGCCCTCGAAGCGATCGCCGACGCACTCGTGAAGCGCCAGGACGAGATCCTCGCCGCGAACCAGCAGGACGTCGAACGTGCCCGCGATGCCGGCCTCGCCGATGCACCGCTGAACCGCCTCAAGCTGACG
>JBFWZE010000276.1:1518-3413 GCA_050185685.1 Dehalococcoidia bacterium
AACGCCAAGACGCGCAACTGGTCGATCTGCAACGCCCTCGATACCCTCATCGTCCACGAGGGCGCCGCCGGCGCCTTCCTGCCGCGCGTCGCGAGCGCAATGGCGGAAAAGGGCGTCGAGCTCCGCGCCGATGATCGGGCCCTCGCCGCCGCCGGTGGCGCTGCGAACGCGGTGCCCGCGGCAGACGACGACTTCGGTCATGAGTTCCTTGGCCCTGTCGCTGCCGTGCGTGTCGTCAGCAGCTTCGACGAAGCCCTCGACCACATCGCCCGCTACAGCACCGGTCACTCCGACGCCATCGTCACCGAGAACGTGACCAACGCGAAGCGCTTCACCGATGAGGTCGACACCGCAGTCGTCTACGTCAACGCCTCGACGCAGTTCACCGACGGCGGCCAGTTCGGCCTCGGCGCCGAGATCATCGACTCAACCCAGAAAACCGTGGCCCGCGGTCCCGTTGGCCTGCGTGAAATCACTACCTACAAGTGGATCGTTCAGGGCGAGGGCCAGACCCGCCCATAAGAGAGGAAGCGCATGGCTATCTACAACTTCGAGCGTGAGATTCGTACCCCCCAGTCGGAAGCCTTCGTGATTGAGCGCGACGGCGAAGAGATCGGCCGCGTCGACCTCCATTACTCCGGCTCGACCGCCTATGCCACCCTCAACGTCCCGGCTGACATCGACGACGACTCGATCGAAGAGCTGATCGGCGAGATCGACGAACGCCTCGTCATGAGCTGGGAGCCCCTGCGCGACGACTTCATCGTCACCGTCTGGGCCGGCCGCGAAGTCGGCGTCTTCTCCGAAAGCGGCGACGACGACGATGAGGACGACGAAGACTTCGAAGACGACGAGGACGAAGAAGAGGACGAAGAACCCACCCGCTAGCTGAGGGCCACTTCCGAATACCCGGCGAAAAACGCCCTGATCTCCCGCAGCAGTCCCTCCGGGTTCTCGAGCGCGGCGAAGTGTCCGCCGCGCTCCATCTCCGTGAAACGCTGGATGTTGTAGCGCGGTTCAACCCATGATCGCGGCGTCCGCCACGGTTCGGCCGGGAACGCCGCGATGCCGGTTGGCACCTCAATCCGCTCGACCAGAGGCCCGGCCGGATCGTGCTGAGACTCGTAATAGATTCGGGCAGCGCTCGCCGTACTGTTCGGCGCCCAGTAGAACATCAAGTTCGTGAGCAGCGTGTCGCGGTCGAAGACCGACAGGAGATCACCGCGGTGGTCGCTCCAGCCGTGGAACTTCTCGAGCACCCAGGCTGCCAGCCCGGCTGGGGAATCGGTCTGAGCCAGCGTGACAGAATCCGGCTTTGTACGCTGCACGTTGCTGTAGCCGGTTTCTCTCGCCATGAATGCGTTGCGGCGGTCGAGGAGCGCCTGGTCCTCTGCAGCAACCTTCTCCGGCGGCGGCACGTTGAAGAAATTGATGTGCAGCGCCACTACATGCTCGGGATGGCGCTGCGCGATGCGAGAGCCAATGCTCGAGCCCCAGTCGCCTCCCTGAACTCCGAAGCGGTCGTAGCCGAGCTCCTGCGTCATCAGCCTCGTGAAGGCGTCCGCAATCCGGATCGGGCTCCATCCCCGCTCTCGCGGTTTGCCGCCAAAACCAAAGCCGGGTAGCGAGGGAACGACGACGTCAAAGGCGGGCTCGTCGTCCAGAGGGGAGGTCAGCGGTTCGATAAGCTGATCGAACTCCACAATCGACCCGGGCCAGCCGTGGATCAGTAGCAGCGGAACGGCATCTCTGCGGGCTGAGCGTACATGCCAGAAATGAACGTCGACGCCATCAACCTCGCAGAGGAACCCCGGGTGACGGTTGAGTCGAGTCTCAGCCGCCCGCCAGTCGTACTCGCTCTGCCAGTAGGCGCAGATGTCTCGGACGAAGTCGAG
>JBFWZE010000277.1:0-3377 GCA_050185685.1 Dehalococcoidia bacterium
GCTTCTCGCGCGGCAGCTCGATCCGCGACAACCTGTTCATGGAAGAGAAGAAGGTCGTCGCGAAGGAGATCAACGACTTCATCGTCTCCGGCAAGCTCAAGCCGCTGATTGCCGGCACCTTCACGCTCGAGAACATTGCTGAGGCGCACAACCTGCTCGAGAACCGTGAGTCCGCGGGCAAGGTCATCGTCCTGCCCAACGGGTAGGCCTCGTCAGAGCTGACTCATTCGGGCCTCCGGCGTACAACGCTGGAGGCCCCTTTATTTGTCCTCGTCAGGCATGCTCTGGCCGGAGACTGCACGGTCATGTGGTCTCAGACCCTCAGTCAGCGCTTCATCCTGGCGAAGCTCAGGATGGAAAAAGGGCCGCCTCGCTCAGGGCCGGGGCGGCACGCGCAGTACCCAGGTAGCTTCGAGCTTCGGAAGCTGGTCGAGGAGCCCCGTCTCTTGCAGGACCGAGGCGGCATCGGCGCCCGGGGTGCTGATCGAGGCCCCGGTGCGCAGCGGTGTGCCTGAGAGGTGGACTGCGATGCCGGGCATTGTCGCCTGCTTGCCGTCGATTGGCAGCTGAACGCTGAGCCCGCGGCGCTGGACGCCGGCATCGACCATCAGCTCCCGAACGGGCACAACGGCGTGAGCGCTGCTGCCGGCAGCCTGGAGGAGCTCGACCCACTCGCGGACTGGGCCCGAAGCGAAGACCATCTCGAGGTCGTCTTCCAAGCTCGCCGATGCCGGGTCGACGCCGGCGATGTCGACGACGGGGCCGGGTTCGTCCCTGGCGGCGAGAAAGAACCAGCCGTCGCTTGCCCGGTAGAAGCGGTTGAGCGGGGACGTGCCCTTCGCCTCATAGCTTCGGGGTTCGTCGTGGACGATGCCCTTGTAGCTCAGCATGTACGGCGACTGGTGGAAGGTCGCGGTCTGGACCAGCGAGGCGTTGACCTGCTGCCCCTCGCCGGTGCGCTGCCGGTGGTAGAGAGCGACCGCCGTGCCCAGCGTCGTTAGCACGCCGGTGCCGATATCGACGAGGTTGTACGGCCCGAGGATCGCCGGGATAGCACCGGTGCGCTCCATGATGCCGGTGACCGCCTGGCCCTGCCGCTCCCAGCCGCGTCCCGGCGTCCACGGCCCGCCCGCACCGTAGCAGCTCACCGAGGTGTATACGATCTGCGGCCGCCGCGCCCTCACCTGCTCGTAGCCAATGCCGAGACGCTCGGCGGTGCCCGGCGCGAAGTTCTGGACGATGACATCCGCGTTCTCGACCAGCCTCCAGAAGACCTGCTGCCCTGCGGGCTTGCCGATATCGAGGAGCAGCGAGCGCTTGCCACGGTTGAGGTAGCCGCCGACGCCGTTGTCGGGCGCGCTGATCTTGATCACGTCCGCGCCGGCCTCGTGCAGCAGGCGGCCGCTCGTCGGGCCGGCGAGGGCGACACAGAGGTCCAGCACGCGGACGCCGTCTAGAGGGTGCGTGATGGTCTCGGTGCTGGCTGAGGCTGGCAGGTGGGGCGCGGCAAGGTCTGCGAGAATCGCGGCGCGGTCGGCGTCGGGGAGATGGCGGGCATGGCCGGGCGCACCGGGTGTCGCGCTGAGGCTTACGGGCAGCCCAGGCATGCGCGTCGAGCCGAGCAGCGGGTCGTCGACCTCGGTCACGGCGCCGATCGCGGCGGCGTGGGGCTCATGCAGCCACTCCTCGCTGGTGCGCACCATGGCGATTGCGGCGCCGGCCTCGTTGCCGATGCGCTCCCATTCGGCCGCGGGGCGGGTGAGGAAGAGCTCACGCAGCCGGGCGTGGAGGGCCTCGTTCGCTGCCGGGTCTTCGAGGCGCTTGATGTCGAGGTACTCGGCGCCCCAGTGGTCGATGCCGGCGGCGTGGGCGAACCAGGTGAGGTGACGCGCGCTCGAGGTGTCGAACTGCACGTAGCGGCCGTCGCCGCAGCGGAAGCAGCCGGCGCCGCGGCCGTGGATGCCCGTGGGCTCCCGCCAGCCGCGCTCGTTCACGAACGCGCCGTTCTGGCCAATCAGCATGAACATCGCGTCGAAGAGCGCCGCCTCGATGCGCTGACCGCGGCCGGTGCGTTCGCGCGCGATCAGGGCGAAGACGATGGCGCAGGCGGCCTGGAACGCGGCGAAGTTCGAGGCGAGCGGCAGCGCCGAGTAGGTGGGCACGCTGCTGTCCCACTCCGGCGGCGGCTCCCCGGCGCGCGGCCTCGCGTTGTCCGTGGCGGCGTCGATGATCCCTTCCCAGCCTTGCATCGCCGCGCGCGGGTCGTCGGCGCTGAAGCCGGGCAGCGAGCAGTAGACCAGACGTGGGTTGGCCGCGGTCATCGCTTCGGCACCGAGGCCGAGACGCTGCATGACGCCGGGGCGGAAGTTCTCGATCACGACGTCGGCGCTCTCGATCAGGCGGCGGGCGATTTCGAGGTCGTCAGCCGCCTTGAGGTCGAGAGTGATGCGTTTCTTGCCGCGCATGAAGAAGGCATCGACCGGCCGGTCCTGATAGCCTGGCTTGTCGATGTGGATCACCTCGGCGCCCTGGTCGGCGAGGATCACCGCCGCCAGCGGCCCGGCGACCTGGTGGCCGAAGTCGATGATGCGAACGCCGTTGAGCGCGCCGGGCATGCGAAACGGTTAGCGGCGCAGGAACTTCTGGATCTGGTGGCCGGCGCACTCCGGGCCAACTCGTCCCGCTGCCACGCCGTATCCACCAGTCACCTCAGACACGTAGACGCTGCCCTGCGAGTCGACCGCGATGCCGTGCGGCGCAATGAAGTTGCCGGGTGCGTTGCGGTCGGTCGAAGAAGCGCCCCAGCGCGCGGCGATCGAGCCATCCGTATCGAAGACCGTGACGCGGCCGGGATGGTCGACGGTCGCGAGGCCGTGGACGAAGGATCCCTGCCCCGCCTCGACCGGGCGCCAGAGCTCGGCAGCGTAGAGGCGTCCTTCGCGGTCGGTGGCGAGAGCGCATGGCCGCTGCACGTCGTTCCACTCATCGAGGTAGTCGCCATACGGGCTGAAGAACTGCAGGCGGTCGTTCTCGCGGTCGGCGACGACGACACGGCCGTCGTCGAGCACCCAGATGCCGTGCGGGAGCTGGAACTGCCCGGGCCCGCTGCCGATCTCTCCCCAGGAATGCAGCAGGTCACCGCCGGCAGAGAAGCGATGGATGCGGGCGTTACCGTAGCCGTCCGCGACGAAGATATCGCCGTTCGCCGCGATTGCCGTGTTCGTGCAGCAGTTGAACGGCCCGGCGATCCGCTGGACGGTCTCGTTGTGGTGGATCTTGATGTTGCCCCGTTTCGGGTCGTAGCCGGTGTCCGAGGCGACGCCGGCGGTGCCGAGGGTCATCAGCAGCTTGCCGTCGTTGGTGAACTTGCGGACGAC
>JBFWZE010000278.1:0-3360 GCA_050185685.1 Dehalococcoidia bacterium
GAACCAGGAGCGGCTGACCTTCGCCCGCTGCGGCGTGATTGACCCGCTCTCCATCGATGACTACGAAGCGCACGGCGGCTTCGCTGGCCTGCGCCGGGCTCTCGGCATGACCCCTGAAGCGATCGTCGAGGAAGTAACGACCTCCGGCCTTCGTGGGCGCGGCGGTGCCGGCTTCCCGACCGGCATCAAGTGGCGCACCGTGCTCCAGCAGCCCGCCGGCCAGAAGTACATCGTCTGCAACGCGGACGAGGGTGACTCCGGCACGTTCGCCGACCGCATGGTGATGGAAGGCGACCCCTTCAGCCTGATCGAGGGCATGACGATCGCCGGCATCGCGGTCGGCGCCGACAGCGGCTTCGTCTACATCCGCTCCGAGTACCCCGACGCCTTCAAGGTGATGAACGAGGCGGTCGAGATCGCGCGAGCTGCGGGCTACCTGGGCGCTAACGTGCTCGGGAGCGGGCAGGCCTTCGACATCGACATCCGCCTCGGCGCCGGCGCCTACATCTGCGGCGAAGAGACCTCGCTGCTCGAGAGCCTCGAGGGCAAGCGCGGTCTGATCCGCTACAAGCCGCCGCTGCCCGCGATCGAAGGCCTCTTCGGCAAGCCCACCGTGATCAACAACGTGCTCTCGCTGGCGACGATCCCGGTGATCTTCGAGAAGGGCGCCCAGCACTACGCCGACTTCGGTGTCGGCCGTTCGCGGGGGACGCTGCCCTTCCAGCTCGCCGGCAACATCAAGCACGGCGGCCTCGTCGAGAAGGCGTTCGGCCTCACGCTGCGCCAGATCATTGAGGACTTCGGCGGCGGTACCCACTCCGGGCGGCCGCTTCGCGCGGTGCAGGTCGGCGGCCCTCTCGGCGCCTACTTCCCGGAGTCGCTGCTCGATACGCCTCTGGACTACGAGGCGTTCGCGGAGAAGAAGGGCCTCGTCGGCCACGGCGGGATCGTCGTCTTCGATGACACCGTCGACCTCGCGAAGCAGGCGCGGTTCGCGATGGAGTTCTGCGGGATCGAGTCCTGCGGCAAGTGCACACCCTGCCGCGTCGGCTCCACCCGCGGCGTCGAGGTCATCGACCGCATCGTCGCGAACGAAGACCGCCTCGAGAACCTCGAGCTGCTCGACGACCTCTGCAACCTCATGCTCGACGCATCGCTCTGCGCTCTTGGCGGTTTGACGCCGTATCCGGTGCTCAGCGCGATGCAGCATTTCCCCGAAGACTTCGCAAAGCCGACGCCCGAAACTGCCGGCGCGAAAGAGGCATAGCAATGACGCTGATTCACGAGATCGACTACGGCACTCCGAAGCGCAGCGACGCCCGAGAGGTTACGCTGACGATCGATGGACGAAGCGTCACCGTGCCCGCTGGGACCTCGATCATGCGCGCCGCGATCGAGGCGGGCGTCGATGTGCCGAAGCTCTGCGCCACCGACAGCCTCGAGCCCTTCGGCTCCTGCCGCGTCTGCCTCGTCGAGATCGACGGCCGCCGCGGCACGCCCGCCTCCTGCACGACACCGTGCGAGCCGGACATGAAGGTCTCGACCGAGAGCGACAGGCTCACGAAGCTGCGCCGCGGTGTCATGGAGCTCTACCTCTCCGACCATCCGCAGGATTGCCGCCAGACCTCCCACGGCGACTGCGACCTTCACGACCTCGCCGACCAGGTTGGTTTGACCACCGTCCGCTACGGCTACGAGGGCGCCAACCACCAGCACGAAGAGAAGGACGAGTCGAACCCCTACTTCGCCTTCGATCCGGCGAAGTGCATCGTCTGCAGCCGCTGCGTCCGCGCCTGCGAGGAGACCCAGGGCACCTTCGCCCTCACCGTGAGCGGCCGCGGCTTCGCGTCGAAGATCTCGCCCGCGGACCTCCTCTTCATCGACTCCGAGTGCGTGTCCTGCGGCTCGTGCGTCCAGGCCTGCCCCACCGGCAGCCTCCAGGAGAAGTCGGTCATCGAGAAGGGCGCTCCCACTCGCAGCGAAGTGACGACCTGCGCCTACTGCGGCGTCGGCTGCAGCTTCAAGGCTGAGCTCCAGGGCGATGACGTGATCCGGATGGTGCCCTACAAAGACGGCAAGGCGAACCACGGCCACAGCTGCGTGAAGGGCCGATTCGCCTGGGGCTACACGACGCACGAGGACCGCATCCTCAACCCGATGATCCGCAAGAACATCACCGACCCGTGGCAGGAGGTGAGCTGGGAAGAGGCGATCAACTACGCCGCCAGCGAGTTCAAGCGCATCCAGGCAAAGTACGGCCCGGACTCGATCGGCGGCATCACCTCGTCTCGCTGCACGAACGAGGAGACTTTCCTCGTCCAGAAGCTCGTGCGCGCTGCCTTCGGCAACAACAACGTCGACACCTGCGCCCGCGTCTGCCACTCGCCCACCGGCTACGGCCTGAAGACGACGCTCGGCACCTCCGCCGGCACCCAGGACTTCGACTCCGTCGACGCGGCCGACGTGATCATGGTGATTGGCGCCAACCCGACCGACGCCCACCCCGTCTTCGCCTCGCAGATGAAGCGCCGCTTGCGCGCCGGCGCCAAGCTGATCGTCGCGGACCCGCGGCGCATCGGCCTGGTGAAGACACCCCACGTCGAGGCGGACTACCACCTCGCGCTGCGCCCCGGCACGAACGTCGCGATCATCAACGCGATCGCCCACGTCGTCGTCACCGAGGGGCTGGTCGACGAGGCCTACGTCAACGAGCGCTGCGACCTTGCCGCTTTCAACCGCTGGCGCGACTTCATCTCTGAAGAGCGCAACTCGCCCGAGGCGGTGGAGTCGCTGACCGGCGTCCCGGCTGCCGACGTTCGCGCGGCCGCCAGGCTCTACGCGACCGGCGGCAACGCGGCGATCTACTACGGCCTCGGCGTCACCGAGCACAGCCAGGGCTCGACGATGGTCATGGGCATGGCGAACCTCGCGATGGCGACCGGCAACTTCGGCAAGAACGGCGCCGGCGTGAACCCGCTGCGCGGCCAGAACAACGTCCAGGGCTCCTGCGACATGGGCAGCTTCCCGCACGAGTTCTCCGGCTACCGCCACGTCTCCGACGACAGCGTCCGCAGCATCTTCGAAGAGGCCTGGCACGTCGGCCTCCAGGCAGAGCCCGGCCTGCGCATCCCGAACATGTTCGACGCTGCGATCGACGGCACCTTCAAGGGCCTCTACATCCAGGGCGAAGACGTCGTCCAGTCCGACCCGAACACGCGTCACGTCACTGCCGGTATGGCGGCGATGGAGTGTGTCGTCGTCCAGGACCTCTTCCTCAACGAGACCGCCAGCTTCGCTCACATCTTCCTGCCGGGTTCGACCTTCCTCGAGAAGGACGGCACCTTCACCAACGCCGAGCGC
>JBFWZE010000279.1:0-3335 GCA_050185685.1 Dehalococcoidia bacterium
ACTGGGACGGCAAGGTCTGGAGTCTGCAGGTGACGAACACGGACGCAAACGCGGTAGAGCTGCGAGCCCTGATGAGCGCCCGCAACTCCAGTGAAGCCTGGGACCTCCGCTGCGAAATCCGCGAGGGCCTCGTCGGCATGATCCAGGACCGCTGGCCGGAGAGCCTGCCCAGGACGCGCGCTTCGGTCGACTGGCCGCGGCCTGAGACGAACGGCGCTGTTGCCCACGCCTCGTAGTCTGCGCTGACGGCGGTCAGGGGTTCGCGTTCGTGAGGCGGACGATCTCCTGAATGAGCTGCTCGACGCGCCGGGTCTCCTCGCCGTACGTGGCGAAGTCGCCGGCGCGAAGGGCGCTCTGGGCTCGCTGGTAAGCGGCGTCGGCCTCACGCGCAAGCTCCGAGATGTTCGTCGGCAGTCCGGCGGACGGAGTCGGCGTAGGGCCAGCAGGCGCCGGCGTCGCGGTGACTCCGGGTGTGGCGGTTGGCGTCGTCGTGCCCGTCTGAGGCGTGGCGTTGGGGTCTGTAGTCGGCAGTGAGGGCGCCGCCCGGCCGAAGACGACCTCGAGCGCTCGCTGCAGCGTCGGCTCCATGGCAATGTCGTTGCCGTTGACGACGACGACGCGCTTCAGCTCGGGGAGGCGGCTGCTCTGGGCCTGGAGGTAGATCGGTTCGACGAAGAGATTGCCGTTGCCGATCGGGATCATCAGCAGGTTGCCGCGAATGATGTTCGAGCCCGACGTATTCCAGAGGCTGAACTGCGCCGAGATCGTTGGGTCCTGGTCGATACGTGATTCGACCTGCTGCGGTCCGAAGACCAGGGTTTCGGTGGGGAAGCGGTAGGAGAGCAGCTTGCCGTAGTTCGGTGCGTCGGAGCGCGCGGCGACCCAGGCGATCGTGTTCTGGCGGCGCGCCGGCGTCAGGGGCAGGATCAGCATGAACTCGGGTCGGGGCTCGCCCGGCAGGCGCATGATGACGTAGTAAGGAGCGACCTGGGCCTCGCCGCTGCCGGTCTGCTCCATCGGGATGTTCCAGATGTCCTCGCGGTTGTACAGCACGCCGGCGTCGCGGATGTGGTAGGTGCGGTACTGGTTAACCTGGATCAGGAAGAGGTCCTCCGGATACCGCAGGTGCTCCCGCAGGGACGCCGGCATTTCGCTCAGCGGCCGGAACATCTCCGGGAAAATCTTCGCGTAGGTGCGGAGGATCGGGTCGCTCTCGTCGACCTGGTAGAAGGTCGTCGAGCCGTCGTAGGCGCTGACGACAACCTTCACGCTGTTGCGGATGTAGTTGTGCCCGCTAACTGCCTGCGTCGGGTCGGGCGTCGAGTATGGGTAGCGGTTGGTTGTGGTGTAGGCGTCCTGAATCCAGAAGAGCTGGTTGTCGACGATGACGAGGTAGGGGTCGCGGTCGAGGGTCAGGAAGGGCGCCAGCGTCTCGATGCGGTCCTGGATGTTGCGACGAAAGAGTACCCGGCTGCCGTTGTCGAGTGAGCCCGAGATCAGGATGTTCAGGTCGGCGAAGTCCCACGCTAACAGTGCTCGCCGGAAGATGCTGCCGAGCTGGACGCCGCCGTCGCCCTCGAACACCGTCTGCGCCGCGCCATCGCCGATCGGGTAGTCGAACTCCTTCGACTGCGTCTTGACGATCACGTAGTGCTCCGGCTCCTCGCCGTAGTAGATCTCCGGCCGTTCGAGCGAGAGCTTGCCGCTGATCGGGATGTCCCGGAGGAAGAGGTCGGGGAGGCCCTCCTGCACGACCTCATTCACAGGTGACATAACGGCACCGTAGCCGTGCGTGAACTGCAGGCGGCGGTTGACCCAGCTCTGCGCGTCAGCGGGCAGGCGGCTGGCGCTCAGCTCGCGGGCGGAGAGCATGACCTGGCGGCGGATGCCATCGATCATGTAGCGGTCGACGTCGACGTCGTTGAACTCGTACAGCGGTCGGATCGTCTGGATCTGGTTGTAGGTCCGCAGGAGGGGATCGACGTCGAGCAGGCGGATGTTGGTCACCGTTTCCGGGTTGTCGCCCAGCTCCGCCTGCGTCACTTCAGGTGAGGCGGGATAGGGACGCTCCTCCAGCTTGTCGAGGCCGAACGCTGCGCGCGTTGCCGTGATGTTGCGCTCGATGTAGTCGCGCTCGCGCTCGAGCTCGTTCGGCTGGACCTGCAGGCGCTGCACCGCGGCCGGGTAGATGGCACCGCCGGCGATCGCCACGATGATCCAGGTGCCCATCGCGGCGGCAGGGAAGGCGATGCCGTTGCGAAAGATCGATGCGATAAGGGCCGCGATCGTGATCACACCCATCACCATGCCGGCGTAGAGGAAGGGGAGGCGCGCATTGATATCGGTGTATCCGGCGCCGTAGACAACGCCGGCGGTCGAGAAGTTGAGCTCGAAGCGGTTGAGCCAGTAGCTCCAGATGAACAGGGCAACGACCGCAACCAGCAGCAGTGCAAGGTGGATGCGCGTCTGGCGCAGCGCTGCCTCGTCGCGGCCGGCGACGAGATAGCGGAAGAGGTAGAGCCCTGCCACCGCCAGCGTGGTCAGTACAGCGACCCCCATCAGCCAGCCGTAGACAAAGCGCAGGAAGGGCAGCGTGAAGACGTAGAAGCCGATGTCGCGGTGGAACTGAGGGTCTTCGATATCGAAAGGCGTGCGGTTGAGGTACTGCAGGACGATGTCCCACTTGCCGGCGGCGATGCTGCCGAAAACGACGGCGAAGAAGAGGGCGCCGGCGATCAGACCGAGGCTGTACAGACGCCGCACTGCCGTTGCTTCTGCGGGCGAGAGGTTCACCCCGGGCCGCTGCAGCGCGAGCCGGGCGGCGTAATAGAGGTTGGCGCCGAAGTAGACGAGGAAGACGAGAGCGCCGCCGAAGAACAGGACGAGGCGTGTCTCGAGCCGCGTCGAGTACACGGAGCGATAGCCGACGCCGTCGAACCAGAGGTAGTCGATGTACAGGCTCTTGAGAACACTCCCAACGATGAAGAGGATGATCAGGAGTGCGGCGAGCGCGATCCAGCGGTTCCAGCCGCCACCGCCAATTGCGAAGCGACGGCGCCGCCGGAAGCGGAACTGAGGCGGGAGAGGACCGAGGTCGCCGTCCTCGGGACCGAAGACCGGTCGGAAGGTCATGGCTAGGCGCTGACCAGCGTGCCCAGCTCCTGGCCCTGGAGGACGTCTCGCAGGGCGTGTGACTCGCGGCCGTCGACGATGAAACAGCGGACGCCCTCCGCCGCCGCTCTCGCACCGGCGCGCAGCTTCGGGATCATGCCCCCGGACGCGACGCCGGTACCGATCAGGGTTTCGACCTCCTCCGGGCGCAGTGCCGCAATTGC
>JBFWZE010000280.1:0-3302 GCA_050185685.1 Dehalococcoidia bacterium
TTGCGCCATTGTTCTCGCCATCCGGTTACCAGGATGCCAAGGGCGGCGAGGGGCACGAAGATAACGGCGGCATGGACAACGAGGATATGCAGAGGGAGGCCGAAGATGGTCATGGTGGAAGTTACTCCTTCTTGCTTCGACTTCCACGGTATGGCGCGATGGATGACCTTTGTGAGTGCTGAGTGGCGTGCGATTACGTATGCCATTCGTCCCTTCTTTGGAGGCCGATGGCTTTGGGACTGAGGCTCCCGAACCACTACCCTGTAAAGGTGAGGAACGTCCGCTTTCTGCGTTCAGACCCTTCTAACCCTGAGAAGGAGCGCGATTTTGGCTCATCGTGAACGGCACGCAGCCAGTGCTGCCGGCAAACTGAACTGGCTCCGAGCCGCGGTGCTGGGGGCCAACGACGGTATCGTTTCGATCGCGGGACTGGTCGTCGGCGTGGCAGGTGCGACGACCGCGTCGAGCGACATCCTTACTGCGGGAATCGCCGGAATCGTGGCGGGCGCGATCTCCATGGCCGCTGGCGAGTACGTCTCCGTGAGCAGCTCCCGAGACAGCGAGATGGCTCTGCTCGAGAAAGAGCGCGCCGAGCTGAACGACTTTCCGGTCGAAGAGCTCTCGGAGCTGGCAGGCTTGTACGAACGCCGCGGCCTATCGCGAAGTACTGCGCTTCAAGTGGCGAAGGAGCTGTCGGCGCATGATGAGTTCCGCGCGCATGCTGAAGCCGAACTTGGTATCGACCCGGAGCACCTGACCGACCCATGGCACGCCTCGATCGCCTCGGCTTCGTCGTTCCTCGTCGGTGCGTTAATCCCTCTGATTGCGATCCTGGTACCTCCGGAATCGATCCGAATCCCAGCTGCCTTCGTCTCGGTCGTCATCGCCCTTGCCGTCACAGGGACGATCAGCGCTCGAGTCGGCAACGCGCCGGTTCGCAAAGCCGTCTTGCGCGTCGTCGCGGGCGGAGCGCTGGCGATGCTCGTCACGTATGGCGTCGGAAGTCTGTTCAAGGTGTCCGGCGTCTGACCTGACTGGGCGCGATTGAACCGTGATGCGCCGAGCTGATGCCCTCGACACGTCACCTCAACGGCGCCACCTCTGCTCATTCAACGATGGCCATCTCGCGCGGGTTCTGGTTGAGCCGTTTGCCGCCATCATCGGTTACGACGACGATGTCTTCGATGCGTACTCCGAAGCGGCCGGGCAAGTAAATCCCGGGCTCGATTGAGAAGCACATGCCGCGGACCAGTGGTTGGGCCTCACCCTCGACCATATACGGCGGCTCATGAGTGGTCATGCCGATGCCATGGCCGATGCGGTGAATGAAGTACTGGCCGTAGCCCGCGTCGGCGATCACCTTCCTCCCGGCACGGTCGATGTCCTGGCAGGCAACACCGGGCCGGACTGCTTCGAACGCGGTCTGCTGCGCCAGCATCACGGTTTCATGGACGCGGCGCTCCTCGGCAGTCGGTTCGCCGACGTGGACCGTACGAGTGGTGTCTGAGCCGTAGCCGTCCATCAGGCCGCCGTAGTCGAGGACTACCATGTCGCCCACCTCGATCACGCGCTCGGACGCGAGATGATGCGGGTTGGCGCCGTTCGGGCCGGACGCGACGATTGTGAAGTCGACCTGCGAGTGGCCGTTCGCGACCAGTAAGTCGGCAAGATCGTGCGAAACGTCGAGCTCGCGACGGCCGGAGAAACGCACTTCTCGAATTGCCGGGAAGCAGGCATCAGCTGCCGATGCTGCTGCCGCGAGACGCGCGAGCTCGTCTTCGCCTTTCACCGCTCGCAGCATCGGCAGCTTCTGAGTCAGCGAGAAGAACCGCGCGGCGGGCATCTCTTGTTGCAGGCCGAGCAGGTGCAGGGACCAGAGGGAATCTGACACCGCATAGGCGCCACTTCGGCGAAGGATGGTCGTTGCCTGCGCGTAGGGGTTCTGCCCGTCGGCGAAGTCGATGACAGGCGCGCTGCTCACGCCTGCTGCTTCCTCGGCATCCGGACGCTCGAGCACCGGCACAAGCATGGCGGCTTCGCGCCCGGACTCGAGGACGAGCAGCGTCGGCCGCTCCGTGATCGCGGTCGGCACGTAGCCGGTGAAGTACTGCAAGTCGGGGCCGGGGCCGATGACGAGGCCACCGAGGCCGGCTGCCGTCGCTTGCTGGACGGCACGTGCCATCCGTCCTGCATAGTCGGCGCTGGTGAATGCGCGAGGTGCCGGACGGGTCGTCTGGCCTCCCTGGGCTCGTGCCCGGTTTGTGGCGGTTTCTTTCGTCGTTATGACCATTGCTCACTCCCATGGCGCCGCCGTAGCGCGGCAGATGGGGAAATCGTCGCAGTCAGCGAGGGATGCGGTAAGCCGAAAGCTCGCAATTGCAGTCCCGTCAAACCGAGCGGCGTGGGCGTTGGGCAGTCTCCGTAGCGGGGCGTGACACAAGGAGATTGAAGCCAAGGCTCTGGGACAGGTGCCGGGCGACCAGCTGCCCCTTGACGCTGTTACCGGCCGCATCGAGTCGCGGAGCGAATGTACCGAGGCCGCCCTTACCCGGCGAGACGGTGACGATGCCGCCGCCGATACCGCTCTTGCCCGGCAACCCGATTTCGTACAGCCAGTCTCCGGAGGTCTCGTAGAGTCCGGCAGTGAGCATGACGGCGAGCGTGCAGTGGCACGCCGTCGCGCTCACGACTCGCTCGCGGGTCAGAGGATTGACGCCACCGCCACCCAGGGTTGCGCCCATCACGGCAAGGTCGCGTGCGGTGAGCTTGAGGGAGCACTGGCGGGTGTAGAGCTCGGTCGCGTCCTCAGGGGTCATGCCCAGACGCCCGTACGCCTGCAGCAGGTTGGCGATACTGCGGTTGCGGTGGTTTGTCCCGGAGGCAGATTCGAAGACCTCCTCGTCGAGCGATAGCTCTCGTCCTGCGAAGCGCGAGAGTCCTGCACGGAGGAACTGCCACTTCGCCTCGAGACCGGCACCTGGTGTGAGGCTGGTCGTCGCGATCGCCCCGGAGTTCACCATTGGATTCGTCCGGCCGTCCGGTGCAGCTTCGATCGCGCCAACCGAGTTGAAGGTGCGTCCCGTGGCGTTGACGCCGATCCGTTCTCGAATCGTCTCGAAGCCGATCAGGTCGCCGATGAGCGCGAGGGCGAAGGGCTTCGACACGCTCATGATTGTGAACTCGACGTCGGTATCGCCGGCCGCGTAGGTCTTGCCCGCGACGCTCACGACGCAGATGCCGAACTGGTCCGGGGCCACGCGCCGCAGTGCAGGGTAGACGTCCGACGTTTCGCCCTCGCGGTT
>JBFWZE010000281.1:0-3278 GCA_050185685.1 Dehalococcoidia bacterium
TCCTCCTGGAGCTGGGTCAGGGCCTGGTCGCGCTTCTGAGTGTCGGCCAGCCAGCGCACCCGCAGCATGTCGAGTGACTCGCGGGCGTTCTCCGAGGCGAGCTGCACCATCTTGCGCCGGTTGCCGCGCTGGGCGACGACGATCTGAACCTTTGAGCCGCGCTTCTCCGTCAGCCACTCCTCGATAAGCTCCGACTCTGGCACCGCGAAGGGGACGACGACAAACTTCGGGATGTAAATCGCCGATTCGTAGAACTGCTCGAGGAAGCTGCGCAGGATCTCGCCCTCGGTCTCGTTCTGAACGCCGTCGAGCGTGAAGAAGTCGCGGCCCACCATCTGGGTGCCGCGAATGAAGAACACCTGAACACAGGCCTCTTCGCCCGCCCGCGTCTCCGTCGAGGGGTCGCGCGCGAGGCCGAAGACGTCCTCATCCGTCGGCCGGATGCGCTCGACGAGCTGCTTCTCGGCGACGCTCTCGACGGCGCGCAGCTGGTCGCGGAAGAGGGCGGCGCGCTCGTACTGCAGCGCTTCGGAGGCATCGCCCATCTGGCGCTTCAGTGACTTCACGACCTCGCCGGTCTTGCCCTCGAGGAAGAGGACGGTCTGGCTGACGACCTCGTCGTACTCCTCCTTCGTGCAGTAGGCGGTGCAGGGCGCGATGCAGCGGTGGATGAAATAGTCGAGGCAGGGGCGCGGGTCGGTGCCGGTGATCGTCTTGGTACAGCTGCGCCAGGGGAACAGCTTCTTCACCACACCCAGCGTCCGTCGCACCGACGACGCGGACGCGTACGGCCCGAAGTAGCGGGCGCCATCGTTGCCGACGCGCCGGGCGATTTCGACGCGCGGCCAGTCGTTCTGGACGTCGACGCGGAGGTAGGGATAGTGCTTGTCGTCTTTGAGGCGGACGTTGAAGAAGGGCTGATGGCGCTTCACCAGCGTCGCTTCGAGGTGGAGGGCCTCGGCCGCGTTCTGGGTGACGATGTACTCGAAGTCGTGGATCTGCTGTACAAGCGCCTGCGTCTTCATCTCCAGCGAGTGCGGCGAGCCGAAGTAGTTACGGACGCGGTTACGCAGCGAGGCGGCCTTGCCGACGTAGATCACGTCGCCCTTCTCGTTGCGCATGATGTAGACGCCGGGCCGCGTTGGCAGCGCGGCCAGACGGGATGCAAAGCGGTCGCGGGGGAGCGAGGTAGTCACGGTTCTATTTTAGTGCTTCGAGAGCCCTGACTTCATGACGCGCCTTGACAGGAGTGATCCGGGGCGCGCCCTTTCGTCGATAGCGACCGAGCCGGCGGCAAGATGCTCCGGCGCTAGTCCACCATTGCCGCGACGGCAGGGATGCGCTCGGCTTCGGGCCCGGCGGAAGCAGCGCCCGGGTCGGCTTGCTTCGGCTGTGGGGCGCGGCTTCGCAGGGGCAGCTCCGGCAGTCGAATCGCCATGAGGAGCGCGACGAGGGCCAGCGGCGCGGCGACAAGGAAGATCGTGTCGATCGAGTGAGCAAACGCCTCGATGACGCCGCTGTGGATGTCGGCAGGCAGAGAGCGCAGGACCTCGGGGCTCGCCCGCAGCTGGCTCGTGTCGACGCTGGCAAGCTCTTCGGGCGTCAGGTACTTCGGCAGGAAGTGATTGAGGCGGTTCGTCAGCACCGCACCGAAGATCGCCACACCGAAGGCGCCGCCCATCGAACGGAAGAAGCCCGTCGACGCGGTCGCAGCACCCATGTCCTTGTAGTCGACCGCGTTCTGAATCGCCAGCACGACCACCTGCATCATCAGGCCCATGCCGCAGCCCAGCATGGCGAGCTGCACCGAAATCAGCAGGAAGCTCGTGTTCTCGCCGATGCGCGACATCATGAACATGCCGGCGGCGAGGAGTGAGGTCCCGACGATCGGGAAGATCTTGTAGCGGCCCGTCTGCGTGATCATCCGGCCGGAGAACCACGACATCGTCACGGCGCCGAAGGACATCGGCAGCATGTGAAGGCCGGACTCCGTGGCGCTCACGCCCTTAACGACCTGCATGTACAGCGGCAGGAACGCGGTGGCGCCGAACATTGTGATGCCCACGATCATCGTGATCGAGTTGCCGGTGCTGAAGACGCGGTTTCGGAACAGGCTCAGGGGCAGAATCGGCTCCGGCGCCCGTGACTCTTGAAGGACGAACAGCGCGAACAGCAGCACGCCGCCGCCGAAGAGGCCGACGATCGTCGGCGAGTCCCAGGCGTGCTCGTTGCCGCCCCAGGTCGTCGCAAGGAGGATGCAGCTAACGGCCGCCGCGATCAGGCCGGCGCCGAGGAAGTCGATCTGCACTTTGCGCTTGGCGGGCTTCATCTTCAGCACCTTCGAGGCGACGAAGACCGAGAGCACGCCCAGCGGGACGTTGATGTAGAAGACCCAGCGCCAGCTCAGGTGGTCGACGAAGAGACCACCGAGGAGCGGCCCCATGATGCTCGACGACGCGAAGACGATGCCGAAGTAGCCCATGTAGCGGCCGCGCTCGCGAGGCGGCAGGATGTCACCGACGATCGCCATCGCCAGGGTCATGATGCCGCCGGCGCCGATGCCCTGGAGACCGCGGAAGATGATCAGCTGGTCGAGTGACTGCGCCGCGCCGGAGAGCATCGAGCCGATCACGAAGGTGACGATCGAGATCTGGAAGAGCAGCTTTCGGCCGTAGAGGTCGCTCAGCTTGCCGTAGAGCGGCACCGTGGCCGTAGACGTCAGCAGGTAGGACGTGATCACCCAGGAGAGGTGGTCGATGCCGCTGAACTCACCAACGATCGTGGGCAGCGCGGTCGCGAGCACGGTCTGGTCCAGCGCGGCAAGGAGCATGCCGAGCATGAGGGAACCGAAGACGATCTGGATTTGCCGGTGTGTCAGGGTCGGTGCGGTGTAGTCATTCACCTGAATGATGATACTTGACCCGAACGTAAGGGTTCAAGTTTCGTTAGACGATGTGCGTGACGATTCGATGAACTGGCTGCCTTCAGTCGGCCAGCTTCAGGCCTATGACGCTGCCCACGAGCGTCACCAGCAGCACCGCCTTCACCGGCGACATCGAGTGGTCGTCAAAGGCAACCGCGTAGAGCACCGTCCCGAGTACCCCGATGCTGACCCAGATGGCGTAGGCGGTCGGTGTGGGAATGCTGCGCATCGCGATACCGAGCCCCGCCATGCTCAGGGCGAGACCAACGACGAAGAGCAGTGTCGGGAACGGACGGCTGAAGCCTTCTGACTTGCCGAGCGCGGTTGCCCAGACGGCCTCCATGGCGCCGGAAGC
>JBFWZE010000282.1:0-3272 GCA_050185685.1 Dehalococcoidia bacterium
CTCGTCCAGGACTTCCGTCATGCCGTCCCCGATGACTTCAGCCTCATGTTGGAGCGCGCGCCGGGGGCAATGCTCCTTATTGGCACCCGCAACGAGGCAAAGGGTCTCACTGCGATGTGGCACACGCCGGAGTACGACACCGACGAGGAGGTCCTGAGTCTCAGCGCCGCCGTGTTGGCCGCGTCCGTGCTCAGGCTCCTGGAAGCCTAGCCCACTCTTCGCCGCCGCCGAGCGACCTCGTGCGCTGCCAAAAGAGGCGGCGGCAAGTTGAGCGCGACCAGTTACACGAACCCTGCCGCCTCTGTCGCGACGGGCTTCTCTTCGCTCTAGGGTCCTTCAAACAGTTGTAACGGAGCCCCTTTGCCCAGTGATGCTTCTGGCCCGGCTGGATTCCTACGATCAGAACGTAGCGTTAGAAGAAGAGCTTGAGGGTAGATATGGCCAGGAGTGCAAAGCAGTTACTGAACATGCCCATCGTTGCGATCGCAACGGGCAAAGAAATCGGGACCGTCCAACAGCTCATTTTCGAGCCGGGACAGCATCAGCTCTACGGACTGGTTGTGAAGCGGCCCGACAAATCTGATCCTACGCTTGTCGTCCGGGCGATGAATGTGAAGTCGTATGGCGATCAGGCGATCACGATCGACAGTCAGCAGGATGCCACCGTCTTCGATTCGGACGAGAGAGCGCGGGCAATCGCGTCGTCCCCCGGCCACCTTCGAGGCGTCACGGTGCTCAGCGAAGACGGCAACGAGGTCGGCAAGGTCGACACCGTCATCATCAACGATGCCGGAGCGATCGAGAAGTACGAGACTTCCGGCGGCCTGCTTGGACTCGGATCAGGAAAGGGATTCGCACCTTCCCAGATCGTTTCGGCAGGAGAAGACGCGATTATCGTTCGGAACGAGGCGCTGTCCGCCTGACGCTTTCCAGCCGCAGACAGAACGAGGGCCCCGAATCGTCGGGGCCCTCGTTGTTGCTCGTTCGGCGCGCTGGGGTTTACTACGCCTCGACGCGGGTGCCGAAGTCGTGCATGTAACGCGGGATGCCGGGCATGAACGGCTTCGGCGGGCCGTCCGTGGTCGGCTGGTGCGCCGCGTGCGTCTCGGAGACGAAGCCGAGGAGGTCGCGGGTGTCCTGGTACTGGAACTGCGGGTAGGGCACGTTCTTGCGGTTGAGCCAGCCGCTCATGCAGACCGGGGCACCGATCTCGCGCCACCAGAAGTCCGTTGCCACGAAGTCCTCGAAGCTCTTGAACGGGATGCGCAGGTCGACGTGGTGGATGCCTTCGCCGACGGCCAGGAGGAAGTCCTCCTTGTAGTTCGACGGGCCGAAGGTCGGCTGGATCATCTCGAAGCCGAAGTCCATGCCGTTCGCGTTCTTGCCGATGATGCCGGTCGACGTGAAGTAGGCGTGCTTCACGCTCTGGCCGTTGTTGGTGCAGTCCATCAGCGAGCCGGTGAAGGATGACCAGTTCTGGCCACGCCAGATGTTCTGGCCGAAGATCCGCGACGTGCTCTCAACGGTGTCCATCAGGTTGTGGACGACGACGCCGAAGTGGCCGAGGCCCTGGATTTCCGTCA
The DNA here is from genome assembly GCA_050185685.1 of Dehalococcoidia bacterium. Lineage (GTDB taxonomy): Bacteria > Chloroflexota > Dehalococcoidia > DSTF01 > WHTK01 > WHTK01. Next base: position 1,584 of record JBFWZE010000282.1, read on the forward strand.
TCGCGGCAGCCTGCTCGGGGCGGCTGACTTCGCCGGAGAAGTCCCAGGTCTCGTCTGCCTTGATCGCTTCCTGCCAGTTCTCGACCCGCGGGACGATGACCTTGAGGTAGTAGCCGCCGACCGGCTTGCGGGTGTCGAAGTAGTACACGTCCGCCGCGTTGTCGATCGTGTAGGACTGGCGGACGCTGACGCCTTCCTTCGCGAGGAACTCGCGGATGTCGGCGATGCCGTTCGCGTCCGTAACGGTGAGGCAGATCGCCTGGACGCCGTTGCCGCGGGTGACGAGGTGCTCCTCGTGGATGCTGAGGCCGGCAGTCGGCTGGATCAGCTGGAAGGTGAGGCCGTTCGTCGGGTTGGTGCCCTCGGCGACGATGAACTCGTACTCACCGGCGCCGCGCTCACCCTCAGGGATGTTGAAGAACGGCGGGTGTGAGGTGCCACGGCCGTACGCCGTCACGTTGGACAGGCGCTGGCGGGTGTGGTGCATCACCTTCCAGTTGTCGATTCCGAAGAACAGCGCGTAGTTCTTCGCCATCTTCTTGGCGTCGCTGACGACGACGACCGTGTGGTAGAGCTGGTCTACCGGCATTTTGTCGATCACGTAATATTCCCCTCTCTCAGGTTATCGCCGCACATCGTAGCAGCCGTTACGGGAAACGACCAGTCCGGCGGCTAACGCTGTTAGTCTTCATGAACTCACGGCGGCCGCCTGGTGGTGAAATGGGACGTCAGGCGATCACGCTCCGTCTTGCTGCTCTAACGCGAGACCGCGACGCCCATGCGGCTGGCTCGCGGAATCGTCCTGGAGGTCTTCTCGTGGACGGCTGCCGTCTCCCCGGCCGTTCGCACCGAGGCTCTCAAAGTGCGAGCCATTGGCCTCAGGACGCCGTCTGCATGTCGACGGTCCCTCCATGCACCGTGTTTGACCTGAGAACCAACCCCCTCAAGACGTCTCCGCGAGCCAGCCGCCGCGGCGCCGCGGCCTCCCGCTGTACAGGCAACCACAGAGCGGTCCGCCCCGAGCAACATGGTGCCAGTCCTCTAGCAGGACACAAATGTCCGGAGAAAAGGGCGGTCTTTACAATACATTCTGATATCGACATATAGTCTGCATGGCACGCACACCAACCACCGCAGACGCCTTCAACGCGATTGCCGAAAGCAGCCGCCGCGCGCTCCTCGATGTCCTCGGCACCGGGGAGGGGACGGTCGGTGACATCGTCGGGCGCATGGGGCTGACGCAGCCTCAGGTGTCGAAGCACCTCGCCGTGCTGCGGGCGGTGGACCTCGTGCGTGTGCGCAAAGTGGGACGCCACCACTACTACCGCGTGAATGGGCCGGCGCTAAAGCCGATTCACGACTGGGTGAAGACCTTCGAGCGCGCCTGGAACCAGCGTCTCGACCGCCTCGACGACGTCCTTGCCGAAATCAGCAACGAGGAGAACTCATAACCATGATGATCGACCGCAAAGGCTCCGCCACCGTCACCCTCCCGTCCGACCTCGAGATCTACATCGAGCGCAAGTTCGACTACCCGGCCGCGCTCGTCTTCAAGGCCTACACGACGCCGGAGCTGGTGAAGCGCTGGTGGGGCTTCGAGACCTCCGAATGGCTGGTCTGCGAGATCGACCTCCGGGTCGGCGGCATGTGGCGCTACGTCACCCGCGAGCAGGAGGGCTACGAGGTCGC
>JBFWZE010000283.1:0-3225 GCA_050185685.1 Dehalococcoidia bacterium
CCGTTTTGTCATTCTGAGGAACGAAGAAACTACCGCCGCGTGCCTCTGACGCGTCGCAGCTTCAACTTGACGACGTCACGAGAACGTCCCGTCAGACCCTTCGCCTGAGGGCTCAGGGTGACAAATCGTGGGAACGCCTCGACCTCCTCTTGCCCATCGCAGACGGAGCGACCGTGCGGCTGAAAGGGGTGCTTCTACCCCAGCGCCCTGAACGTCGCGTCTGGCGGCACTTCGAGGCCGAAGCGCTCTCGGAGCAACGGGATGAGCTCCGTCTTCTCGATGACGCGCTCTTCGGCGACGCCCTCTCCGCGCCAGACCTGGTAGGTCAGGTTGCGCAGGACATAGCGCTCTTCCGGGGTCAACAGCTGGACGACGAGGGCCTGGACGAAGCCGGAGTCCTCATGCGTCGAGGTGTACCAGTTGCCCATTTCGAAGTCGGCGGGCAGGCGCGGGTCCGGGACGAAGGCGTAAAGGTCGAGCCAGTTGTGCTTGTGCCAGAGCTGGAGCACCCGCTCGCGGCCGCTTCGGACGATGCGGTAGCGCTGGCCGAACTGCTTCTGCACGACGCCGCTTAGCAGCAGCGGCTCGAGCGGCGCAGAGTTGCCGAAGCCGACGTCGGCGATGTAGTGGCGGCCGTCGAGCGGTACGTGCAGCAGCATGTGAGTACGCGGGCCGTTACGGCGGGCGACCCGCACCTGCGCCTCGAACGGCTCAACCTCGAAGCCGATCTGCTTCAGCACCTGCTGGAAGAGCGTGTTCTGCTCAAAGCAGTAGCCGCCGCGCCGCTGCGACACCATCTTGTCCTCGAGATGCGGGAGATCGAGACGTACCCGGCGGCCCATCTGGACGTCGAGGTTCTCGAATGGCACCGTCGTGACGTGGTGAAACTGCAGGGCCCGCAGCGTCTCGAGGTCGGGACGCGGCGTACCCGTATAGCCGATGCGGTTGAAATACGCCTGGAGATCGATGGAGTCGCTCATCTGCGACAACGATACGTCACTGGGCGCTCGTCCACGAAATCAGCGGCGGCCTGTAGCTGCAGGCTGGCGCGTTGTTTGGGAAGCAGTCGGGCTGGCTCGCAAAGTGGCGGTCCCGGCCGCCAAGGGGTGTGAGGTCGACGAGTTCATGATCGTCGCGCCCGTCGATACGCACGAGGCGCAGGGATTCGTCATCAAAGTAGGCAACCCAGTTCGCGTCAGGTGAGAGCGCCGGGCTGACACCAGCGGCGAGTTGCCTCTCGGCGCGCTGGCTCAGCAGCATGACCGGCTTGCCATTGACCCAGGAGCCGCTGAGCCAGAGGTCGTCGCTCACGCGCCAGAGCGCTCCCGGGCGTGTACTTCGCGGCAAGGTCTCCTGCTCCGGCACCGGCCGTCCGTCTCGGGGATCGATCGGATGAAGCGTGCCGCCATCCCACAAGGCCGGATAGCCTCCCGGGAGCCCACCGTAGGTCTCCCAGACACCAAAGAGAAAGCCCCCGCTGTAGATCGGTGCCTGGCGATGGTCGTAGACGAGGACGCTACCTGTCGCGACATCGATGAGGCCTGCACCGGAAAGGCCAGAGCCGCCAATGCGGTTCGACACATAGAAGAGCTGCGTGCCATCGGTCGACCAGGCGAGGTTGCTGGTGCCCAGGGACCAGTTGCTGGCGCAGTTGCTGCAGCCGGTCGACCACTGCGCCGTTTCCGCCAGCAGACGCGGGTTTGCGCCGTCCGCACGGACGACCCAGACATCAAAGTCCCTGACAAAGGCAATCACCGACCCGTCCGGTGAGAACGCGGGCGCCGAGCCCCATGTATTGTGGTTCGCCCCCTCGATGTCGGAGCTGCCCAGGTTCAGGATCCAGCCCGTGCGCTCCCCCGCTACGACCTGCTTCAGTCCGGTCCCGTCCGCATTGACGGTATAGATGCTGCCGCCGGCCGCGAAGGCGAGACGCCCCGACGGCGGCCCCGACGATGGAGGAGCACGAAGCTCTGCCAGGACGGCGGTGGGAGTCAATGTCGGCGGCGGGGTGCGCGTGCCGGGGAAGACGGGGCGGTCAGACGCAGCTGCGGGCGACGGCGTCACTGTCCCGACGTCCGGCCCCGTCGACGTGCAGCCGAGCACCGCGAACCCCAGCAGGAGCAGCGGACCGAAGCGCAGCATCAGTCGAGCCTCATCGTACCCACGGTATAGGTCAAAGCGAGGACGACGAGCGTCACCGGCGCCAGTGCGTATTCGAAGACCGTGCTTCGGACCAGCCGGTCTGCGGCGACCACCACCACACCGACGAGCCCGAGAAACACGAGGGCGAGCCCTTCAAGGCTAGCTGCCCCGCGGGCGCCCCAGAGGTCGAGGCGGTCGTTGAACCAGACGAGAACAAACCCGGCGGCGACGAGGCTACAGAGACAGACGAGCGTCGCGGGTCGTGGCATCGCGCCCCGATCATTCGCCCGCGATTAGCACGGTGTCAATGCAATGGGACTATCAGGTCTTCGGCAGCTCGTCGACGGCTACGAGGTAGGAGGTGAGCTTGCTGATCTTGCCGCTGCGCATGAAGAAGATGTCACAGAAGACGAGCTTCACCTCGCTGCCGTCGGTGCGGGCGGCGACGACCTGGCCCTCGGCGACGACGACGTCGTCTTCTTCGATCATGCGGTCGACAGAGATGCGCGGCGGGCCGGCGTTGCCTTTACCCTCGATCTCGGCGTCGAAGGCGTCTTTGCCGTTGAGGGTGAGCGCGCCAGGGATGTACCACTCGACGTCATCGGTGAGGCAGCCGAGGATGGTGGCGTGGTCCCAGCGAGCGTAGGCCTCCATGTAGATCTGCACGGTCTCTTTGTTGGCGCTCGTACCCCAGGTCATCGTCTTCCTCGATATCTAACTCGGGACAACCCCGAACCCGCTAAAGAACCGGCGCTCGGCTCATCCGATGTGCCAGCTAACTCGGGACAACCCCGAACCCGCTAAAGAACCGGGGTGAGGTTGCCCCCGAAAGGGCATCTCACTCGACCCGACGATCTCGAGCCGCCCGCACTGCACAGAGAACGGCGGCTCTATGAGCCGCCGTTCAGATGATATTGCTCCGGATGCCTATCGCCTAGGAGATGCTGGCGAGACCTTTCTCGACGCTGTCCTCGGGCGAGACGTTGTACTGGACGTCGGCGACCTTGCCGTTTTCGTCGATGACGAAGTGGCTGCGGAGGACGCCCATCGACTTCACGCCGTCGCGCTCGCGCTCGCGCCAGG
>JBFWZE010000284.1:0-3203 GCA_050185685.1 Dehalococcoidia bacterium
GCGGCCTGCGCAGCCCGTACGTCGACACGCCCTTCGCGCGCTACTACCCGCACACGACGCGGAACGAGCACCAGGTCGAGCAGGCCAGCGACCTCCGCGGCAGCCAGCATGTCTTCGACGCCGACACCCTGCGGCGCCTGCACGGCACACCCGAGGCCTACGTCGCGAAGGTCGCGGCGCAGGTCGATGCCCTCGTCCAGGAGCGCTGGCTGCTGGCGCCCGAGGGCGAGCTCATCGTCGAGCAGGCGAGAGGGCTGCGGTTCTAGACGACGGGATTGGCTTCGGCACGGCGTTTCAGTGCCTCGTTCATCTCGCGGAATCCCTCCGCCGTCTTCGAAAGCATCCCGCCGAACACGGGAATGAGGATGCCGCGGAAGGTCTCCGAGTGGATGAAGCGGCAGCGGCCGGCCGCCAGAGGCTCAATCTCGAAGGCGTGCTCGCCGTCGAAAATACCCTTTATGCCAAGTTGACCAAGCCAGCGAAGGACTCGAGGCGGAGTAGCCTCAAGGACTTCCGGCTTGAAGGTCATGCCGCGGCCGCCGGGAGGCTGCAGCCGGACAATGAGCCGTTCGCCCGGGCGCAGGTCGCCGGTAATCGACTTCACAAACGGGTTCCACTGCGGGAACGCATCGAAGTCGGTGAGGATCGCCCAGACCCGCTCGGCCGGGGCGTCGATGTCGGTAACAGCTTCGATCCGTCGCATGAAGTCACTTTACGGCTTACGAGGCTCGGTCGCATCAAAGTCCTCGCCTCGCACGATATGGACGGCGATCTGAGGGGCTGGCGCTGGCGGGATGCATCGCATCTAATGAACGCCAAATCGGTGACGATCATGTAAGCAGGGGATACATCCACATGGTCTGGATCGCACTCGTCTTCATTTCCACCGTCGCCCTTGTTGGCGCGCTCGTCCTCATGCCCAACATCAAGGTGGAGGAGCAGGGGATGGGGCCGAAAGGCCAGCGCGTCGTGGAGACGCTCGGCAACCGTGGCCGCATCATCCCGATCGCAATCTACGTCGTGGGACTTTTCGCCTCGCTGCTGCTGTTTTCCGTCCACATCATCGACGCGAGAGAAGTTGGCGTCGTCCGCACGTTCGGCTCGATCACCGGACAGGTCGGCGAAGGCTTCCAGCTGACCTGGCCGTGGCAAAATGTCGAGACCTGGAACACGCGCCTGCAGGTCATCGAGCCCGACACGCGCTGCAGCAACGGCACCGACAAGTGCATGGACGGCGGCTCGATCGACGTCCAGGACGTCTACCTCAGCGGAACCCTGAACATCTCTGTCAACCCGCGCGACGTGCAGCAGCTCGCTCGCAACATCGGCCCGAACTACCGCGACACCATCGTCCTCAACCGCCTCTACCAGGTCGTCAAGGAGACGACTGCGCTGTACAAGGCAGAGGACATCATCGGCAATCGTGAGCGCATTCGGCAGACCGTCCGCCAGCGCATGCAGGAGGAGCTCGCGGAGTACAGCATCAGCGTCGACGACTTCCTGCTCACCAATGTCGACTTCACGGATGCCTTCAAGAAGTCGATCGAGGACAAGGTCGTCGCGACCCAGAATGCGCTGACGGAGCAGAACAAGGTCGCGATTGCCGAGGCCCAGGCCCGCCAGCGCGCCGCCACCGCCCAGGGTGAGGCAGACCGTCTCCGTATTGAAGCAATCGGCCAGGCAGACGCGAACCGTGAGATCAACGCGAGCCTGACGCCGCTGCTGATCCAGTTCCAGGCGCTGCAGAAACTTGGCGACAACGTCCAGATTGCGCTGCTGCCGAGCGGCCAGGGCCTGATCATCGACCCGGCGACACTCCTGCGTCCGATCCCGTAGACGGGCGTCCTGCCTGGTCATATCGCGGTATGGTGACTCTGTGCTCAACCCAAACCTGAGACAGGAAGCCCTCCGTCTCTCTGCGCGCGTTGTCCTCTTCGCGAAACACTGGCACTATCTGCTGCGGAGCAGAGTGAAAGGGAGTCCCATGGAGTCACAGGTCGTCGAGGGTAAGTCGCTGCCGTTCGTGCTGGTCAAGCCGCCTGGTTTCACACCGGGTGACGGCACGCCTCTGGTCGTCCTCGTCCATGGGCGCGGCGCTTCGATGTATGACCTCGCAGGCCTCGCGCCAGTGATCGACGCCTCCGGCTACGTCTACGCCTTCCCGAATGGCCCGTACAGCTTCTACGGCATGGGGCAGAGTTGGGTCGCCGGCCAGCCCGGTGTCGAGCCCGTCCCCGAGGGCGCGCCCAGCATCACCGAGCTGTTCGATGGCTTCATGGCGGAAGCGATCGAGGCGACTGGTGTCGAGCGCGGCAACATCGTCCTCGGCGGCTTTTCCCAGGGCGGCGGCGTCACCCTGCGCTATGGCCTGCCGCGCCCAGAGACCTTCAAGGGCCTGATGGTCCTCAGCGGCGCCTTCCGCGAAGCGGGCCAGGTTGAGCTGCCGGCCGAGAAGACCCAACCGATCTTCGTCGTCCACGGCACCAACGACCAGGTTCTCGAGGTCGACATGGGGCGCCGGACGAAGGCCTACCTCGAGCAGGAAGGTTACCCGGTCAGCTACCACGAATACCCGATGGCGCACGAGATTACGCCGGCAGTGATCCGCGACCTCGTCCCGTGGCTGCACGAGACGCTGCCGCCGAAGGCGTAGCATCGGCCGTTCGCTCTGAGGCACTCGCCCCGTCGTGGTGAAAGCCCGGGTTTCGGCCGCAACCGCCCCAAGCCGGTTCTGCGAGCCAGCCGCAGCGGCGTCGCAGCCTCCCTCGCTAGACGCGCTGACGGAGCCACTTCGCCAGCGGGTCGTGCCTACGACGACAGGCCTGCTTGCTTCTGAGGGCGTCGCGCCACACGGAGCTCCCTCACCCTAGCCCTCTCCCGGCCGCGGGGAGAGGGGACCCGTTAGTGCCCGCCAACAACCCCAGTCGCTGGGGACTGACCTCAGACCGCTACGAGGTCTTCCTCTGCGATCTCGCCGCCAGTGATCTTGAAGGCGCGGACTGCGGGCGGGTCGTACTTGAGCGAGACGAGGACGTAGTAGGCGCCGGGATAGAGCTCAATCGGCGGATCGGTGCCCTGCCACTGCGACAGGCGCACGTCGGTGGGAGACGGATAGGCCTCGCTGGCGACGTGTGAGTGGTAGATCACGAGGATGCTCTCGCCGGTCTCGTCCGTCTCCTGCTCGATCTTCAGAAGGTCTCGAG
>JBFWZE010000285.1:0-3150 GCA_050185685.1 Dehalococcoidia bacterium
ACGCCCGCGGCAGCTACAACGACGAGTACCTGCGCAAGATCGAAGTCACCGATCAGAAGATCGAAGAGTTCCTCGGCTGGTGCGAGGCGCGCGGCTACCTCGACGACGCCACGGTGTTGATCACCGCTGACCACGGCCAGGGCATCGGCATTGGTGGTCACGGCCACATGAGCCCGACTGAGATTCACGTCCCCTGCATCCTCTGGGGCAAGGGCGTCGCAGCCGGCGTGTCGATCGACGAGCCGCGCTTCGTCACCGACATCGCCGCGACAATCGCGCACTACATGGGCGTCGAGAACCCGGCGGGATCGGTCGGTGAACCACTGGTGCCGGCGACGTTCGAAGTCCGGGGAACCCCGGACCCCGCTAGAGCCGAATCCACAACGCGACCCACAGCTCCGGATCGCCCGCTCGTCTATGTCATCCCCGCCTACAACGAAGAGGCGAACCTGCCCGCCGTCCTCGCCTCGATCCGGGCGACGGCGCCGGGCCGCCACGAGATCGTCGTCGTCGATGACGGCTCGCGAGACGCTACCGCCCGTGTCGCCCACGAAGCCGGGGCGGTCGTCGTCCAGCACGCGACCAACCGCGGCCTCGGCGCCGCACTGCGGACCGGGCTCGCCCGCGCCCGCATGCTCGATGCCCGCGCAGCCGTGTATCTCGACGCCGACTGCGAGTATGACCCGGCCGAGGTGCAGCGTCTGCTCGACCCGATCGAGGCCGGCACCGCCGATTACGTCCTCGGAACGAGGACGAACGCTGGCGCCGGCGGCATGACCCTCTCGCGGCGCTTCGCCAACCGCTGCTTCAGCCTGCTGACCTCGGCGATGACTTTTCGCTGGCTGTCGGACGGGCAGACCGGCTTCCGGGCCTTTTCGCGCCGCGCCCTCGACGTTGCCGAGATCGTCCATGACTACAACTACGCGCAGGTGCTGACCATGGACCTGCTGCACAAGGGCATGCGCCTCGCCCAGGTTCCGGTGAGCTACCGGCGCCGGGACGCGGGCACGTCCTTCATTACCGCGAAGTACCTCTGGAAGGTGCCGCTCGGCATGGCCCGCGAGGTGCTCAGCGATTGAAAGTCATCACCAACCCAACAGTGGAGCTCGGGAAGGTAAGGAGATACCGGATGTCCAGGAACTTCGACTTGAGAACGTTGTTCGCGGTGCCCATGGTGGGCGCTGCCCTCGTTCTCGGCGGCTGCAGCGGTGAGGGCGAAGACCGCCCTGCCGTTGACGTCATCCAGGGAAGCCCCAGCGCCGGCGGTGCCCCCACGGGCTCCGTCAGCGCGAGCGGCGCCGATATCGCCGGTCCGCAGCCGACCCAGATCCCCGGAGCCGCCTACAACGTCGTCAGCAACGTCGACACCTACTTCGCTATGGGTCTCGACATGCGTGACACACGGGCGCTGCTCTCTGCCGCCAGCGAGGGCCGCAAGGTCGACTGGGCGGCGGTCACCGCGCTGTACGAGCAGGGCAAGAACCAGAAGCGCGCGGACGGCACGGTCCGCAGCCTGGCTTCACAGCTGAACGACACCCTCTACGCCCAGTTCCCCAACGGTGCGAGCGTTTACGGCAGTGCGACCTTCATCGACAAGATCATCCGCGACGGGATCGCAGGAACTGGCCGCTCGACCGGGCTCAGCGAAAACGCCCGCCGAAACATCGTCGACAAGGGCCTCCTGATGCTGACCTACGGCAAGGCCCTCGAAGAGCTGGCGGTGGCCAAGTCCCGCATCGCCGAGAACAACCTCGACCCGAACACGGGCGCGCCTCACGCCGTCGACGAAGCCTACGCCGCCCTCGCCGGCTCCCTCGATGGCAGCGGCACCCGCAGCTACTCCGTCTTTGGCGCCGCGACCAACCTCGAGATCTTCTTTGGCCTTGGCGGCAAGGTGAAGAACCCGATGGAGGCAGCACTGACCAGCGCGCAGAAGGCGGCAATCGCCGGAGACGCCGCTGCGTACGACAAAGCAGCCGCCGACGCCAGGGGCCGTCTCAACGCCACCTTCTACCTCGGCGTCCTGCGCTACGCGAAGGCGGTCGAGATGCAAGGCAGCGCTCAGGCCCGCGAAGGCGGCATCGCTGAGGGCTGGACCTACTGGCAGTCGATCCGCGCGCTTGTGACCCAGGCGAACCCTACCGCGGCAAAGACGGTAGAAGACGCCTTCGCCCAGAGCGCCGACAAGGCGTGGCCGGCGAGCCTGACCAGCTCGGTCTACAACGCGCTCAACGATACTGCCGTCATCGCCGCCCTCGGCATCCCCGCCGAGGCGCAGGTGAAGACGCCGCCGCAATGACGCTGCGCTTGTCAGGCTGCGGTTGTCAGGGTGCGATTGCTCGCTCGAAGGGGACGTGAAGGAATGACAGACCATGATTCGTAAGCTCACGCTGGTTGCCGCCTTTGTCGCGGTTGCGGCCGTTGCGTTGCTCTCGTCCGCCTGCGGTGGTGACGATGGTGAGGTCCTGACGATCTACGCCGGGCGCTCGCAGAACCTCGTCAACCCGCTGCTCGAGCAGTTCTCGAAGGACACCGGCATCAAGATCCGTGTCCGCTACGGCGACGGCACCGACCTCGCCCTTGGCATCCTCGAGGAGGGTGACAAGACGCCGGCCGATATCTACTACGGCCAGGACGTCGGCGCTCTCGGTGCGCTCAAGAACGAGGGCATGCTGCTCAAGATCGACGACGCGACCCTGAACAAGGTAGACCCTGCCTTCCGCTCGCCGGACGGCCTCTGGGTCGGCACTTCCGGCCGCGCCCGCGTCATCGTCTACAACACGGACGACATCGACCCGAAGACGCTGCCGTCGACGATCCTCGACTACACGAAGCCGGAGTGGAAAGGCCGCGTCGGCATCGTCCCGCGCAGCGACGGCTTCCCCGAGTTCGTCACGGCTCTGCGCTTCACGAAGGGCGAGGCCTTCGCGAAGCAGTGGCTGACCGACCTCAACAACAACAACGTCCGCACCTTCCCGAACAACATCGCCGCCCTGCAGGCCGTCGCGAACGACGAGATCGATGTCGCATTCCTCAACCACTACTACCTCTACCGCTTCCTCGCGGAGCGTGGCGAGGGCTACAAGGCGCGCAACTACTACTTCACCAACGGCGACATCGGCGGCCTCTTCCTCGTCTCCGGCGTGGCGA
>JBFWZE010000286.1:0-3137 GCA_050185685.1 Dehalococcoidia bacterium
TTAGATAGAGGTACGGCATGCAATCTCTCGGCTACCCGCGCGACTACGACGAGACCACCGACAGCATCACGAAGCTCTTCGACCTCAGCGGCCGCGTCGCCCTGATCACCGGCGGCGGCTCCGGTCTCGGCCGCGCGGTTGGTCTCGGCTACGCCCGCTACGGCGCCGACGTCGCAGTCGTCGACATCAGTGAGGAGCGTGCGGCCTCGGTCGCGGCAGAGATCAGCGCGACGGGGCGCCGCGCTGAGCCCTTCGTCGTCGACGTTACCGATGAGATTGCCGTGCAGCAGCTGGTCGACCGTGTGAAAGCGCAGTTCGGCCGCATTGACATTTGCGTCAACTCGGCCGGCATCAACGTGCGCAAGCCGGCGCTCGAGATGTCGCCCGACGAGTTCAAGCGCGTCATCGGCGTGAACCTTACGGGCAGCTGGCTCGTCGCCCGGGCGGCCGGCGCTGTGATGGTCGAGCAGGGCCGCGGCAAGGTCATCAACCTCGCCAGCATCTACGCCCACGTCGCGATCGAGGGGAACGGCGCTTACGCCGCGAGCAAGGGCGGCATCGCCCAGATCACCAAAGTGCTCGCTGTCGAATGGGCACCGAAGAACGTACAGGTAAACTGCCTGTCGCCGATGTACGTGCGTACGAACCTCACCGAGCCGCTGCAGAAGAACGAAGACTTCATCATCGGCACCCTCGGCCGCGGCCCCACGCCGCGCTTCGCCGAGGCCTGGGAGATGATCGGCCCGGCGCTCTTCCTCGCCTCCGACGCCAGCGGTCTCGTCACCGGCCACTCCCTCGTCGTCGACGGCGGCTGGACCGCGATCTGAGGATCCACACTAGTTGCCCGCCACCCGCGTTTCGCCACGTGGAGGTCCCGTCTCTGCATCTAGCCCGGCCTTGCTCATGCCCGGGTTGGAAGGGGCGCAGCCCCTCCCGGGGTCTGGGGTGCAGGTCCCCTGAGGCACAGCCTCCCTAGATAAGACTCCCTTCGCGAGCAGCGAAGCGTCGCGATGCGGTGCTGCTGGCCGCCCGTCTATGACAGACAACGCGTCGAGGTTGCAGCACCACTAGCGGCCGTCGACGCAATTGACCGCACGAAAGGGCACCAGCCGTACCTGCATCTCCCAACCACCAGCAGCGGATTTTGGCGCTGGTCACCAGTAGCAGCCGTTACGGCGCATCTCTAGACTACCCAGCGTTACGACCTGCGGCCGTAGGGGAAGCGGCTGCATGCGTTCCCCGTGAGACCGCTTGAACGAGGAGTAAGCATTGAAGACCAGCAAAGACCGCTACCTCACAACCCACGTCGGCAGCATGCTGCGGCCCCAGGAGATCGTCGACTTCAACGCGAAGATCGCCGCCGGCCAGCCCTACGACAAGGCAGCGTACGAGGCGGCCCTCAAGAAGGACGTCGCTGAGGTCGTCAAGAGCCAGGCGAACTGCGGCATCGACGTCATCAGCGACGGCGAGTTCGGCAAGCCTGGCTGGCTCTACGTCACCACCCGCATGACCGGCTTCGAAGCGCGTGACGTCGACCGCCCGAAGGTGGGCTTCCGCGGCTGGGACGCTGAGGGACGCTTCAAGGACTTCTACGACGCATCTCCTCCCGGCTGGACGCCGAAGGTGCGCCAGATGGTCTGCACCGGCCCGGTGACGTACACCGAAGAGGGCAAAGCCCAGATGCGCCGCGACGTCGAGAACTTCAAGGCGGCGCTGAGCGACGTCAACGTCGAAGAAGCCTTCCTGCCGGTCGTTGCGCCCTGCAGCCTCACGGTCAACTACAAGAACGAGTACTACAAGACGGACGAGGAGTTCCTCTACGCCGTCGCCGAGGCGCTGCACGAGGAGTACAAGATCATCGTCGACGCCGGGCTGCTCGTGCAGACGGACGATGCGATCCTCGCGAACCTGCACGACCCGATCGTCGACGCCGGTATCGACTACCGCAGCTGGGTCGACATGAACCTGCGCGCCCTCAACCACGCCCTCGAGGGCATCCCGGCGGAAAAGGTGCGTTACCACCTCTGTTGGGGCTCCTGGCCGGGCCCGCACACCACCGACGTCCCGTTGAGCGAGATCGTCGACCTGATGCTGAAGATCAACTGCATGGGCTACTCGATCGAAGGCGCCAACCCGCGCCACGAGTGGGAGTGGACGGTCTGGCAGGACACGAAGCTCCCGGACGGCAAGGTGCTGCTCCCCGGCATGATCAGCCACGCGATCTCCCACGTGGAGCACCCGGAGCTCATCGCCCAGCGCATCGAGCGGCTTGCGAAGCTGATCGGCCCTGAGAACGTCATCGCCAGCAGCGACTGCGGTTTCGCCCAAGGCAGCGCGACCCAGCGCCAGCACGGCTCCATCGTGTGGGCAAAGCTCGAGTCGCTCGCCGAGGGCGCCCGCATCGCCACCGCCCGGCGCTAGCTCTACGTCCGGGCAAAGACCCGCGTCCGGCAAGGAAATGAAGAAGCCCACCTCAACGAGGTGGGCTTCTTCATATGCCTCTTGGGGAGGGGGGAGAGGTGAGTAGGCACCTCCCCCTCCTCAAGGCGTGAAGCCTGCGTGTCCACTACTGCCGCCGTAACCGGCAGCGGACGGACACGAGGACTGGCCTCCGGTTACTGGGCTGAGGTCCATCCACCCCAGTTGGCGAACAGGTTCGCAAGGAACGCGAACGGGTTCGACGCGTAGGGACTGCCGTATGGGTTCGACCCACCCGGGTTGGACCCACCGGGGTTCGGGGCCGGCGGCGGAGTGCTGCAGCCCTGGACGCTCACGCCGTCGAACGCGTGGTCGCTGTCGAAGCGCGGGCGGAAGGTCAGCAGCGTGGCCTTGTTGGTGTACTCGCCGCATTTCTGCGGCGCCTTCACCTGGACCTCGATGGTCGTGGCGCCTCTGCCGTAGCAGGTGAACCCGTTTGCGATCTGCCAGCAGGAGTGACGCGGCTCGATGTCGCCCACGATCTTGAAGCCGTAGGGCAGCAGGTCGCTCACACTCCAGAACTCGCTGCTCTCGGGAACATCGATGTACCAGGTGAAGACTTCGCCGGGAGCAACGACTTCGTCGTCGGCATCCGTGTACTTGCGGAACTCACCGGCGGGCGGTTCCTCATCCTCGCTGCAGGGGATGGTCTCGGTGTC
>JBFWZE010000287.1:0-3129 GCA_050185685.1 Dehalococcoidia bacterium
CCGTCGACCTTGTGATACTTGCCTTCGAACTGGACGTAGGGTTCCTTCCAGAAGCGTCGCAGCAATTCGACCTGCTCGCCCATGCGGTTCGCGCGGTTCTTGAGGTTCTGGCCCAGCGCCTCGTACTCCTCCGGGCTCCAGCTGATGCCGACACCGAGCTCGAAGCGGCCGCTGCTGACGTAATGCAGCTCCGCGGCCTGCTTCGCCACAAGCGCCGTCGGGAAGAGCGGCAGAATCATGATCGAGCTGAGGAAGTGGATGTTTGTCGTGACGCCCGAAAGGTAGGCGAAGATCACGAAATGGTCGTGAAACGGGCCGATATAGGTGAAGGGCGGGCGGCCCTCATAGCGCCCCTGCTCGGCCGCGAGGATGTGGCCGCCGAGGGTCGCAAAATCGAAGCCTGCGCCGTCCAGCGTCTGCGCGAGGTCGCGGACTGCCGTCAGGTCCTGCTCAATGATCGAAAAACCGCTGCCGTACTTCATGTGTGGGCGTCTCTCCTTCTGCTGGCGCACAGCATAGCGGCGAGGCCGGAGGCAAGGTAGGGCGCGGCCGACAAAACTTCACGCCGCCGTTCGGGCCGTCAAAGGCGAAGGCCGCGAACGATGCCGCGGCCTTCGGTGATCCTGGAGGAGTTCTTCGTCCTACGCGAAGTCCTGCGGGATCTGCGTGTGGTTGGCCTTGAGATCGTTCCAGGTCTCAGCCGCCATCCAGTCGGCCCAGGCGCGATAGGTCCAGAGCTGGCCATGCTCGTTGACTACCGCCTCGATGAAGGGCGGACCGCCCTCTTCGCGCTGGACGGCGCCGCGCTTGAGGTTCATCGCGTAGTTCAGCGGATAGCGCTGGCTGACGACGCCGCGGGTGCCGCGGGTGCTCTCGCCCCAGTTTTCGCCGTCTTCCTGCTCCAGCTGGCCCGCCGGGCCGAAGATGTGGTTCACGAAGCTCAGGCGGTGCTTGAACTGCTCCGGCGACATCTCCGTCTCGAAGAACGTGAACCACCAGATCTCGGTCTTGTGCGGGCCCTTCGGGATGCGCAGCGACATCTGGTTGCTCTCGGTTACCCAGAGGTTCGGGAAGATGCTCGGATGGCCCATCGAGCGAAGGGCGACATCGCCCATCTCCGCCTTGACCTCGGGCCGTTCGCGCCAGGACTCGTCGAAGCCCATCTTCTTCGCGAATTCCTTCTGATAGTCGTTGTACTTCGGACCGCCGACCGCGTGACCGTAGTCGCCGAGCATGACGAAGTGCTCTTTGTTCAGCTCGCTCGTCAGGCTCATCTTCACGTTCGGGCCCGCGACGCCGGCGAGGATCGCGGCGCCGTGGCTGATGCCGACGTGGTACCAGTCGAAGAGGTTGTCGACCGCGAGCTTCCAGTTGCAGGGAATCGTGAACTTCTGGACGCCGCCGATCATCTTGATGCTGCCGCGGTTCGCGAGGTAGCTGATACCGAGACGGCCGACCTCGCCGAGGTACTCCGGCAGCGGCGGCGCGTCCGCGTCCATGCAGGCGAAGACGAAGCCCTTGTAGGTATCGACCTGGGCCGCGCGGATCAGGCCCCAGTTCTCGCGGTCGAGTTCCTCGTGGTAGACCTCTTTGAAGCCCGGCACACCGACCAGGTTGCCCTTCAGGTCGTACGTCCAGCCGTGGTAGGTGCACATGAAGGAGGTCGAATGCCCTTCTTCCGCGCGGCAGACGGCGTTCCCGCGATGCCGGCAGCTGTTGATCAGCACCTGGGGCTGCATCTCGTTGTCACGGACGACGATGACGCGGTCTTCGCCGATGAAGGTCATGAAGAAGTCGCCGGGGTTCGGGATCTGAGAGTCGTGGCACATGAAGTTCCACGCCCGCGCGAAGATGCGCTCGAGCTCAAGCTGGTAGATGTCCTCATCGAAGAACATCCGGCGGTCGACGACGCCCTTATCGGCATCGACCATCTTCAACAGCTCTTCTTCGCGATACGCCAGGGTCATAGCTCTCCGCCCTCCACCAGAACTGCACCGCAACGCGCGGCGTGGAGTAATCATAGTTGCGGTGTCAACTATGGGGCGATAGATGGGACAGATAACAGTCGTTGTGGAGAAATGACCAGGGCGCGTCGGATGACGCGCCCTGGTCACTGCTGTCAGTCGCGCGGTTAGCGGTTCGGGTTGCCCTTCGAGAGCTCGTACTTCTGCAGCGCTTCGGCGGAGAAGTACTTCTTCTCGAGCTCGGCCTGCAGCGCGACTTCCTTACCCATCACCTTGACCTCGCCGGTGATCACCGGGTGGTCCTTGTACTTCTCGCGGAACGCGGCGGCGGCGACGGTGGGCTCACGGTCGACCGAGTCTTTCACGAGGTCGTACAGCGCGATGTAGGTGGCGGGGAGGACCGGAACGCCCGCCCACTCGATGAAGATGCCGGCATCCATCAGCTGCTGGTGGGTCGGCGTCGGCTTGATGTAGCTACCCATGATCGAGAACGCGCCCTTGACCACGTCGCGCGCTTCCTTCGCCTGCTGCATGTCGCGGGGAGCGGTGTACTGCACCCAGTCGACGCCGCCCTCTTCCTCGTACAGCTTCATGCGGCGAAGCGCTTCCTCGTGACCGCCGTTCGCCGCCTCGCCGACGTAGCACTGCGCCTGGATGACGAAGTCGGGGTCGAGCTCGTTACGGGCATCGACTGCCGCCTTGTAGCGAGCAATCGCGATGTCGTCGGGCGCCACGACGATACCGGCGGTTCCGGTACCGCGCTTGTCCTCGATCGACTGGTCGTCGATGCGGATGCCGGCGAGACCGGCGTGAATGCAGTCCTGCACGATCCGCCGGACGGCCATGACGCCGCCGTGTCCCGTGTCGCCGTCGAGAATGACCGGGAAATCGACGCCGCGGGCGATCCAGCCGCCGATCTGCACGCACTCGGGTCCGGAGGCGATGCCGGTGTCCTCCATGCCGGTGTACATACCGACGACGACGCTGGTGCCGATGAAGCCGGCTTCGCAGCCCGCCGCTTCCATGATGCGGGCGTGGGTGACGCTGGGCGGGTGCATGACGGTCAGAACCTTGCCGCGGCGGGCCATCAGCTCGCGCAGCTTCTTCCGGGACGGGTTGTAAGGCATCGATTCCTCCCCTGGCGATGGTCGCGCAGAGCCGTCCA
>JBFWZE010000288.1:0-3102 GCA_050185685.1 Dehalococcoidia bacterium
CGACGCCGGAGCTGGTGAAGCGCTGGTGGGGCTTCGAGACCTCCGAATGGCTGGTCTGCGAGATCGACCTCCGGGTCGGCGGCATGTGGCGCTACGTCACCCGCGAGCAGGAGGGCTACGAGGTCGCGTTCCACGGTGAGTATCAGGAGATCGATGCGCCGACCCGTCTCGTCTCGACCGAGGTCTTCGAGATGTTCCCCGACGCCTCCGCCCTCGACACCATCGTCTTCGAAGAGGAGAACGGCGTCACGACGATGAAGATGACGGTCCTCCACTCAGCGAAAGAGCACCGCGACGCCCACATCGAGTCGGGCATGGAGGGCGGCATGCAGATCTCGATGGACCGCCTCGAGGCGGTCGCTGCGGAGCTGGCTCAGCGTTAGACGCACCCGCGTACGGGGTCAAGCAGAAGGCCCAGCCCGCTGCCGTCCTGAAACGTCGAACTGCCCTAGCGCTGCTCCCCGATCATGTTGATGAGGGCGGTGCGCTTCTCGACGCGGACGGCGTGGAGGCCTCGCTGGAGGGCGGGGAGGACCTCTTCGGGGTCTTCGACGCGCTCGCCGTAGCCGCCGGCCGCCTCGCAGATCTTCTCGAAGTCGATGCTGGGTGAGAGGTCGGTGAAGGCGAAGTTGTGGTTGCGGGCGGCCCAGCCCTCGGGGAAGACCTGGCGGGTGGCGTTCGCGACGGCGCCCCACTGCGCGTTGTTCCAGATGACATAAAGCACCGGCAGCCCCATCTTGCGAGAGACCCAGTGCCCCGCCTCCGGCACGCCGAACATGTACGAGCCGTCACCGAGTCCGGCGATCACGGTACGCTCCGGCGCCGCCAGCTTGATGCCGAGCGCTGCGCCGACGCCCCAGCCGAGCACGCCGGCGGAGCTGAAGGCGTAGATGCTGCCGGGGTGGCTGTAGCGGAAGTAGGTCGGGTCGAAGCCGAGCTCGTTGACCATGACGGTGGATTCGTCTCGCAGCTGCTCCATGCAGTAGGAGACCCACGCCTTGCTCAGGGGACGGCTACTGCGGCCGGCCAGCGCGCGTTCTTCGAGAGCCTTCACCATCTTGTGCTGATGCTCGGCCCAGCGCTGGCGTCGCTGCTCGCGGGCGGCTTCGTCAATGCTCAGCGACGACAGCGCCTCGTTGATTGCCTGGAGGCTGAGGCGAGGCTGGCCGGCAACCGGGACGTCGATGCGGAAGCCCCGCACCGGAATGCGGGAGTAAAGGGGGTCGTGGCCGAGGCTGATGATCGTCGCGTTCTCGCCCGGCTCGCGGCCGGAACCGATCACCCACGGTACGTCGCATTCGATGACGAGGACGACATCCGCGTCCGGCAGGAAGGGACCAACGTCAGACCCGGCGTGCAGCGGGTTCGTCAGTGGGAAGTTGTAGTAGGCCTGGAAACCGACGAGGTCGAAGACGGCGGCGCCGACCCGCTCCGCCAGCTTCACGAGCTCAGGCACCGCGCTCTGGTCGCGGCCGAGGGCGCGGGTGACGATCACCGGGTTCTTCGCGCCGGCGAGGAGCCGGGCAACCTCGTCCACGGTGTCGTCGTCGGGGCGCATCAGCGGCGCGCGCATGCGGGGCTTCTCTGAGTAGGCAAAGCTCTCGACCTCTTCGGCAAGGACTTCGCGCGGCAGGGTGAGGTAGACGGGGCCCTGGGGCTCGGTCTGCGAGATCGCGAGCGCGCGGTCGACGATCGCCTCGATGTCGTTGCCGTGGCGCAGCTCGTAGTCCCACTTCATCCACTCGCGCAGCATGGCGCCCTGGTCGAAGGACTCCTGGCCCCAGTTGATAGCGCCCGTGCGGGTGCCGCGCTGGCCCTGCTCGTTGATCGGCGTGCGGCCGGCGGTGAAGAGCAGCGGGAGGTTGCCCCGCGCCGCCGTGATCAGGCCGCCGAGGGAGTTCGCGGCGCCGGCGATTGTGTGGACCATCGCGACCTGCGGCCGGCCGGTGACCATCGTGTAAGCCTGCGCCATCGCGATCAGGGGGATCTCGTGTGGCACCGTCACCGGCGTCGGCACGGGCAGCTCGAGCTCGAGGCGGCGGGCGTAGGCGTCGACAATCGGGCCGAAATCGGTGCCGCCGTTGCCGAAGAAGTACTCGATGCCGCGGGCGGCGAGCATCTCGAGGTAGGCGTCGGCTGTCGTCTCGACAGAAGCCTGTTTCATGGTGAGTCTCCTCTTCGCGGATGGCGTATCTGGCGATTTGCGGGCATTCTACGCCCTTCCCACGGACGCGCGACTTGGGCAAAGGCAACAATTAGAGCCCTAGCCATATGGTCGCCGAAGACCGAAGCGGCACGCCTGCGGTTGGAACGTCTGCGTGTATGCTTGCGGTCGAACCAGAGGAATGCAGGGGAACCAGCGCATGGCCGACGCGGCCCTATCCGACATCACCGTCCTCGACCTCGGCACCGACGTTGCCGGTCCGTACTGCGCGAAGATGCTCGGTGACTTCGGCGCCAACGTGATCAAGGTCGAGCCGCCGGAGGGCGAGCCGGCGCGGCGCAGCGGCCCGTTCCCGGGCGACCACCCGCATCCCGAGAAGAGCGGGATGTTCCTCTACCTCAACACGAACAAGCGCGGCATCACGCTCGACCCATCGACCCCGACCGGCCGCGACCTCCTGCTGAAGCTCGTCGCCCGCGCCGATGTCCTCGTCGAGAACACGACGCCGGGCACACTCGAGGGGCTGTGCCTCGGCTGGGCCGACCTGCAGCAGGTCAACCCAAAGCTCGTGATGACCTCGATCACGCCTTTCGGCCAGACCGGGCCCTACCGCGAGTACGCGCCGGAGGAGATCACCTTTTTCGCGATGAGCGGTCGCATGTACGCCCACGGCGTCGACGAGCGCCCCCCGCTGCGCTACGCCCCGGACACGCTCTGGTTCCAGACCGGCGCGACCGCCGCGGTGGCGACGATGGCCGCGGTCTTCTCGCAGCGCCGCTACGATCTCGGTCAGCAGATCGACGTCTCGGCCTTCGAGGCGATGTGCGGCAACGTCGACACGCGGATCATCCCGGCGTCGATGATGAACGACTACAACCGCCGTCTTGCCCATCCCGTCAGCTTTGCGTCGGGCGTCATGCCCTGCGCCGACGGGTTCA
>JBFWZE010000289.1:0-3067 GCA_050185685.1 Dehalococcoidia bacterium
CCCTTGACCGTGATCACGGTCTCTTCCGTCTCATTCCACGGGTTCGGCGGCATCCGCTCGCCCTGCTGGCGGCCGACCGTCGAGGTCAGGCGCTTCGGGTCGAGGCGGTCGCCCTCCGGCAGGTACGGGTGAATGTCGAGGTCGTCGTACGCGAGGACGCAGAAGGCCGGGATCAGGTCTTCCTTGAAGTTCTCGTACTGGTCGTCGCCCCAGACCAGGACAAAGTCCGGGTTGAACTCGTCCAGCTTCTGGCGCAGCTTGCGGCAGTTGTCGATGAACTTCGTGTGGTGCCACTGCGCGTGCGCCGCGCCCTGGTCGTCACCGAGCTGCTCCAGCATCTTCGGCGGCCAGTTCGCCTTGTCTTTCCACTCTTCCGGCACGTCCGGCCGGCGCATGCCGTTGTTCGGTCCCGGTGGACCTTCGAGCGTCCGGCGCATGCCGGGGAAGTGGCTCATGCCAAGTCCGAGAATTTCGCCCATGGTACCTACCCTCCGTATTTTGCGTATACGAAACCAGTAGCCTGCCTATCTTATGCCCGAAAGCCGGTCCGTAAAGCCCCGTCTTACTGCTGGATCCAGGCCGTGTAGCGCGGCATCCAGGTCTCTGACGGGTCGTTCTCCCAGTCGCGCACCTTCTTGTACAAAAGCTGCTCCTGGGTTCGGCTGGTGAGTAGCACGTAGCCTGTGTACTTCTTCAGCGAGACCATCTGCACTTCTTTGACCAGCTTGACGTTCTCTTCGTAGTCCGTCGCGGCCTCCGACTTCTCGATCAGCGCGTCAATCTCCGGGTCGCCGAGACCCGTGAAGCCGAAACGGCTGCCCGAGTTCGTGTGCTGCTGCCGCATGATGATCTGCGGACTCGCGTACGCTGGGTGGCCGCCTGAGAAGAAGTACCACTCACCCTTCGTCGTCCGGTCGAAGCCCTCCGCCGACGGGACGCCGCGGATCGTCGTCTTCAGCCCCACCTCGCTGAGCTGTCGCTGCAGGATCTGGCAGGACTGCGCATTCAGGTCCGCCGGCGCGAAGTACATGATGTCGTACTCCTTGTCCAGCAAGTTCGCGGCCGAGAACAGCTGCCGCGCCGCTTGGAGGTCTCGCTTGAAGAAGGCTTCGGTGTCCTTTCCCGCCATCTTGTAGTCCGCGAGTCCGTCGACAAGCAGCCCGGTAGGCACAGTGCCCTTGCCGTTGAAGACGAGGTCGATGTACTGCTGGCGGTTCATCGCGCGGTAGAACGCCTCGCGGCCGCGGATGTCCTTCTTGATCGGGTTGAACTCCAGGCTGCCGCCGATGTTGATCGTGAACGGCGCCAGCGTCGGGTACGCCTGCCGGTAGACCTTGTCGCCCATCTCCTTCAGGAGGTCGTCAACCTGCGGCGAGCCCGCCGGCGGCAGCAGCACGTCGCTCTGGCCGGAACGAAACGCCGACTCCTCCGCAACCGCGTCGCCGAAGAGCACCGTGGTCCGCGTGTCGATGTAGGTCTTGGCTGCCTCGCGGAAGCCCTCGTAGCGCCGGTACTCCGACTTCACGCCGAGGTCGTTCGATACCTCTTCGTACGGTCCGCTCCCGATCGACTTCGCCGTGTCGAGCTTGTCGATCAGCTCGACCGGGATGATCGAGCCGTTCGCCTCCTCGCCGAGCTGGGTGCCGGTGAAGAGATACGCATTCGGTTTCTGCAGCTTGAAGACGACCGTGTTGTCGTCCGGCGCTTCGACCGACTGCATCGACGTCGTTTGGAAGCTGCGGTTGGCAACCGCCGTCGCCTTCACGTACTCGTGCACGGCCTTGATGTCTGAAGCCTTCACCGCGCGCCCGCTGACCGGCGCGATGTTCTGGTACTTCATGTTCGGCTTGAGCTTGAATACCACCGTCAGGTCGTCCGGGGTCTCTGCGCTGCTCGCTGCCTCGAGGATGTACGGCGCCCCGTTGCCGACGCGAGTCGAGATCAGGTGGTCGTAGACGTGCTCCGCTGCCAGGATGTGGCCGGCGCGGTTCATCGTGATCACGTTGAGGCTGCTGTCGGCGCCCGCGCCCACGTTGCTCAGCGTCAGCTTGCCGCCTTTGACCGGCTTGCCACCCGTCGGCGCCCCGTCGCTGCTCGCTGAGTCGCCGTCACTGCTGCCGCTGTTGTCCGAGCAGCCGATCAGCGCCAGGGCACCGGCCCCAATCGACAACGCCGCGCCGCCCTGGATCAGACGCCGCCGTCCGACCCGCTCTCGGGTGACTCGTTCCCAGTAGTTTGAAGCTCCCATTGAAAGCCCTCCTACTCGCTCAAGGCCAGATGGCCACGGATCCCCTGTTAATAGAGGATTCTGATAATGCTAACGACCGATGTCTATTGAGTTTTCACTGAGATGCGGAAGCGTTTCTTGGTGGATTCAACAAGTCCTGAAGGATTGACAGCTTTTAGCCCCAGACCTACTCTCGCGGCGTGCATATCCGGAGCACTGTCAATACTGATATTTGTTTCATCGAATGACGTCTCTCATCTATCGTGATGTCACGACCTTAAGCCGACTCGAAGGCTTTTGTCTACAACAAACAAAAGATTGAGATCAATCTTGTTGCTAGGCCACAACTAGCGTAGGGTTCCTCTATCGGCAGCGCCGGCGAAGGACCGGACAGGAGGTAACGTCATGAGCGGCTACATCGTCAAACGCCTCGGTGGCGTCGCCCTCAACCTCGTCCTCGTGTCCATCCTCGTCTTCGTCTGGCTCGGCATTCTGCCCGGTGACCCCGTCGCAGCACAGCTCGGCGTCGACGCGACCGAGGACCAGATCGTCCAGTTCCGCGAAGAAAAGGGCCTCAACGGCTCGATGTTCGAGCGCTACACCTCGTGGGCCGGCGGCGTCCTCACCGGCGACTTCGGCGACTCCCTGCGGTCAGACACCCCCGTCATCAACGAGTTCCGCCGCAAGCTGCCGATCACCCTCGAGATCGTCATCCTCAGCTTCAGCATGACCACCCTCTTCGGCATCACCGGCGGCATCATCTCCGCCCGCTCCCAGAACTCCGCCGCCGACTACGGCATGCGCATCCTCGCCGTCGCCGGGCTCTCGGTGCCGAACTTC
>JBFWZE010000290.1:0-2997 GCA_050185685.1 Dehalococcoidia bacterium
CCGACGGACGACCCGCTGCTGCAGCTCCCGAACGTCGTCGTCGCGCCCCACGTGGGCAGCGCCACCCTGACGACGCGCACGCGAATGGCCAACCTCGTCGTTGACAACATCGTCGCCTACCTCAAGGGTGAGATGCCGCCGACCGCTCTCAACCCTGAAGCCTGGAGCCCGCCTCAGCTCTAACACGCTTACGCCTGGTCGCGACGGCGGGTTCAGGCGATTGAATGAGAGGTAGTGCCTCTCGTATCGTCCTCTCTACGTGAATTCTGTTGCACGAATGAAGGGACGCCCATGACGCTGCTAACGCCCCGCCGGTCGCTCCGGAACTCGATCGTCACGGTCGCGATCGCGCTTGTCTCAAGCCTTCTCCTTGCCTGCGGCGGAGGCGGAGGCGACGACGAAGCCGAAGAGCCCACGAAGGCCCCGGCAGCGACGGCTCCTGCATCGAGCTCGGCGACGCGTACGGTATCGCCTGCCGCGGCGTCCAACGTGAATACGGCCGAAATCGAGAACCGCATCGCCCAGGCTTACCGTGACAACCGCACCTTCGTCCCCCGCGCCTCGGTCGATGAGCTCAAGGTGACCTTCGACGCCGCTTCCGGCCTTGCTACGGTCTCGGTGCGGCCGCTACCCACGTCGTCGAACACAATCGGCGGCAACAGCCAATTCCTCGGCGGCCCCAGCAACGACACGCTGCAGATCACTGCCCAGAGCGCCCTCGTCGCGAACAAGGTGGTCTGGGCGTCCTTCCCTGAGGTGAAGCGGGTCTACGTCACCGTCTCGACCGAGTTCACGGCAGCGGGCACGAAAGTCATCGATGTCGCCGCCGGTATCGCAGTCGACCGTGCGTCCGGGACGAAGATGGACTTCGAAGCGCTGAAGACCAGCGTGCCGGCCCAGCCGCGCAGCTACTTCTGCAGCGCCGATGCCTACTTCTTCCAGGCAGTTGTCTATGCCTCGATCGCGGACAAGGGCTGTCTTACCGGTGCTACGAAGGGCTCGGTCCGCTAGCGGCGTCAGATGCAGCCTTCTCGTCCAAAGCGGGGATTGCCTGAAATAGGTTGTACCTATGAATCGAACCGGAGCCTCAATGGGTTGCCCCCTTCTATCTGTGCTAGCATGCCAACGGTCGTGCTAGACGGGGAGCTAGCGGTGCCCTGAACCCGCAACCCGCTATAGCGGGGTTGAACTCCCGCTCGAGGTCTAGGCCGATAGGGACTGCTAATACAGATTCAGTGTTGATGGCCGGGTCCTGCGCGGCGAAGAGCTGCGAACCCCGTCAGGTCCGGAAGGAAGCAGCGGTAAGCGGATTTCTTCGGGCGCCGCAGGAGTTCCTGGCCTGAGCTGATCTGTGGCGGCAAGCCTGTCACCGGATCGACAGCGGGTGCACGACCGTTTTTAGAGCCGAACGCTTGGCCGCGTTCGACATTCCAAGGGGTGGGCCGCTTGGCGTATTGGCTGGAGGGCGTTCGCGCCCGACCAGAACGCAGTGCAAGCTCTCGACTCCGCGTTGCTGATGCCTCTCCTGCCCTCGCATCGGCCCGCGCTCGACTTCGACTGGCTCTCATCGTTTCCCTCGTCATTGCCGGTGTGCTGAGCTTTGCCGTTTTTCCCGCCCGCAAGCTTGCCATAACCGCGGACGGTACCTCGATCGATCTCGTCAGCCGCGAGACCGACACGCAATCTCTCCTCAACCTCGCGGGCGTCCAGCCCCAGGTAGGGGATGTCTTAATCCAGAGCGGTAAAAACCTCACGATCGACCGGGCGATTCCCGTCCTCGTCAACGTCGACAACAAAGCACTCGCCTGGCGCACCCGCTCCCGCTCCGTCGAAGACCTCCTCAGCGAAATGGGCGTCTCCACAAGCCCCTACGACGGCATCCGCTATAACGGCGTTGATGTCGGCCTCAAAGAAGCGCTGATCCCCCAGGAAACCATCACCCTTACGATTCGCCGCGCCGTCCCTCTCAGCCTCACTGAAGACGGCCGCTCAATCAGCCTTCAGTCCAGCCGCGACACTCTCGGCCAGACCCTGCAGGACCTCGGCATCACCCTCGGCCCGGCCGATGAGATCTTCCCGGCGCCGTCCTCACCCGTCGTTGCTGGTATGCACGTCGAAGTGCGCCACGCCCGCGCAATCAACCTGCGCAGCGGCAATTCAGTCACCACCCTCTACACCCAGAAAACTACCCTGCGAGAAGCCCTTGCCGAGGTCGGCCTCTTCCTCGGCGAAGACGACCGCGTTGAGCCGACCCTCGACGCCCTCGTCGCCAACAACATGGATGCACGCCTCGTCCGGGTCAGCGGCCAGAGCTTCTTCGAGCGCGAGACTGTAGAGCGCAAGACGGTCCTGAAGGCAGACCCCGCCCTCAGCGGCGGTGAGGTTCGCCGCGTTACCGGCAAGGACGGCACGCGCGTCAGCGAGTACAAGCTGGTGATCGAGGACGGCGTCGTCAAAGAGCGCACCTTCGTGAAGCAGTACTTCGAGCCCGAAGTGCAGGACAACGTGATCTACTACGCTCCCGCCGCCACCGCCAACGTCGGCTACAACCCCGGTATCACCAGCATCGCTGAGGTGAAGCGTGTCTGGGCGACCTGGTACAACCCGGCCAGCTCCGGCAAGCCTCTCGGTGACGCCGCCTACAACGTCACGAAGACGGGCACCCCGGTCGAGAAGGGCGTAGTCGCGGTCGACCCCAGCGTCATCCCCCTCGGCACGCGCATGTTCATCCCCGGCTACGGCTTCGCGATCGCCGCGGACACCGGCGGCGGCATTGTCGGCGACATGATCGACCTCGGTTTCCCTGACGGAGCCCCGGTCGACTGGCATACTGGTGGCGTTGACATCTACATCCTCTCGCCCTAGACGCAGCAAAGGCGGCAGCACGCCGTCATACCGCCCGCGCGAGTTGCGAGAGCAGCGCGTTTCCCCCGACAAATCCCTCGGCCAGCACTTCCTCACCGACTGGACTGCCGTTCGCCGCATCGTCGAGGCCGC
>JBFWZE010000291.1:0-2995 GCA_050185685.1 Dehalococcoidia bacterium
GCCTCGTGCGCAACCGGCAGGTCGGCGGTACCGGCACAGAGGACGGCCACGCCGGGCAGCAGGGGCCGTGGCGTGCGCTCAACCGTGGCGACGCGGGCGAGCTCGTCGTACTCGGCGTCGGGGACGGCGGCCTGGAGGGCGCGAAAGGCTTCGCGGCCGATGCGGGTGACGAGCAGCCGTCCGGAGCGGGCGACGAGGCTGGCGCCGATCGCGGCTACCTGCTCCGGCGTTTTGCCTTCGCCAAGGATCACCTCCGGCATCGCGTCGCGGAGGGCGCGGTGATGGTCGACCTTCGCGAAGCCGATGTCCTCGTATGGCAGGTGGCGCAGGTCATCGAGGGCGGCCTCGACACTGAGGGAGCCGCCGGCGACGGACTCGAGGAGGGCTCTGAGCTGCTCGTCCATGCTGGAGCCCGATTATACCGCCCGCGCTTCTGTGGCTGGCGTCGCGCCAACAGACCGTGCTCGAACGAAACCAGTGGCGTTCGAAATGGGCTGTGCTACACTCTGGCGGATATCAGGCGGGGCGAGCCCTCGGCGCGGCAGCGCGGGCGGCTCAACGATTACGTAGTGCGTTTTTCCGGTTTTCTGTCGATAAGACAGAGAGAACCAACGCATGAGGAGTCTCGCCTGACGTGAACTGGGTCGACTTCGCTATTCTTGCCGCCCTCGCCTGGTTCACCTTCGCCGCTTTCCACGCAGGTGCGATTCGCGAAGTCGTGACGATTATCGGCGCGGTGTTTGCTGTTGCCCTCGCCGGTCTCTTCTACCGCGACCTCGCCACCGACGTGAAGGTCGCCGTTGATAGCCAACAGACGGCCGAGATCATCGCCTTCGGCATGATCTTCGGGGCTGTGGTGCTGGCGAGCACGCTCATCGCGTCGTTCATGAAGACCGCCGCCTCGATGCTGATGCTGGGGCTGCTCGATTCGATCGGCGGCGCGTTCATCGGCCTCGTTAAGGGGCTGATCTTCGTCGAAATCGCGCTGATCTTCGCCGTGACGTTCCCGAGCCTGAAGCTGATCGACGACGTCGACGGGTCGGTCATCGCCCCGTTCTTCCTTGACGTGATTCCGGTCCTGCAGAACATCCTGCCGGACGAGTTCAAGACGGCGATCGAGGAGTTCGGCAGCGCCGACTAGGGCTGGCAGTGGCGGCAGAAGCTGGTGATCCGCTGACCGGCGGTAATCTCGCTGATCGTGTTGCCGCAGCGAGGGCAGGGCTGACCGCCACGCCGGTGCACCCTGAGGTGGTCCCGCCACTCTGAGTAGTCCAGTGACTCGCTCATCTTTTCGGCGACGACGCCCTCCGACCAGCGAAGGACGGAGGTTATCGCGTCGTAGAGCTTCGTCATCTCTTCGTCGGTGATCGCGGTGCGCTTGCGGTAGGGGTGGATTCCCGCCTCCCAGAGGATTTCGTCCGAGTAGGCGTTGCCAATACCGGCCACGAACTTCGCGTTGACCAGGATGCTCTTGATCTGACCGCTGTACTTGCGAATGCGCTGGCGGAAGACCTCCTCCGTCAGCGC
The DNA here is from genome assembly GCA_050185685.1 of Dehalococcoidia bacterium. GTDB lineage: Bacteria > Chloroflexota > Dehalococcoidia > DSTF01 > WHTK01 > WHTK01. The sequence goes on from JBFWZE010000291.1 coordinate 1,528, forward strand.
CGGGTCGAGCACGTCCGGACCCATGTCGGCGAACTGGGGCAGTGACTGGACCTCTTCCGGCTGGACGAGGTAGACGCGGCCCATAAGCCGCTGGTCGGCGTAGCGCAGCTCGCAGCCATCCGAGAGCGCGAGGCTGAAGGCGGTGCGTGCATGCTTCTTCGTCTTCGGGTCGACCAGGGAGAAGCGTCCGGTGAGCATCGGGTTGATGACGAGAATGCGCCCGGAGGCGGTGCTGAAGAGGAGAAATTTACCGTAGCGGTGGATTTCGCCGAGAGAATCGCCGGTGAGGAGACGAACGAAGTCTTCGCGTGGTATTCTTATGACTACAGGTATGTTTACATCGACCCGCTCAATCGTCGTCCCGACGATGCGTCGATTCAGGAACCCCCGGATAGCTTCAAGGTCCGGTACTTCAGGCATCTCACTACTATTCTAAACCCAACTTCTTGCCGACAGTCCCCTGAGAGCGTGAGCCGCTAAGCGACTCCCTGAGTAAACATTGCCGTTATTTCACCATTTCACATAGCATTCCTATGGTTTTTGGACCTGATCCAAGGAGGATTCACCAAAGTTGGCATTCGTAGACAAAGAGATTTCGTGCAAGGACTGTGGCAACGGCTTCATCTTCACGGCCGGTGAGCAGGAGTTCTACGCGGGCAAGGGCCTGCAGAACGAGCCCGCTCGCTGCCCTCGCTGCCGCACGGCGCGCCGGACCGCGCGTGCTGCGGAGCCGGAGGAAGGGTACGTTCGCTACGGCGTCTTCGCCAGCTTTGGCGGTAAGACTCCCCGCCAGATGCACCCCGCCGCCTGCGCCGAATGCGGCGTCATGACCGAGGTCCCGTTCATTCCGCGCGGCGACCGCCCGGTTTACTGCAGCTCCTGCTACAACAAGGTGCGCGGCGGAGTGACCAAGCAGCCGACCCTCTAGGACCAGGTGACGGAGCGCTCGGAGGCGCTGACTCAGCTCTCCCGGATCCTGGGAGACGAGAGTCTGCGCTCCGCATCGCCCGATGCAGCAAGCGCGGCCCTCGCTTCGAGGACTGTGCTGCTGATTGATGGTCTTGTCGCAGAAGCGGCCCAGAGCGACGACGTCTTCGACCGTGACTCCGGGCTTGCCTACGTAGAACGGCGCCTGGAGTCGCTGAGCGGCGTTATCGGCGCTGATCTGCGGGAACAGGTCCTCGAAGCTGCACGAGAACAAATCGAGAAGTGGTGAGTACGGCTCAATGAATGCTGACGCTGTGAAACGAACCCTCTTCGCTGCGATTGCAGTCCTCATGGTGACCTTCGCTGCTGCCTGTGGCGGCGGCAGCAAGAACGCGAGCACGACGACGAGGCCCTCGGCGACGGCCACCCGCAGCGCCGGCGCCGGGCCGTCGACGACGCTGAACCCCAAGAGCGGTCCCCCCGGCATCGACGTCACTGCCACCGGTCAGGGCTGGCCCGCCGGCGTCGAGGTGACGATCAC
>JBFWZE010000292.1:0-2946 GCA_050185685.1 Dehalococcoidia bacterium
CGTGCTGACGGCTCATCGTTCAACAACCAGGGTGACTGCGTCTCTTACACCAAGAACGGCAAGTAGCCGGCAGGATCTGCTAAGCCGAGCCGCCCGCGTCAGTGACGTGGGCGGCTCTCTTCAGGCCCTTGTGGCCTCCCAGGGCCCATCGACCTGATACGCCTCGTCCATGCCGGGCCATGGCGGCATCGTCACGCAGATCGCCTGGAGCGGCTCCGGCCCGAGACTGCTGAACTGGAAGCTCGTGCCGACGGGGATGCTGACGCTGACGCCCGCTTCGACGACAGCTACCGCCTCGTCTTTGCCCCGACGCCGCCACATCTCGCCGCGGCCGCTGAGGAAGTACCACAGCTCTTCGACCGTTCGGTGCGCCACCGCAATCGACGTGCGGCCGGCAGCGAGCTCGACGAGGATCATGCTGCCGCGCTCGAGCTGCGGCAGGACGCGGACGTCGGAGCCATCAGGTGCGGTGACCAGTGGTGCATCGAGGAGCCGGGTGGTTTCGAAGCTCATGGGCGGAGTATAACCAGCGGGCGAATGTCGATGACGTCCCTCATGGCCGCTCGCCTTTGGTGAACGTCGTATGCGCTCCCGCTCGTCGCCCTGACCACCGGCATGCCCGCAGGTGAGTGTGCTGCCGGTGTCATAGACGGGCGCCACCCCCGCCGCTGCGCAGGCCTTCGGCGCTCGCGATCGAGGTTTGGCTCTGGGGACACCCCAGACCCCGGGAGGGGCTGCGCCCCCTTCCATCCCCCATTGGGCCGGTCAGGATGTGAAGGCGCGAATGCGCGAGGGAGAAGGGCGCATGACTCAAACGCCAGCGGCAGCGGCGGTTACCTGTTGGCTGACCGCTGCCCGCTGACTGAACGCTGACCGCCTTTACCGAATCAGCTCGTAGCGGGGCTGCTCGTCCCACTCTGCGGCGGGGCCTGCTTCCTGGAGCTGCACCGTGCGGCGTTTCATTTGGTCGCGGATCTCATCCGCCTTGCGCAGGATCTCGAGGCGTTCATGCTCTTCCTCGGCGACCTTCGAGACCTCGTTGGGGTCGACGTGCTTTGGCTTGCCGGGGTAGACCTTGATGACGCCGTCCTTTTCGAGCTTCTTGAGGTGGGTCTGGACGACGCGGTCCGCGGCGCGCCAGAGCCGGCGGTCGACGCCCTGGTAGCAGGCCTCGACGAGGTCCCAGCTGGTGACCTCGGGCCGCTCTGCCATGATCTCGACGATCTCGCGCTCGCGGACGTTGCGGCGGCGGATGTAGTCGTCGATGACCTCGATCGGGTTCTCCATGATCGTGCCGTGGCCGGGGCAGAGCACCTTGAGGTTGGGGAGATTCCGCAGCCGCTCCAGTGTCGCCATGTACTCCGAGAGGTCGATGATTGTCGTCGTCGAGCCGCCGAGGATCGTGTCACCGGTGAAGAGCACGCCCTCGTCCTCGAGGTAGTAGCAGACCGAGTCGACGCTGTGGCCGGGCGTTTGCATGACCTGCAGCTTCACGCCGCCGGACACTTCGATCTGGTCACCCTCCGCGATGTACTCAACGCCGGTCTCCGGCAGACGTGGGCCGAGCAGCGGCTCCGCGTCTCTGAGCAGATGGATGGAGGCGCCGAACTCATCCTGCAGCCATTTGAGGTTGGCGCTGTGATCGGCGTGGTGGTGGCTGAGGCCGCTGAGCATGATCTCGGCCTTCTCCACCGCGGCCAGGTAGCCGCGCAGCATCCAGCGGTAGCGCTCAAAGTCTTCGCCCGAGTCGATCGTGAAGACCTGACCGTGGCCGACCAGGTAGATCGTCGTGTAGGTCGGGTGCATCGGGTTGCTGTCCGGCACCTGGACTGCGCGGACGTTGGGGGTCACCTGCATGGGCGGCGGTCTCTTTCTGTTGTCGCCCCGTTCGGCGCAGGCGATGTTTGCAGTCTACGACGCAGCGGCGCAATCGTCTCGCTCGTCTACAATCAGTGGTGATATGAAGAGTCCCCGCCTTCTGCTGCCCGCGCTCATTGCCCTCATCGCCTTCAGCCTTGTCGCGCTGCACTCCCAGACCGCGTCAGCAGACGAAGGCTGGGTTATCCGCTCGTTCAACACGAGCTACGTAATCCATAAGGACGCATCGGTGGACGTGGTCGAGGACATCCAGGTCGACTTCCTCGCGCTCCAGAAACACGGCATCTTCCGCGACATCCCTGTGGAGTACCTCATCGACGGCGACCCGCGCCATCACCGCCTGATCACCCTGAGCAACATCAAGGTAGACGACGGCAACGGCAAGAACTGGAAGTTCGAGAAGTCGCGCGTCGGCAGCAACCTTCAGATCAAAATCGGCGACGCGGACAAGACGATCAGCGGTCCGCAGCGGTATCGGATCAGCTACACGTTAAAGGGCGCGTTCAATACCTTCGACGACCACGATGAGTTCTTCTGGAACGCGACCGGCGACCAGTGGGGCGTGCCGATTCAGAGCGCGAGGGCGACGCTCACCGCGCCCGCCCTGACCGAGGTCATTTGCTACGAGGGCCCGCGCGGGACGAACCGCACCTGCAACTTCAGCCTGAACGGGAGCAACGCGACCTTCGCGACGAAGGGTCAGCTGAGCTCCTTCCAGGGCCTTACCATCGTCGCCGCAACGCCGAAGGGCGCCGTCAACGTCCCGCCGCCGACGCTGAAGTACATCAAGACGCCGGAAGAGGCCTTCGTCGACTTCATGGGGCTGAAGCCGCTGCCGATCATCGGCGCCATCATTCTCGGCATCGGCAGCATCGGCATCGTCGTTCGCAACTGGTGGTTGTCCGGGCGCGACCGGTGGGCGGGCGACGTCCACTACCTGACCGGCAGCGATGCCAACAACCCGCGGCCGCTGTTCGCGCGTGAAACCGTCGTCGTCGAATACGCACCGCCGGAGATCGGGAACGAGAAGCGGCCTCTGCGCCCCGCCGAGATCGGCCTGCTCCTCGA
>JBFWZE010000293.1:0-2904 GCA_050185685.1 Dehalococcoidia bacterium
CCGCCTCGCGAGGTCGAAGGGTTCGCGGTCAGCCGTCTTCGCCGCGATCAGGGCGTCGAGCGCCTCTTCGTGAATTTTGCGCTCGGCGAAGCTCTCGAAGCGCTCGTCCTTCAGGAGCTCCGGCGCGCCGATGACTTCGCAGAGGGCAGCGAACTCCTCGTCCTCACGCACGCTAAGGGCAACCCAGCGGTCGTCACCGGCGCACTGGTAGGCATTGTTCGGGCAGGCGTAGTCCTCGCGGTTGGCGCGCCGCGTCGCGAGGCGGTCGTTGAGCTGCAGGTCGAGCAGGCCGGTCGCGAGGAAGTGAGTCGACGACTCGATCTGGGCGTGGTCGATGTACTGGCCCTCGCCGGTCGCGTCGCGCAGCTCAAGGGCGACGAGCAGCGCGTTGAGCAGGTATGGCCAGGCAAGGAAGTCGGTGTAGGCAGAGTACGGCCCGAGCGGCTCCTCGCCCTCGAAGCCGGTGAGGTCGTACCAGCCGCTCATGCCGCCGGCGAGGTGGCCGAAGCCGCGGTGACGCCGGTAGGGGCCGGTCTGCCCCTGGAGGCAGTGGCTCGCCATGATGATCTTCGGGTTGATCGCCTTCACGTGCTCGTAGTCGAAGCCCCAGCGGTCGATGACGCCGGGCACATAGGCCTCCACGATGATGTCGGACACCTTGATCAGCCGGCTGAGGACTTCTTTTGCCTCCGGTACGCGCATGTTGAGGCTGAGGGAGATCTTGCCGGAGTTGTAGGCGGCGTAGTAGCCGCTGCGGTTGATGCCTTTGACGTTGCCGGCGTGCGGCGTACTCCAGCGGCTGCCGTCCGGGTGCGCCTCCGACTCCACCTTGATGACCTGCGCGCCGTAGTCGGCGAGATGACGCAGCGCCGAGGGCCCGGCGATCGTGCTCGTGAGGTCGATAACGCGGATGCCGGCGAGCGGCAGGTTCGGGTCGGACGCGGGTAGAGGCATGGGCGCATTCTAGCCGGGCACCCCGCGCAAACGAAATCGGCGCGCGCTACGCTGGATTCATGACTCCCATATTTGACGACGACACTCGTGCCCTCCTAGACGCGAAGAACTTCGCGACAATCACCACGCTGATGCCGGACGGCGCGCCGCACTCCGCGGTGATGTGGTTCAAGCGGGACGGCGACGCGCTGCTCTTCACCTCGCTGGCCCGCCGTCAGAAGGTCAGGAACCTTCGCCGCGATAGCCGCGTCAACGTGGTGGTGTACGACCTGACGAGCCCGTACCACTCGGTGGAGGTTCGCGGCCGGGCCGAGTTGAGCCCAGACCCCGAGAAGGCGCTCTCGTTCGAGCTCTCGCACCGCTACCTGGGCATCGACCCGCCAGGCGAGGCACCGGGCGACGAGCGAGTGACGATCCGCGTTACGCCCGAGAAGATTACCGTCTTCAAGGTCTAACGCCGTCCCGGTGGAGCATCTCGGGCGCATCGGCTAGTATCCAGCACGATGACGAACGAACCCGCGCCCGTCCTGCCGCTGCGCACAGACGCCTCGAAGCCGCTGGCGCACTACCGCGTCATCGAGCTGCCCGGCGCCGTCTCGCTCTCAGCCGGCAAGACCTTCGCCGACCTCGGCGCCGACGTGATCAAGGTGGAGCCCCCCGGCGGCGACGAGGCACGCTGGCTGCCGCCACTGGCCGAGATGCATGAACATGGCCCGAGCAGCCTCTACTGGGAGTCCTACAGCTTCGGCAAACGAAGCGTCACCGCCGACCTCGACACCGAGGACGGACGTGAGGTCGTGCGCCGCCTCGTCGCCACCGCCGATGTCGTCATCGAGTCGTTCGCGCCGGGCTGGCTGGAGCGCCTCGGCCTTGGCTATGAGGCCTTGAAGGCGATCAACCCCGGAGTCGTGCTCACGTCGATCACGCCGTTCGGCCAGACGGGACCGTACTCCGACTGGAAGGGCTCCGACCTCGTACACTTCGCGATGGGCGGCTACCTGCACATGACGGGGCCGAAGGGCGGTCTGCCGCTGAAGCCCTCGATGCCCTACCAGAGCTGGCAGTTCGGCTGTCAGCACGCCGTCGCGGGCACCCTGATTGCCCTGCGCCAGCGCAAGAAGACCGGCCTCGGCGCCCACGTCGACGAGGCGATTCGCGACACCGGCCTCTGGATGCTGAGCAACACGTATCAGTTCTGGGACCTCCTCGGCATCAACCTGCAGCGTTACGGCGCCCAGCGCGACATCGGCGGCGCCGTCCGGCTGCCGAACGTCTTCCCCTGCCTCGATGGATATGTCATCTGGCTCTTCCAGTCCGGCCAGCGCGGCAAGGACACAGCCGCACTCGTCGACTGGATGAAGAAGCACGACATGGCGCCGGACTGGGTCGCGGAGACGGACTGGGTGGAGTTCGATCTGCTCGATGTGCCGCCGGACGTGCCGGTGAAGCTCGCGGAGGTCTTCGGCGCCTTTTTCGCGACCAAGAAGAAGCTCGATCTCCTTGAGTGGGCTGTGACCTCCGGCGTCATGCTCGCGCCGGTGCAGTCGCTGGACGACCTGCTGCGCGACCGCCAACTCGCGACGCGGCAGACCTGGCGCGGCCTCGAAGTCGACGAGCATCATGGCACGCTGAAGATCCCCGGCCCGCCGATCCGCCTCGGCTTCGGCGACTGGGAGCCCCGCGGGCCGGCACCTGCCGCCGGCGCCGACAACGCCGCGATTCTGGCCGAGCTGGGCCTCAGCTAGACCCCATGCCCTCCAATCCCGGCTACGGCGACTTCCGCGCGGTCAGCTACCCGCTGCGCCTGTACAGCGGCCGTGACTCTCTCACCAACCTGGGCGCCGAGCTCGACCGCGCCGGCGCCCGTCGTGCCTTCGTGATTTGCGGCCGCACGGTCGCGACGCAGACCGACCTGCTCGCGCGCATCGAGGCGGCGGTTGGCGCCGAACG
>JBFWZE010000294.1:0-2872 GCA_050185685.1 Dehalococcoidia bacterium
GCGACGAGGCACGCTGGCTGCCACCGCTGGCCGAGATGCATGAGCATGGCCCGAGCAGCCTCTACTGGGAGTCCTACAGCTTCGGCAAACGACGCGTCACCGCCGACCTCGACACCGAAGAGGGACGTGAGGTCGTCCGCCGCCTCGTCGCCACCGCCGATGTCGTCATCGAGTCGTTTGCGCCGGGCTGGCTGGAGCGCCTCGGCCTTGGCTATGAGGCCTTGAAGGCGATCAACCCCGGAGTCGTGCTCACGTCGATCACGCCGTTCGGCCAGACGGGACCATACTCCGACTGGAAGGGCTCCGACCTCGTGCACTTCGCGATGGGCGGCTACCTGCACATGACGGGGCCGAAGGGCGGTCTGCCGCTGAAGCCCTCGATGCCCTACCAGAGCTGGCAGTTCGGGTGTCAGCACGCCGTCGCAGGCACCCTGATTGCCCTGCGCCAGCGCAAGAAGACCGGCCTCGGCGCCCATGTCGACGAGGCGATACGCGACACCGGCCTCTGGATGCTCAGCAACACGTACCAGTTCTGGGACCTCCTGGGCATCAACCTGCAGCGTTACGGCGCCCAGCGCGACATCGGCGGCGCCGTCCGGCTGCCGAACGTCTTCCCCTGCCTCGATGGGTATGTCATCTGGCTCTTCCAGTCCGGCCAGCGCGGCAAGGACACAGCCGCACTCGTCGACTGGATGAAGGAGCACGACATGGCGCCGGACTGGGTCGCGGAGACGGACTGGGTGGAGTTCGATCTGCTCGATGTGCCGCCGGACGTGCCGGTGAAGCTGGCGGAGGTCTTCGGCGCCTTCTTTGCGATCAAGAAGAAGCTCGATCTCCTTGAGTGGGCGGTGACTTCGGGCGTCATGCTCGCGCCGGTGCAATCTCTGGACGACCTGCTACGCGACCGCCAGCTCGCAACGCGGCAGACCTGGCGCGGCCTCGAAGTCGACGACCATCATGGCACGCTCAAGATCCCCGGCCCGCCGATCCGCCTCGGCTTCGGCGACTGGGAGCCCCGCGGCCCCGCGCCTGCCGCCGGCGCCGACAACGCCGCGATTCTGGCCGAGCTGGGCCTCAGCTAGACCCCATGCCCGCCAATCCCGGCTACGGCGACTTTCGCGCGGTCAGCTACCCGCTGCGCCTGTACAGCGGCCGTGACGCTCTCACCAACCTGGGCGCCGAGCTCGACCGCGCCGGCGCCCGTCGTGCCTTCGTGATTTGCGGCCGCACGGTCGCGACGCAGACCGACCTGCTCGCGCGCATCGAGGCGGCGGTTGGCGCCGAACGCTACGCCGGCCACTTCGGCGCGATGGACAAAGACTCCAGCTTCGCAGCCTGTATCGCCGCTCGAGACTCGGCGCGGGAAGCGGGCGCCGACCTGCTGATCGCCCTCGGCGGCGGCAGCGTCATCGTCGGCACGCGGGCGGTAGCGATCTTCCTCGGTGAGAGCGGCGACCCCTTCGCGCTGATGACGCAGTACCCGGAGGGCAAGCCTGCCTTCAGCCCGCGCCTCAATGCGCCGAAGCCGCCGATCATCAACGTCCCGACGACACCAACCTCAGCGATGAATCGCGCCGGCACCGGCCTCAAAAACGACGACCTCGACCACCGCATGGAGTACTACGACCCGAAGACGCGGCCCGCGGCGATCTTCTGGGACAGCGACGCACTGCTCAGCGCGCCGGTTGACCTGCTGCGCTCCACCGGCACGACGACGTTCAGCGGCGCTCTGCGCTCCGTCTGTGGAGAGAGTCTCAACCCGCTCGTCGACGGCGACCACCGCCAGGCCTTCCGTCTCGCCAGGAACGCGCTGTCCCTCGCTCTCGCCGAGCCGACAAACCCGGCGCCGCGCATCGACCTCTGCGCCGCCGCGTTCCTCGCCAACCGCGCTGCCGACGACGACACCGGCCGGCGCACAGCGCGCGACCCGCTGGGCGGCGCCTCCTACGCGCTGGCAACGGCGCTCCACCTGCGCTACCACCATGTCGGCCAGGGCGAGGCGACCGCAGCGCTGCTACCGGCGGTCGTCCGCGGCCTGGACGCTTCGAATGAGGGCCTGCTGCGCCGCCTGGCCGAAGCGCTGGAGGTGGATGCTACCGGCGGTGTCGACGCAGCGGCGGCCGCCAGCGCCGAAGCGTTGTCCGCGTTCTACCGCTCGATCGGCATGCCATCCCGGCTCAGCGAGCTCGGCATACCGCACGATGAGCTGCCGCTGCTCGTCCGCGACGCCCAGAAGAACTTCAACGCCAACCCCGGCGAACGGGCGGATACGCTGGCCGAGCCGTACATGCGGCTGCTTGAGGCCGCCTGGTAGCGAACACATCGGGCGACGCGCTGAACCAGTCTGTCGCGATCTCACGGCTGTCACCCAGCGGGATGCGCAACGCTGCAGTGACGGGTCTGGCGCCACGGCGATGCGCTGAAGCCAATGACGCTTCGGCGAGGTCGCAGCGATTGGTGCGTCAGAATGGCCGGGAACGAAGCGCCTCGATGTCGATGGGCTCTGCTGTCCGCTCAAGCACGACGACCGGGATCAGGCGCTTCGTCTTCTTCTTATAGAGGACGAACTGGGGATAGAGCGACGCCATGCGCTCGTAGAGGGCGTCTCGCTCCTCGCCGTGCACTTCGACGGCTGTTGCGTTGTAGACGTCGGTGCCGACCTCGACTGTGACAGCCGGGTGAGCGAGGAGGTTGTAGTACCAGTCGGGGTTACGCTTCCAACCGCCCATCGACGCGAAGAGGACTTGGCGGTCGCCGTCCTGCAGATACATCAGCGGCGTCAGGCGAGGCTCACCAGTCTTCGCGCCCTTCGTGTGCAGGAGCAGGACGGGGCCTCGCGGCGGCACGACCGTGACGACGCCGCTGTTGGCGC
>JBFWZE010000295.1:0-2825 GCA_050185685.1 Dehalococcoidia bacterium
GCGTGGAGGTGCGTGTTGATGACGACGTCGATGTCCTCCGGCGCCACGTCGATACTCGCGAGGTCGCTCAGCAGCGTGCCTTTGTCGGCGCCGGAGGCCTGGTCGCGCCAGCCGCGGGGCTTATCGCCGACGCCGGTCTCGATCAGGATGAGCTTGCCCTCGGAGCGCAGGAGCAGCGAGTTGAGGCCGATGGTGAGGCGGTGCATGTCATCGAGGTGCCCTGCGAAGGGCTCCCACATCGTCCGCGGCACCAGCCCGAAGGTCGCACCGGCGTCGAGGTAGAACTCCCCGTCGGAGAGGACGGCGAGGTCGAGGTTGCCGAGGCGGTGGGTGACGGCCATCGCTGCGTATCGTAGCAGCAGAGCGACGAGCTCCGAGCCCTGCTTCAACCTCGTAGCTTTCAGATTGCTCCTCTATGCGCGCGGTGCCTATAATCCCTGCAACTGTGCTGGCCGCCTCTTGGCCGGCGTGAATCTGGAGGCCTTGATTCCATGGCAACACCCTACGCCTACTTGAAGAAGCAAATCGTGCCGCTGGCCGACGCAAAGATCGGCATCATGACGCACGCCTTCAACTACGGCACCGGGGTATTTGAAGGAATCCGGGGCAACTGGAACGCCGACGACGAGACGGTCTACCTCTTCCGCGTCGAAGATCACCTGCGCCGCCTCTACGAGAGCGCGAAGATTACGCGCATCGAGATCGACGAGACGCCGGAGCAGATCGCCGAGAACATCAAGAAGATCGTCTCGATGTCGGAGATCCGCGAGGATCAGTACATCCGGCCGCTCGCCTACAAGAGCTCTGAGGTCCTCGGCGTCCGCGTCCACGACCTTCAGGACGACCTGCTGATCTTCGTCGCGCCCTTCGGCCCCTACCTCGACATCGAGAAGGGTATCCGCTGCCAGACGAGCTCCTGGCGCCGCGTCGAGGACGTCTCGATCCCGGCCCGCGCGAAGGGCACCGGCATCTACATCAACTCTGCACTCGCCAAGACGGACGCCATCCTGAACGGCTTCGACGAGGCGATCATGCTCACCCACGACGGCCACATCTCCGAGGGCAGCGGCGAGAACATCGTCGTCATCCGGGACGGTAAGCTGATTACGCCGACCGAGTCCGACAACGTCCTCGAGGGCATCACCCTCGCGACGGTGCTCGAGCTCGCGAAGACGGAGTTCGGCCTCGAGGTCGAAGCCCGCTCGATCGACCGCTCTGAGCTCTACATTGCCGACGAGGTCTTCATGACCGGTACGGCCGCTCACGTCACGCCGGTGACGGAGGTCGACCACCGCCCTGTCGGCGACGGCGAGATCGGGCCGATCAGCAAGAAGCTGCAGGAGCTCTACTTCAACATCATCTACGGTCGTGTCGCCCGGTACTCCCACTGGTGCACGCCGGTCCCGCTTCGCCAGCCGGTGCAGGCGTAACAGGGCCGCCCATGCCACGACCGTCCGGACACCGCGAAAGCGGCGTCCGTGAGGCAACCACGTGAACGACAACCCGGGCAAGGATCGCGAGCAGCCGGAGACGAATCCAGACGACCTCGATCTGGACGATGACGAGCTGCTGCGCGGCGATGAAGCAGGCGCCGAAGACGACGTCGAAATTCCGGCCTTTCTGACCGAGACCAGCGAGGACAACGTCTCCAGCGGCCCATCGCCGCTGCGGCCCGTCCCGCTCTCGTCGATCTTCGGTGCGCCGCCGCCCCTTTTCCTGCCGGAAGAGGACGCTGCGGACGAAGGCGAGGTCGAGGAGCCAGCGTCGGGCGCGCCGGTGCCCCTCTCTTCGATCTTCCGTGATCCTCCGCCGCTCTTCCTTACTACCGACGCTGAGGATGAGGACGAAGAGCCGGAGATTGAGGAAATCGCCGCGCTCGAGGAGATCGAGCCGGAGGACGTTGAGCCTCGCGAAGAGGTCTACGAAGTCCCGAAGCCCCGGATGCCCGTCTACGTCGACGAAGAGCCCGCGATTGACGAGCATGTTGAGCTCGAAGACGAGACCGAGGAATGGGGCTTCGTGGAGCCGTCAGCGCCGGCAGCCTATGAAGCAGAAGCCGACGAGGAAGAGCAGGACGAGGCGGTCATCGCGGCCGCTGTCACGGACGAGGCAGCTGGAGACGAGGCGGAGGCCCCGGTGCCCTTCCGTCGCAGTGCGCGCTCGCTGCCGTCGTTCCAGCCTGCCGGCCGCGGCGCCGCTGCTGCGCCACAGCCACAGGTCTTCACCGTCTTCAAGCCCGAATCGAGCAGCGGTTCCTTCCTCGGCATCGTCGCAGTGGTGTTCTGTGCCGTCGTCGGCGCCGCCCTCGTCCTGAAGAGCTTCAGCCATGACCCGAGCCTGGCGCAGTTCTTCCCGCTGGTCGTTGGACCGGTGTTGCTCCTGATCGGTGCGCTGTTCGCGTACTGGACGTACGGCAGCATCTCCCTGCGCTACGTCATCGACCGAAACGCCCTGACGATCCGCTGGGGCGCCCAGAGACAGATCGTCCCATTGATCAATATCGAACGCCTGATCCCGGCCGACCCGGAAGGCGAAGACCCCGACGTGCGCGGCGTGGACTGGCCCGGCCACCACGTCGGCAAGGCAAGGGTGGCGCAGCTCGGCGAGGTGCTCTTCTACTCCGGCCACCGCCGCGCCAGCGACATCCTCTACGTACAGACCAACACCGACACCTACGGCATCTCGGTCCCTGATCCGGTCGCGTTCGCGCAGGCGGTGCAGACGAACCAGATGCGTGGCTCCCTCTTCGAGCAGCGCCAGGCCGTGCACCGTGACGGTATCGCCGCGCAGTCGTTCTGGATGGATGGTCAGGCGCGCTTCCTGAC
>JBFWZE010000296.1:0-2821 GCA_050185685.1 Dehalococcoidia bacterium
ACCTGATCGGCGACGAGAACGAAGACAACGTCGCCGAGGGGCTCATCGGCCTCGTCCGCGACATCGTGCGGGTGCCGCCGGGCCTCGAGCTCGCCATTGAGGCAGCCCTCGCCGAGAACCTCAGCGCTCTCGTCTTCGAGAACTTCCCCCTCGCGATCGCCGCGCTCGAGACGCTGCAGGACCACGAGCAGGGTCGCGCCACCGTCTTCCCGCTCGACATGATCAAAGGTACGCCGCCCCTGAACATCCTCAAGGAGAAGGGCGTCATCGGCGTCGCCGCCCGCCTCGTGCGCTGCGACAACCGCTTCCGCCCGCTCGTGGATGCCCTCCTTGGCCGCGTCATCGTCGTCGAGAACGGCGCCGTCGCGACCCAGGTACTGCGCCGCGGCCTCGGCTCCGTCGTCACGATGGACGGCTACCACCTGCGTGCCAACGGCGGCATCAGCGGCGGCATCGCCCGGGCTGCTACGGATTCGTTCAGCCGCCAGCGAGAGCTCGACGAGCTCCCAGACCTGATTACCGCCGCCGCTACCGAGCTTCAGAACCTGCGCTACCGCATCGAACGAGAACGCGAGGGCCTCGAGGCCAACACGCGCGCGCTCTCCCAGATCGAGCCCGTCGACCGCAAAGCGCGCGAGGAGCGCAACAAGCTGCAGAACTCCTTCTCCGCCAACCGCGGCCGCCTTATCGTCCTGCGCAGCGAGGTGCACACGCTGCGCCAGGAGTTGCGGCGCGGCAGCGAGGAGATGGACTGGCGCGGCCGCCGAACCCGCCTGACCGAAGAGGCATCGGCGCTCGAAGCGGAGATGCAGGCGGCAGACGAGACCCTGAAGCGCGATCGCCAGGCGATGACCGCGCTCGCCACCCACCGCAACCAGGCGATCGACGCCGTCTCCGAGGCCGCCGCTGCTCATGCCGACCTCGAAGGCGAAGCCCGCTCCCTCGCCCGCCAGGTCGAGATGGTGCAGGCCAGCCTCACTCGCCTCGACGCGCGCCTGCACGACCGCGAAGCAGCCCTGAAGGCGATCGAGACAGAGCTCGCCGCCGGCACCGACCTCGGCACCGCCGAAGCTGAGACTCTGCAGAAGCAGCACGACGAGCTCGCCCAGATCACGAAGGACATCGAGCCCGCCGAGGGAGAGCTGTCCCACCTCGCGGGCCGCGAACGCCGCATGCGCGAGCAGCTCGACGCGGCGCGCAAGAAGCTCCTTGATGTCGAGCGCCACTTCCTCGAGGCAGAGAACGCCGTGACGCTGCGCAGCGAGGAGCTGAACACGCTACGGGAAACAATGGAGGCTGAGGGCTTCATCGTCGACGGCGATCACGTCGTCCCCGCCTACGAGGTCAGCACGCCGGCGCCGGTCGAGCACGCTGAGCAGACCGGCCTGCCGCCGATTCGCGGCGCCGCCGAGGTCGACGTCGATACGCTGCGCCAGCGCGTCACCTCGCTGCGCAACCGCATCCGCCAGCTCGGCCCCGTGAACGAGCAGGCCCAGCACGACTACGGCGAGAGCAAGGAGCGCTACGACTTCCTCAAGGCCCAGGTCGACGACCTCCAGGGCTCAGAACAGACCCTGCTCAATGCGATCACCGAGCTGGAGCAGAACATCCGCGAGCGCCTCACCGAAACCTTCGCCCTCGTCGACGCCCAGTTCAGCAAGAACTTCGAGTCGTTCTTCAGCGGCGGCGTCGCGAAGCTCACGCTGACGAACGCCGACGACATGGCGAACACCGGCATCGACATCAGCGCCCAGCCGCCCGGCAAGCGCGTCAACACTCTCGCCATGCTCTCCGGCGGCGAGCGCACGCTGACCTCGCTCGCCCTCCTCATGGCCCTGCTGCAGGCGAACCCGAGCCCGATCTGCGTCCTCGACGAGGTCGACGCCGCCCTCGATGAGCACAACGTCAGCCGCTTCGTCGAAGGCGTCAAGACGATGGCTCAGCTCACCCAGTTCATCATCGTCACCCACAACCCCCGCACCGTCGAAGCCGCGGACAGCATCTACGGCGTCTCCATGGGCTCAGACAGCACCAGCAAAGTCCTGAGCATCCGCCTAGACGACCCCGAGGCCCGCGGCGCCAACAACAACTAGTACTGACCCCTGCTCACTTGCGACTGCTCGTCCTCCATGAGTGTCAGGAGCGCGGCGGCTGCTCGGGCGGCGCGTACGCAATGACCACCTGCTCGACACCGACACGTTGTCGAAGTACGGTCCGTCCTTCGCGTTGCGAGCCATTGCCCTCAGGCAAGACGAAGCAACCTTTGGCGTTCCCGTCGCGGCCAAAGGACCCGGCCTCAAAGTCGGCGACTGAGCTGCCAGGTAGGTAAGAGCGCAGTCCCTGCGCGGGGGCGCTGGGGTGTCCCCCGTCTCACGAAGAACCGCGAGCGCCGAAGGCCAGCGCAGCGGCCCTTTCCTGCGGCCACATGACGTCATGAGCGATGTGCACCTGGGACGCAGTCCGCCCTGACAGGAAGATGGCCGGAGCCTGAACCAGTTGTAGCCCTTCGGTCCGCCGACTCCTCAGCACAGGCGAAGCGACTGCGCAGCCGGGTAGGTAGGGACGCAGTCCCTGCGCGGGGGCGCGGGGGTGTCCCCCGTCTCGCGAAAAAGAACCGCGAGTGCCGAAGGCCAGCGCAGCGGCCCTTTCCTGCGGCCACATGACGTCATGAGCGATGTGCACCTGGGACGCAGTCCGTCAAAACGAAAAGGCCGCAAGATTCAGTCCGCGGCCTCGTCCTCGATGTAGAGCACCTCGCCAACGCTGGCGCCTAGCCCCTACTCCTCCACAAACGTCTGCGGAGGCAGGAACGTATCCGTCT
>JBFWZE010000297.1:0-2817 GCA_050185685.1 Dehalococcoidia bacterium
TCCACGTCCGCAGAGGGACGCCCCGTTTTGTCATTCTGAGGAACGAAGAAACTACCGCCGCGTGCCTCTGACGCGTCGCAGCTTCAACTTGACGACGTCACGAGAACGTCCCGTCAGACCCTTCGCCGGAGGGCTCAGGGTGACAAATCGTGGGAACGCCTCGACCTCCTCTTGCCCATCGCAGACGGAGCGACCGTGCGGCTGAAAGGGGTGCTTCTACCCCAGCGCCTTGAACGTCGCGTCAGGCGGCACTTCGAGGCCGAAGCGCTCTCGGAGCAACGGGATGAGCTCCGTCTTCTCTATGACGCGCTCTTCGGCGACGCCCTCGCCGCGCCAGACCTGGTAGGTCAGGTTGCGCAGGACATAGCGCTCTTCCGGGGTCAGGAGCTGGACGACGAGGGCCTGGACGAAGCCGGAGTCCTCGTGCGTCGAGGTGTACCAGTTGCCCATCTCGAAGTCGGCGGGCAGGCGCGGGTCCGGGACGAAGGCGTAAAGGTCGAGCCAGTTGTGCTTGTGCCAGAGCTGGAGCACCCGCTCGCGGGCGCTTCGGACGATGCGGTAGCGCTGGCCGAACTGCCTCTGCACCACGCCGCTTAGCAGCAGCGGCTCGAGCGGCGCAGAGTTGCCGAAGCCGACGTCGGCAATGTAGTGGCGGCCGTCGAGCGGTACGTGCAGCAGCATGTGAGTACGCGGCCCGTTACGGCGGGCGACCCGCACCTGCGCCTCGAACGGCTCAACCTCGAAGCCGATCTGCTTCAGCACCTGCTGGAAGAGCGTGTTCTGCTCAAAGCAGTAGCCGCCGCGCCGCTGCGACACGATCTTCTCCTCGAGATGCGGGAGATCGAGACGCACCCGGCGGCCCATCTGGACGTCGAGGTTCTCGAATGGCACCGCCGTGACGTGGTGAAACTGCAGGGCCCGCAGCGTCTCGAGGTCGGGACGCGGCGTGCCCGTATAGCCGATGCGGTTGAAATACGCCTGGAGATCGATGGAGTCGCTCATCTGCGACAACGATACGTCACTGGGCGCTCGTCCACGAAATCAGCGGCGGCCTGTAGCTGCAGGCTGGCGCGTTGTTTGGGAAGCAGTCGGGCTGGCTCGCAAAGTGGCGGTCCCGGCCGCCAAGGGGTGTGAGGTCGACGAGTTCATGATCGTCGCGCCCGTCGATACGCACGAGGCGCAGGGATTCGTCATCAAAGTAGGCAACCCAGTTCGCGTCAGGTGAGAGCGCCGGGCTGACACCAGCGGCGAGTTGCCTCTCGGCGCGCTGGCTCAGCAGCATGACCGGCTTGCCATTGACCCAGGAGCCGCTGAGCCAGAGGTCGTCGCTCACGCGCCAGAGCGCTCCCGGGCGTGTACTTCGCGGCAAGGTCTCCTGCTCCGGCACCGGCCGTCCGTCTCGGGGATCGATCGGATGAAGCGTGCCGCCATCCCACAAGGCCGGATAGCCTCCCGGGAGCCCACCGTAGGTCTCCCAGACACCAAAGAGAAAGCCCCCGCTGTAGATCGGTGCCTGGCGATGGTCGTAGACGAGGACGCTACCTGTCGCGACATCGATGAGGCCTGCACCGGAAAGGCCAGAGCCGCCAATGCGGTTCGACACATAGAAGAGCTGCGTGCCATCGGTCGACCAGGCGAGGTTGCTGGTGCCCAGGGACCAGTTGCTGGCGCAGTTGCTGCAGCCGGTCGACCACTGCGCCGTTTCCGCCAGCAGACGCGGGTTTGCGCCGTCCGCACGGACGACCCAGACATCAAAGTCCCTGACAAAGGCAATCACCGACCCGTCCGGTGAGAACGCGGGCGCCGAGCCCCATGTATTGTGGTTCGCCCCCTCGATGTCGGAGCTGCCCAGGTTCAGGGTCCCGCCCGTGCGCTCCCCCGCTACGACCTGCTTCAGTCCGGTCCCGTCCGCATTGACTGTATAGATGCTGCCGCCGGCCGCGAAGGCGAGACGCCCCGACGGCGGCCCCGACGATGGAAGAGCACGAAGCTCTCCAAGGACGGCAGTGGGAGTCAATGTCGGCGGCGGTGTGCGCGTGCCGGGGAAGACGGGGCGATCCGACGCAGCTGCGGGCGACGGCGTCACAGTCCCGCCGTCCGGCTCCATCGACGTGCAGCCGAGCACCGCGAGCACCAGCAGGAGCAGCAGACCGAAGCGCAGCATCAGTCGAGCCTCATCGTACCCACGGTATAGGTCAAAGCGAGGACGACGAGCGTCACCGGCACCAGTGCGTATTCGAAGACCACGCTTCGGACCAGCCGGTCTGCGGCGACCACCACCACACCGACGAACCCGAGAAACACGAGGGCGAGCCCTTCAAGGCTAGCTGCCCCGCGGGCGCCCCAGAGGTCGAGGCGGTCGTTGAACCAGACGAGAACAAACCCGGCGCGACGAGGCTACAGAGACAGACGAGCGTCGCGGGTCGTGGCATCGCGCCACGATCATTCGCCCGCGATTAGCACGGTGTCAATGCAATGGGACTATCAGGTCTTCGGCAGCTCGTCGACGGCTACGAGGTAGGAGGTGAGCTTGCTGATCTTGCCGCCGCGCATGAAGAAGATGTCACAGAAGACGAGCTTCACCTCGCTGCCGTCGGTGCGGGCGGCAACGACCTGGCCCTCGGCGACGACGACGTCGTCTTCTTCGATCATGCGGTCGACAGAGATGCGCGGCGGGCCGGCGTTGCCTCTACCCTCGATCTCGGCGTCGAAGGCGTCTTTGCCGTTGAGGGTGAGCGCGCCAGGGATGTACCACTCGACGTCATCGGTGAGGCAGCCGAGGATGGTGGCGTGGTCCCAGCGAGCGTAGGCCTCCAT
>JBFWZE010000298.1:0-2813 GCA_050185685.1 Dehalococcoidia bacterium
CAGCCGATGACGAAGGCGTTGCCGGGGAAAAGCCGGGCTTTCTCGAGGAAGCGCGGCGCTCTCGTCAGGAGCAGGCGCGCGCGGTTCTCGAACTGACGCACGCGGGCCAGGGTTTCATCTTCGGTCAATGGAGGCTTGTCGACGTTGACGACGGCGAGCTCGAACAGCACCTCGCGACCGAGGAGCCCGGTAGCCACCTCGGCAAGCTGCAGGTGACCGTGGTGCAGCGGGTTGAACGACCCCGACAGGATTGCAGCGCCGGTGACCGGACTATCGATGCTCTGCCGGCCATCGAGCTCAATCCGCACTGACAGGACGTCAGTGTCGCCGGCGAGCAGCCTGGGGATGGGCGCCGACAGCCCATGGCTCGAGCTCACGATGCCACCACGTTGAGCTGTTCGCCGGGGCGGAGGTCCAGCGGGAGTCGCGACTCGACGCCGCTGGCTTCAGCGAGGACGTTGAGGATCAGCCTGCTGACAAGGGCTTCTTCGCCGGCGCGGTCGCGTGCGCCCTTCTCGATGTGCAGGGCGTGGGTCGTGATGCCCGTGGTGGTCGCCCAGGAAACGAAGGCGTGGTGCTCGCCGCGCTTGAGGCGGTCGGTCGCGATCGTGGCAGCGCAGCCGATGCCGACGACGGTGATGCCGTCTTCGACGAGGATGCTCGCGCGCTCGAGGGCCTTGCCGGCGAGGGCAGAAGCAGCATCAGGAGATGCAAACTCGCCGGGCGAGCGGCCCGCGTAATCGATGAAGGCGGTCTGGGCGTAGGGGATCGTGGCCTCGAGAACCGTCCTCGACGCGCCGCCGACGCCCAGGAGCCACGCCAGCGCCTGACTCCCCGCCCCGGTCACCGCGAGGACAGTACGAACCGGCGAGGCGTGGATCGCTTCGACGAGTGAGTGAACGGCGTCGTCCATAGGTGCATCTTACCGACGCGATTGCGGTGCCCGCGAGGGTACTCAACTTCACCCCCAGCCCCTCTCCGATTTCGGAGAGGGGAGCCAGCCGTCCGGAGACAGTTCTGGTCCGAGAGACTTGGGCTCAGACTAGCGTGAGTCGTCCCCAACCTCGATGCGTCGAGCTTCGCTCGATGCGAGCAACAGGAAGCCCCTCCCCGAAATCGGGGAGGGGTTGGGGTGGGGTTGCGGCTCCTACACCCTGGACACCGCCAGGCGCACGTTGTCCCCGTCGATGTCGACGTCTTCGGCGTAGGTGCCCTCGGCGCCGGCGAAGAGCTGCTCTGCCAGCGTCTCCTGCTTGATGTAGTCGCCCCAGTTCTGCATGACGCGGGCGACGTCCTCGCCGCCGTCGTAGCTGAGGCTGATGCGGTCGGCGATCTCGAAGCCGGCGCTCTTTCGCAGCTCCTGGATGCGGCGCACGAGCTCGCGTGCGAGACCTTCGTCCGCCAGCTCAGGGGTCACCTCGGTGGTAATCGCGACGGCGTAGCCTGCCTCTTCGGCGACTGCGTAGCCGGGCTTGCCGCTGAGGGTGATCAGAAGCTCGTTCGGCTGCAGCTCGATGCCGTCGAGGCTCACGGGCTGGCCGGAGGCGGCGGTGCGGGCGATCTCCTCCGGGTTCGCGGCGTTGATGGCGCGCGTGATTTTGCTGACCTCGCTGCCATACTTCGGGCCGACGACCGGCAGGTTCGGCTTGACGCTGTACTCGAAGAGGTTGGCGTCTTCGCCGATGACCTGGAGCTCCTTGACGTTGAGCTCCTCCAGCACCTGGTCGGCCAGCCGTTCGAGCACCGGGCCTTCGTCCGGTCTCGGCACCCGCACGAAGACCGTCTGTAGCGGCTGCCGCACCTTGAGGTTCGCCTTCGCCCGCGCCGCTCGCCCGAGGGAGACGACGCGCTGCACGAGGCGCACCGAGGCCGAGAGCTCCTCGTCAATTGCGGCGGCGTCGGCGACCGGCCAGGCGGTGAGGTGGACGCTTTCGGGCGCGCCGGGGTTCCAACTGCGGACGAGGGTCTGGTAGAGCTCCTCGGCCTGGAACGGCATGAACGGCGCGAGCATGCGCGTCACGGTCTCGAGGCCGGCGTAGAGGGTCTGGTAGGCAGCCTGCTTGTCGGCGTCAGCATCCGATTTCCAGAAGCGGCGGCGGCTGCGGCGTACGTACCAGTTCGACAGCCCCTCGACGAAGTCCTCGATCTGACGCGCCGCGGCCATCGAGTCGTAGTTCTCCAGCGACGTGGTTACGGTGCGGACGAGGCGGTTCAGCTCCGAGAGCAGCCAGCGGTCCAGCTCGCTCATGCCGGCAGGATTCACGCCCTGCCCGGGGGTGGGCTGCCAGCCGTCGATGTTCGCGTAGGTCACGAAGAACGAGACCGTGTTCCAGAGCGTGCTGAGGAATCCGCGTTTCAGCTCGTCCGCGTGGCCCCAGCCGAAGTTGAGGTTGTTCGCCGGGTTGGTGCGCAGGTACATCCAGCGCATCACGTCGGCGCCCATCCGCTCCGCCGCGTCCTCGAACCAAATCGCGTTGCCCTTCGACTTGTGCATCTCGTTGCCCTTCTCGTCACGCAGGAGCGCGTAGGAGAAGAGGTTCTCGAAGGGCGGCTTCCCCTCGTCTTCGGTGTCGAGGACCATCACGGTACCGAGGGCGAGCAGCGAGTAGAACCAGTTGCGGAACTGCCCCGGGAAGCTCTCGGAGACCCAGTCCGCCGGGAACCACTCGTGGAAGTAGTCCTGGTCGTGGCGGTACTCGAGGGTCGAGAACGGGACGATGCCCGCGTCGAGCCACGGGTTGCCGACGTCCTTGATCCGCTCGACGGGCGCACCGCAGCCGCTGCAGGCGATCTTCACCGCGTCGACGTGAGGG
>JBFWZE010000299.1:0-2757 GCA_050185685.1 Dehalococcoidia bacterium
GGCTTCGCGACCTTCGCCGCGATGGGGCCCCAGTTCCTCGTACCGCCCGTGATCGGCGTTCTGGCCGACCGCATCGATCGGCGAACGATCCTGGTCTGGACCTACACGATTAACTTTGTGCAGGCCGTGGCGCTGTTTGCCTTCGCCGTCAGCGGGATGCTCGGCGTCGGGCTCATCGTCGCGTTCTCATTGATTAACGGCATTGCCCGCGCGGCTCAGCTTCCGACCTCGCAGGCGATGGCCGCCAGCCTTGTGCCGAGGGAATCGCTGCTGCAGGCGCTCTCGCTCAACGCTTCGACACAGCACGGTTCGAGACTGATCGGGCCGGGTCTGGTGACTCCCCTGCTCAGCATCGCGGGCGCGCCGGCAGCGTTCTTCCTCTGCATCGTTCTCTACGGCATCGGCCTCTGGCAGATCCGAACCCTCACGCCGCGAAAACCAGCGGCGGCACCTTCCGAGGGTCTGATCGCAAACTTCATGGGCGGCCTCTCTTATGTCTACGTCCGCCCCGTCCTGCGGTTCATGATCATGCTGGCCATCTTCCACTGCGGCCTCACGATGGCCTTCGAGTCCCTCCTGCCGGCATTCGCGGTCGAAGAGCTGGGCATGCATACCTCCGGCTTCGGCACGCTGATGCTCGGAGTCGGTCTGGGGTCGTTCATCAGTAGCGTGCTGATCTCGGGTGTCCGGACGTCCCGAGCGCGGGGCAACACGCTGATCGCGATGGGTCTTCTCAGCGGCCTCGGCCAGGTGGTGCTCGCTCTCACGGGCACGATCTGGCTCGCCCTTGCCGCGGCGGCGCTGATGGGTGGCGCCCAGGCAGCCTTCATGACGATGGCTCAAGCCCTGACGCAGTCGATCGCAACGGATGAATATCGAGGCCGGGTCGCCAGCATCAACTCCTTCAGCCTCGGCGGCATGATGGCGATCATGAACCTCCTGAACGGCTCGCTGGATACCTACTTCGGCGCCAGCCGGCTGCTGTTCTGGGAAGGCATGGTCTTCGTAGTCATCGTCCTGCTCAGCCTGCTGGCAGTGACAGGACGTCGCGTTTACGGCCGTGAGCCCGTGCTCGAGGCGCAGGCGGCGTGATGCGCCAGCAGGACGAGCCGTTCATCGGTCCTGGGGAGGACCTGGTCGAGCCATTCCGAGTGACGCCCGGGTTCATCGCCTTCGTCGTCCTCGCCTGTCTGCCTGCGCTCATCGCCGTCACGGTGTTTTTCGGCGCCTGGATCGTGGTGGACGAGGTCGAAGCGGCAGAGCAACAGACGCAGGCGGGCCAGGCGACCGAGGTCCAAGGCTGGAAGTCGACGCTTGTCGGCCTCTGTCCGGCGCACTGACTGGGTGGTGCGGGCATGACGTCCGAATCCATCCCTACCGGTGTCCTGCTTCAGGCGGCACGCGAGCTACGGCCAACGATCGAAGCCGCGGCGACGCGCATTGATAACGAGAGCCGTCTGCCCGAGGAGCTGGTTCGTGCGCTGATGGATGCCGGCCTCTTCCGCCTCTATGTGCCGAGCGCATACGGGGGCGGCGAGGTGACGCTGCTCGAGTTCGCCGAGATCATCGAGGAGATCGGGCGCGCCGATGCCAGCACTGCCTGGTGCCTCGCGCAGAACGCCGGCATCTGCCGGTTGTCGGGTTTTCTGCCGGCCGAGTCTGCCGCTTCAATCTTCGGGCGATCTGACCTCGCGATGGCATGGGGACAGGGACGCGCCCGAGCGGTGAAGGTCAACGGCGGCTACCGCGTCACAGGTGAGTGGAACTTCGTCAGCGGCATACGTCACGCGACGTGGCTTGGCTGCCAAAACGTCCCGGTGACAGACGAGATCGGCGAGGCCGTACTCGACGATAAGGGCGAGCCGCAGAGACGCATCTTCATCTTCCCGGTCGAAGACGCCGAGGTCGACGAGGTCTGGGACGTCAGCGGCCTGCGCGGCACCGGCAGCGATGTGTTTCGTGTCGCCGAGCTCTTCATCCCTGAGGACCGGTCGCCGGGGCTGGTGCCCGTGCAGCCGGGGGCGCTCTACATCTTTAATACGACGAACATCTTCTCGACCGGCTTCGCATCGGCGGCGCTCGGTGTGGCGCGCGGGACGCTCGATGCGTTCGAGGAGCTGTCGATGACGAAGGCGCCGCGTGGCGTGAACGGCGTGCTTCGGGAGCAGCAGACGGTGCAGGTGCACGTCGGGGTCGCGGAGGCGACGGTGCGTTCGGCGCGCGCGTATCTGCATGAAGTAGTGGCGAATGCGTGGGACGAGGCAGTCGCTACGCGAGAGATGACCTTCGATACGCGGGTACAGCTCCGGCTGGCGTCGACCTTCGCGATCCAGAAGTCCGCAGAGGTGGTCGAGCAGCTCTACAAGCTCGCCGGCACGTCGGCGATTGCCCGCGGGGGGCCAATCGAGCGCCGGCTTCGCGACATGCACGCGATCACGCAGCACATCCAGGGGCGCGAAGACCACTTCGAGGCTCCCGGCCAGTACTTCCTCGGCCTCGAGCCGGACCAGCAGTGGCTTTGACCGCCACGTAGCAAGGAGACCCTGTGGACCTCGCAAAGCCGTTTGCCGATGACTTCTCCGCGGACACGCTGACCCTCTTCAAGACCGACCTCTGGTCCGTCCTGGTGCGCAAAGGGCAGTCGACGCTGGGCTCGCTGGTGCTGGCGGCGAACCGCAACTTCATCAGCGCGTCAGAGCTGACGCCGGAGGAAGCGGCCGAGTTCCCGGTCGTCGTGGGCATCCTCGAGGGGGCGCT
>JBFWZE010000300.1:0-2752 GCA_050185685.1 Dehalococcoidia bacterium
CCCGAGGCGTTCGAGGTCATGACCATCGTCGTCTCCATGCTGCTGTCGACGGCGGCGCGCATGATCCGCTTGCCGATCCACTGCACCATCGGCGGCAGCTTCACCATCTGGGCGCAGAGGGCCCTTGTCTCGGCTTCGAGGTTCTCGGCGGTGACGAGGTTGTTGAGGACGCCGGTGCGATATGCCTCTTCTGCGCGCAGCTCACCGGTGTAGAGGAACTGCAGCGCCCGGCCGAGGCCCATCAGCCGCGGCAGCATGTACAGTGCGCCGTTCTCCGGGATCTGGCCGACGGACTGATATGTAAGGAAGCGCGAGTACTCACAGCCGATGCGAATGTCGCAGTGCAGCGCGATGTCCATGCCCATGCCGACCGCGGCGCCGTTGACCATCGCGATTGTCGGCTTCTTGATCGTGCGCGAGATGTCGAGGAACGGCGGCGTCGTCTCGTGGTAGAAACGGTTGCGGTCGTAGTCCGGGTCGTCGACGTCGTCGGCGCCGCCCGTGCGAGAGCTCTGCACGTCGATGCCGGCGCAGAACGCCCTGCCCACGCCGGTCACGACGATGACACGCATGTCGGGGTCGTTATCGGCGCAGCGCATGTACTCGAGCAGCTTGAAGACGGAGCCGTCGGGGCCGCCGACGCCCCAGAGCGCGTTCATGCGGTCGGGACGATTGAACTTGATCCAGCAGATGCCGGTCTCCGGTTCGGGCTCATAGAGAAGGTAGTCGACCAGCTCGGGCTGCATGCTCATGCCTCTTTCTTGCGTACAGATCTGTTTCGCCCGGCCATTATCGCGGAAGTATCCATTCAGCGGCTGCTCTGGGATAATGCCGCCACGCGAAGCCTGGGGAGGAACGCTGCCTTGACGTCTGCTACTGCCGGAGAGGCCGAGACGAAGCCGCTGCCTCTCGAAGGCGTAAAGGTCGTCGACCTCACCCACCACATCGCCGGGCCCTACTGCACGAAGCTGCTCGCCGACCGCGGCGCCGACGTGATCAAGATCGAACGGCCGGACGGCGGCGATCCGGCCCGGCGCATGGGGCCGTTCTACCACGACCAGCCACACCTCGAGGGCTCAGGCCTCTTCCTCCAGCTCAACACGAACAAGCGCTCGCTGACGCTCAACCTGAAGAGCGCGACCGGCCGGAAGATTCTGCTCGACCTCGTGCGCGACGCCGACCTCCTGGTCGAGAACTTCGCGCCACGCGTGATGCCATCGCTGGGGCTGACCTATGACGTCTTCGAGGCAATCAACCCGAAGCTGGTGATGACCTCGATCTCCAACTTCGGCCAGACCGGCCCCTATCGCGACTACAAGGCGAGCGAGATCACGCTCTACGCGATGGGCGGCACGATGCACTCGACCGGCATCCACGACCGCGAGCCGATCAAGCTGGGAATGACCGTTGAGCAGTTCTTCTGCGGCACCGTCGCGGCGAGCGGGACGATGGGCGCCTTTCTTGGATCCGTCTTCCACGGCACCGGCCAGCACCTCGACTTCTCGCTGTTCGAGTTCATGACCGGCAGCCAGGACCGCGCCCTCACGATGCTCAGCACCTGGAACTACACCGGCGAGACCCAGCCGCGGCATCTCGAAGCAGCGGCGAACCTCTCACCGACGCTCCCGGCGCAGGACGGCTACGTGCAGTTCTTCAACCTGCAGCGGATCTGGCCGCGGGTCTGCGAGATGATCGGCCGCCCCGAGCTGGCCCACGACGACATGCTCTCGCGCGCGAACACCCCCGAGGCAAAGGACATGGTCACGGCCCTGATGCTCGAATGGCTCTACAGCCGCACCAAGCACGAGGCGATGCACGCCGCGCAGGCGGCCGGCATCTTCTGCACCGCCCTCAACACAATCGAGGAGGTCTTCAACGACCCCCACATCATGGCGCGCGGCTTCCTCGTCGACATCGACCACCCCCACACGGGCCCGCTGAAGTACGCCGGCGCACCATTCACGATGTCGGAGGGCGGCTGGAAGCAGGGTCGCGCCCCACTCCTCGGCGAGCACACGAAGGTGATCCTCGGCGACCTCGGTTACAGCGGTGAAGACGTCGCCCGGCTCCGGGCGCAGGGGGCGGTCTAGGTGCCGCCGCTGCCGCTCGAGGGCATCAAGGTCGTCGACCTCACCGTGGTCTGGTCGGGCCCGTTCACGGTTTACACCCTGGGAGACCTCGGCGCCGAGGTGTTCAAGGTCGAATCGATCCAGCGCTGGGACATCCTCGTCCGCGACCGCTATATCGACGTCGAGAAGATCCGCGCCCACAGCCCCGACGTGCACCCGGACGCCGGCATGTGGGACGTCGGCCGCAACTGGGGCGCCATGCGCCGCAACCACCGCAGCGTCACGATGGACCTCACCCGCCCCGAGGGCCGCGAAGTCTTCCTCCGCCTGATCGAGAAGTGCGACGTCTTCGTGGAGAACAACGCGGTCGACGTCGTCTCGAACCTCGGCATCACCTGGGAGGACGTCAGCGCCCGCAACCCGCGCCTGATCATGCTGTCGATGCCCGCATTCGGGAACACGGGGCCGTACAAAGACTACCGCGGCTACGGCGCCAACATGGAGGCGCTGATGGGACACGGCCTCCTGCGCGGCTACCCGGAGCTCGACGCCACATTTAATAGCAGCGTGCTCTTCTCGGACGCAGCGGCCGGCGCTCTCGGCAGCTTCGCGGTGATGAACGCCCTCTACCAGCGCCACAAGACCGGCAAGGGTCAGAAGATCGACCTCGCCCAGGCCGAAGC
>JBFWZE010000301.1:0-2717 GCA_050185685.1 Dehalococcoidia bacterium
CGGCGATGCGGCCTTGTGCCTGCTGCATGCCGCTTTTCTCGTCGTGCTGCATCATCTGAATCGCGTTGCCACTGGGCGTCAGCACCTCGGCGTTGATGCCGGCGTTTCGAAGCGCCTTCAGCGGCTCAACGATCTCTGACTCTTCGACGCCGTCGGTGGCGAGCACGGCGACGCGGATCTTCTCAAGCTGGTTCATCTCGTCCCTCCCGGGTTGTTGTCCAGCTTTGACCTTACGTCAGGTCGGCGAGCTCTCTCCATTGGCCCCAGCTTGCGCCTGGGCCCCTGGTGTCGCGTTTTTCTTGCAGGACGATTTCAACCTTTGGTGGCTACGCTTCGAGCGGGATTGTGTCCTCGAAGAACGGCGCGCCCTTGTGGACGAGGGTGATCGTGAGATCGCCGGGCGCTTCATAGACGAAGCTGAACGCGACGCGGCCAAGGGCGACCATCACCGAAGTCTGCACCTCGCCGCGGGCGCCGTCCTTCTGGGGGTACGTGAGAAACGCCTCGACGCGCGAGCGAGTGTCCTCGCCTTCCGCCTCGAAGACGACCTGGAACTCGATCGTGTGGCCGATCATGCGCTCGCCGAACCGCCAGACCGCCGCCTGCGTCCTCGGGTCCATGACGTGCCCGCGCGCCTCGATGCCGGTAACTTCGATGCTCATGAGGGCGAGAACTGCTGTGGGAAGTTGCCGCGGGGTGTCGCCAAGAGTCCTCCAGAGCCGAGGATAGGTCTTCGAATCATACGGCTCGTCCGGACTTGAACACATGCCAATCGTCGTGACACTCGTGCGACAGACTAGAGATCGTTGAAAATCGCGTCCAACCCACCCCATCTGGACAGGCCGGTGGAGTAGCATGCGCGCAGCAGAAGAAGCGAGGCCCCCGGCGCGGGCTCTCAGGCAGTTGGAGGGAGAACCATGGCAACATCCACGAGCACGCTGACCCTGAACACCGCGGTCGGCGAGCACAAGGTCTACGACGCGCTGAAAGCCGGTGACGTGAAGATCCCCGGAGTCGAGTTCCAGTTCCAGGACGTCAAGCCGACGACGGCGATCTTCCGCAAGATGAGCCGCACGCTCGACTACGACGTCTGCGAGATGGCCCTGGTCACCTACTTCGTCGGCCGCGAGTTCGGCAAGCCGTTCACCGCCCTGCCTGCGTTCCCGTGGCAAAACATGCAGCATAACGCGATGTACTACAACGCGAATAAGATCAGCGGCCCGCAGGACCTCAACGGCAAAACGGCGACAAGCCGCTCCTACACCGTGACGCCGGGCGTCTGGATGCGCGGCATCCTGAAAGAAGACTTCGGCATCGACAGCAAGACGATGAAGTTCATCATCGGCGACGAGGAGCACGTCGCCGAGTACCACGACTACTACCCGTCGAACGTCGAACGCCGCCTCGGTGCAAAGCTCGTCGAGATCCTCGAGTCCGGCGAGGCGGACGCGGGCATTGCCGGCACGCCCGCCAGTGACAAAGACTACATCAAGCCGATGTACCCGGACCCGCAGGCCGCCTGCAAGGACTTCTACCAGCGCACCGGCATCTTCCCGCTGAACCACATGGTCGTAATCAAGGACTCGGTGCTGCAGGAGAACCCCTGGTTCGCCGAGGCGCTGTACGAGGCGCTGAAGAAGTCGAAGGAAGCGACCTTCAAGGCCGACCCGAACGCGAAGATCGGCGGCGCCGGCGTCGTCGATGGCGACCCGCTGCCCTACGGCATCACGCCGAACCGCCACAAGATCGATGCGCTCCTCGACATGTGTGTGGAGCAGGGTGTCATGCGCCGCCGCATGACGATCGAGGAGCTCTTCCCCCTGGGCCTCGACTAGGTAGCAGCATCAACCACGCAAACGGGCCGCAGGTGCGCTGTATACAGCGCACCTGCGGCCTCAACGTTTCACCTGATTAGTGACGCCCCGTTGTTGTCATCCTGAGCCTGAGCGAAGGATCTGGTACAGGGCGTAGATGGACCGTTACCACCTCTCCCCAGGGGCCGCCTCACTCGATGGGCCTTCTTGCCGGAGAACCAGATTCTTCGTCCCCCCGGAATGACAGGAACGGTCTGGAGTCAGTCCACAAGCAGCGCTGGCGCCTCACCCTTGTCACCCTGAGGGACGAAGGGTCTACCGGTACGTCAATACGCTGAGGCTGGAAACGAGCCGCAGCGACACGTTAGCAGCGTCAGATGCTTCGTCCCTCAGCATGGCAAAGGATAAAAGGCTGTGGTGCTGGACAACCACCGTTCTGTACGAGCCGAGCATGCTGGGCCCGTACAGAACGAGGCGAGCGATGTGATGAAGGGGTTCTACTCGAAGACGCCGTTGGCGGCGTATGCGGCGATCTGGTCCTCGTTGAAGCCCAGGACCTCGGTGCAGATGTCGTGGGTGTGCTGGCCGAGGACGGGGGCGGCGAAGAACGGGCCGGCTTCGATGCCGGATATGCGGAAGGTAGCGCGGTGGATGTGGTGCACGCCCATCTCGGGATGCACCAGCTCCACGAAGCCGCCTCGGTGCTGCAGCTGCGGGTCTTCGAAGAGGTCCTGCGCCTTCGCGACGACGCCGGCGCTGACGCCCGCCGCCTGCAACCGCCTCGCGAGGTCGAAGGGTTCGCGGTCAGCCGTCTTCGCCGCGATCAGGGCGTCGAGCGCCTCTTCGTGAATTTTGCGCTCGGCGAAGCTCTCGAAGCGCTCGTCCTTCAGGAGCTCCGGCGCG
>JBFWZE010000302.1:0-2714 GCA_050185685.1 Dehalococcoidia bacterium
ACGGCGGCGGCCCTGGCGCCAACGCCTGGGACAACAGCAAGCACAACATCGACGCGCTGGCGGAGCACTTTCACGTCATCCTCATGGACATGCCCGGCTTCGGCCATTCGACGAAGGACTCGGTGATCAAGGAGGGCGAGACGCTGGACCGCGCCAACGCCCGCATCATCCGCGAGTTCATGGACGTGCGCGGCATCGAGAAGGCGAACCTCTACGGCTCGTCGCAGAGCGGGCCTGCCTGCATGCGCTTCGGCCTCGAGTACCCGGATCGAACGCTGAAGATCGTGCTGCAGGCGAGCGGCCCCGGCGGCCCGAACTGGTTCACGCCCTCGCCGCCCCAGGGCATCCAGGCGCTCGGCGTCTTCCAGAACGAGCCCACCTACGAAAACATGACGGCGATGATGCGCAACTTCGTGCCGGACGCGAAGCTGCTCACCGACGACATGATCAAGGCTCGCTTCGACGCGGCGATGATCCCGGGGCACCTCGAAGCGCGCACGCGCATCGCCAACGTCCGCAACTCCGACCTGCGCGGTGAGATCGGCCGGCTGCAGGCGGAGGTGCTGGTGGTCTGGGGCAACCAGGACCGCATGGTGCCGATGGAGGGCGCCCTCGGCGCGCTGGCGGCGATCCCGAAGGTGCGCGTTCACCTCTGGGGCGGCGTCTCCGGCCACTTCGTCGAGTACGAGCACGCTGACGAGTTCAACCGCCTCGTCATCGACTTCCTGACGCATTGACCAAGGCGTCCGTCTCCGAAGGGCGATACGTGATCGCGACGAGCGACGACAACGTCACCTGCCTCTCGACGCATCGCCTGCCCTTTGAGCCAAAAGGCTGGCTGCGCTCCATGCGAAGCGATCTGGCAGAGGCGCTGAGAGCCCTGCCGCGGCCCTCGTCGCATCTCTACGCGCGATATTCCTCCCGAGTCACCGGACTGGCTGACGCGGAGAACGTCCTTTTTTACAACGTCGGAGCATCCGCCTTCACGGGGCTCGCTACCAGTCCTGTGACCTTCGGGCGCTCGTTCTCGAAAATGTCCGACCTGCCGCATGAGGCTCTCTACTCGACTTTGCCTGATTGGATCTCCTATTGGATGCCGGAGGTTATCATCGCCGACTGGGAGATGCCGCTTTCCACGACTCGTTGGGGCACGCCAGAGCTGAAAGTCGAACATCTGTGGCTACAAATGAAAAGGGCACGTGTACTGGGGGCGGGTGCAATTCCAGCCGGAGGCTACGGGCTGCGGATAACCCTAAACGGACCGGCTGGACGCTCGCTGGCGTTGATGCCCTCAGTGAAGCGCCTGTTCGACGGGGTTATTTCCGGCCTGCATTCATACGTCGGTGCCCGATTGGTTGATGTAAGTAGCCGCCTCAGTTCCCGACTAGCGCTCGAGCCCGAGGAAGCTTCGAATCTACTTACAGACGAACGTCTTGCGCCACTTGGCAAGCGCGAGGTGGTGTGGCCCTTTGGGACGTGGGTACAGTGGAATCCTGCGGATGGCCAGTGCATGCAAGGGATCCTGGAGCGAGAATTCACGTCAAGCGTTTGGCAATTACGTGCAAAGCTCTACACGCTTTCTGCGCGGGAGGGTGACAAATGACGAACCGCGATGGACGACTCCCGATTCGATTTATCACGCCGGTGGCCGGTCCGACCTTCGAGGCGGTGCTGGAGCAGGCGCAGACCGCCGAGGCCGCGGGCTTCGACGGCGTGACGTTCAGCGACCGGCCGCACGACCCGATCATGGACGGCTGGACGCTGGCGGCAGCGGTGGCGGCGAGGACGGAGCGCGTCCGCCTCAGCCACACGACGCTGAACATCCCGTATCGCTACCCTGCGGTGCTGGCGAAGGAGGCGGCAACCCTCGATATCATCTCGCACGGGCGGCTCGACCTCTGCCTCGGCGCCGGCGGCGAGGCGAACCGGCCGCTGTACGACACGATCGGCGTGAAGCTGGCGTCGCCGGAAGACCGCATGCAGGGCCTGCGTGAGTGCATCGCGATCTTGCGCGGCCTCTGGGCGAACGAGCGCTTTACGTACGAAGGGCGCATCTACTCGGTCGACGACGCGGCGGGCGGTGTGCAGCCGGTGCAGGAGACGATCCCGATCTGGCTCGGCGCCTTAATGCCCTACTCGCTGCGCATGACGGGTCGTCTCGCCGACGGCTTCATGAAGAACCGCGGCTGGTGTGAGGCCGAGGAGTTCGCCGAGCTCAACGACCAGGTGACGGATGCGGCGGTCAAAGCCGGTCGCTACCCGAACGAGATCCGCCGGATCATCAACGGTGCTGCCTATGTGGCGAGCGACCCCGACGACGCCCGCGCCCGCCGCGAGCAGGGCACCGGCATCGGCGGCTTCATGAACGCCGGCCTGATCGGCACCGTAGACGAGATCCTCGACATCATTCGTGCCTACCGCCACGCCGGCGTCGACACCTTCGGCATCCGCTTCCCGGCAGGCCAGGTCGTCGAGCAGATGAAGATATTCGGCGCCGAGGTGATCCCCGAAGCGGCGAAGCTCTAGGAGGGCAACGATGAACGAGGGACTCGGCGACATCCTGGAGACGACGGAGCCGGTGCAGGTTGCGACCGGCTTCGCCTTCACTGAAGGGCCGTGCTGGCACCCGGACGGCTTCTACTACTTCGTCGACCTGCGCTCGCAGCCGTCGCGGGTGATGAAGGTGCGTCCCGGAGGCGAACCGGAGCTCGTGC
>JBFWZE010000303.1:0-2675 GCA_050185685.1 Dehalococcoidia bacterium
CAGCTCGACGTCCGCGTCTTCATCGGCAGCGACGGCGGCCTCGCCTGGCGCCTTCTCGACGAGGACGAATTCGAGGCGGCGCGCGAGCACTACCGCTACGACGACGAGCTCGTCCGGCGCTGCTACGAGGCCGTCGACCAGATTGCTGCGGCGGTCAAGGCGCGCCAGTTCCCGTTCAACGAGTAGTGGACATCGAGATCAGGGTCTTCAAGCACGACGGCCGTACCCACTGGCGCCGCGCATCGACGCTCCTGCACGAAGACAACGGCTTCATGATGACTCACACCCCGGTCGGTACGCCGTTCACGAACCTCAAAGGCGCGGGCGAGTCGGCAGAGAGCTGGACGAGCTACTACTGGCCCGACCGCTGGTTCAACGTCGTCCAGTTCACCGCCAACGAGGAGCATCCCGCGGGCTGGTACTGCAACGTCGCAAGCCCGGCGACGCTCGATGACGGCATCCTCAGCTACGTCGACTACGAGCTGGACCTCATGGTGTATCCCACCCGCAACGGCATGACCTGGGACCTCCTCGACGAAGACGAGTTCGACGAGGCCTGCGAGCGCTGCGGCTACGACGAGGAGCTGGTGACGCGCTGCCGCAATGCCGTCGAGCAGCTCATCGCGATGATTGAGGCCCGCGCATATCCCTTCGACCAGCTTCCCGCGCCGTAGGTGCGCTGAATTCAGCGCACCTACGGCTTGTGCGGCCCATCATGCTTCTCGGTCGATGTTGCCCGGGCGAACTCCCGAATAGCCTCTGCCTGCTCGCCCGTCTCGATCGACCCCGGCCTGACCTCGCGTACGCGCTGAATCGCCTCGTGCGCGGTCGCTCCGTGAGCGACGAGGTAGCAGGCGAGCAGCGTCCCCGTGCGCCCGAGCCCGGCGCCGCAGTGGACGGCTACGCGCTGACCCTGCGAAATCGCCTCATCGATTGCGGCGATGCCCTGCTCGATCTGCGCCGGCGTCGGTGTGCTGAAGTCGACGACCGGGATGTGAAGCGACGTCATCCCGCGGCCCGCGAGCGACTCCGGGGGGTGGTCCCGCTCGTGCAGATTGATCAGGACGCTGATTCCCTGGTCCCGCAGTGCGTCGAGGGCGGTCTCTGTCTTCGGATACGCGCAGCCGAGGAGCTGGTGTCGCAGCAACCAGTCGCCGGCGTCGCTGCGCAGGCCCATGCCGGAGAGAATGAGCTGCAGTCGCTTGAGACGCTGGCCGGCCATCGCGCCAATCTTACGAGAGAAGTCCGATAGGGGTGCCGCTCGCGTATTACTGGCGTTACCTTGTTGCTAGTTGAAATGTGTCCTACACTCGGTTTCTCACCGCCGAAGGGCGGTATTTCATTTTCAGGGGCTCCCGCATGAGCATCAGGCAGGAAATCGCAGAGCTGGTCGATAAGGCCGCACGGGCAGCGCAGGAGGCCGGGGCAATCCCCGCCGCCGTCTTGCCTGAACCGTCGCTGGACCGTCCCGCGCGTCCGGAGCACGGCGACTACGCGTCGAACCTGCCGCTGCGGTTGAGCCGCGCCGCCCGCGCCAACCCGATGGCCCTGGCCGAGGCGATCGCGAAGAATATCAAGGTCGAAGGGCCGATCGGCGAAGTCAGCGTCGCCGCGCCGGGCTTCATCAATATCCGCCTCGCCGACGGCTGGCTCGCCGGCCGCGTCGACTCGATCCTCGAGGCCGGTCCCGCCTTCGCGGACAGCACGCTCTACGCCGGCAAGAAGGCGCAGGTCGAGTTCGTCAGCGCCAACCCCACCGGCCCGCTGCACGTCGGTAACGGCCGCTGGGCGTCGATCGGCGACTCCCTCGCCCGCGTGCTCGCTGCGGCAGGCTACGCGGCGGAGAAGGAGTACTTGGTCAACGACCAGTTCACCCAGATCGACAACTTCGCAGCCACCCTCCTCGCCCGCTACAAGCAGCTCTTCGGCGTCGAGGCGGAGATCCCTGAGAACGGGTACCCGGGCGAATACGTCGTCGACCTCGCGAAAGAGCTCAAGGCCGAGTACGGCGACAAGTGGCTGAACGACGACATCGCTCCGCAGGACCTGCGCCGTCTCGGCATCGAACGCATGATTGCCCGGATCCGCAGCGACCTCGAGGCGATGGGAGTCCACTACGACAACTGGTTCTTCGAATCGACTCTCTACCAGACCGGCGTCTACGAGCAGGCGATGCAGCTGCTGCGCGACCAGGGCGCGATCGTCGACAAAGAAGGCGCCGTCTGGCTGAACAGCAGCGCTCTCGGCGAGGAGAAGGATAACGTCCTCGTCCGGTCGACCGGCATCCCGACCTACTTCGCCTCCGACATCGCCTACCACTACGACAAGCTGATCCGCCGCCGCTTCGACCTAGCGATTGACATCTGGGGCGCCGACCACCAGGGCCACGTCTCGCGCGTGAAGACGGCGGTGCAGGCCCTCGGCGTTGACGAAGGACGGCTCGAGATCATCATCGGTCAGCTCGTCGGCCTCAAGCGCGGCGGCGAGACGGTACGTTTCTCGAAGCGTGCCGGCGAGATCATCACCCTGCGCGAGGTCGTCGACGAGGTCGGCCCGGACGCCTGCCGCTTCTTCTTCCTGCAGCGCTCCGCCGACGCGCAGATGGAGTTCGACATCGACCTGGCGAAGCGTCAGAGCAACGAGAACCCGGTCTACTACGTGCAGTACGGCCACGC
>JBFWZE010000304.1:0-2670 GCA_050185685.1 Dehalococcoidia bacterium
TGTAGATGCCGAGGAAGATCGCCTCCGTGAAGAAGGCAAAGCCCTCGAGCACGAAGGGGAAGCCGAAGACCTCACCCCAGTTCTCCATGAAGGGCGACCAGAGCAGGCCGAACTCGAAGGAGAGGATCGTGCCGGAGACGGCGCCGATCGCGAAGAGCACGGCGGCGACGCGGGTCCAGGTCGCGGCCATCACGCGATACAACTGGTTTCCGGTCCGCAGCGCCAGGCCCTCGGCGAGAAAGAGCATCAGCGGGAGGCCGATACCGACAGCCGTGAAGCCGATGTGGAAGGCCAGCGAGAGCCCCATCAAGCTTCGGGCCGCGATTACCGAGTCCACGTATCCAGCCTACTCCGGACTATTGGACGGAGATACGACATCTCTATCGTATTTATGCATATCATGAATCTATTGAGTTCGTGATGGAATGCACAACCGCATTCGCCGCCCAGGGCTCAGGCGGGGTTTGTCATCCTGAGCCCAAGCGAAGGATCTGGGTCAAGGGCGACGACGCTGCTTACTGATGCGGCAGGCCCGGGCGCCTGCACGAGGTCTACGCCCCGCTGAATGACCAAACGGAACGGGGCAAGGCTTCTACTTCCAGAGCTGCTCCGTCGCCAGCGCCGCGCCTTTGCCCAGCGTCTCCAGCTTCGCCCAGGCGATCTGCTGATGGACGCGCCCGCCGAGGCCGCAGTCGGTGGCGGCGATGACGTTCTCACGCCCGACGAGATTGGCGAAGCGGATGATCCGGTCGGCAACCACCTCCGGGTGCTCGACGACGTTGGTAGCGTGGCTGACGACGCCGGGGATCAGGATCTTGCCGGCGGGCAGCTTCGTGTCCTGCCAGACCTTCCACTCGTGCTCGTGACGGACGTTGCCGGCCTCGAAGGAGTAGGCCTGAGCGTTGATAGCGAGCATGAGGTCGACGATGTCCTTCATCGGGATGTCGGTCGTGTGCGGCCCGTGCCAGCTGCCCCAGCAGAGGTGGAAGCGGATGCGGTCCTCCGGTAACCCCCGGATCGCGTGGTTGAGGGCGTCGATGCGGATCATCGTGAACTTGCGATACTGCTCTACCGTCGGCGCCGGGTTGATCTGGTCCCAGTTCTCGGCAATAGACGGGTCATCCAGCTGCAGGACGAATCCGGCGTCGATGATCGCTTTGTACTCTTCGCGCATCGCGTCGGCGCACGCGAACACGAACTCGTCGTCGCTCTTGTAGTACTCGTTGCCGATTCGAGCAGCGCTGCCCGGCGCCACCGAGGTCATGAAGCCTTCGTCCACGCCCGCTGCGTCGAGGGCAGCGCGGAAGTTCGCGATGTCCTGCTTGATCAGCTCCTGCCCCGTATAGGTCACCGGCTCCACGCATACCGGACGCGGCGCCGACACTGCCTGGCCCGGCTGTGCGTTCGGCGGAGCGGTCGAGATGCCGGATGCCGGGTCGTTGTACGCCTCACGGAAGGCGCTGCGGTCGCGGCGGTTGTAGAACGTCTCGAGCTGGAGGCCGGCCCGGTCGGACGCCTTCGGGCGAAGCTCCGTCTCGACGCCGGGTCGCAGGCCGCCGAGGCGCTCGTAGCTGTAGCTCCACCAGGCACCGTAGTCGACGGAGCGTCGCGTTGCTTTTCCGAGCTCACCGTCGCCCGGGACCGTGATGCCGAGCTCGACCTGGCGGCGAACGACCTCCGCCACGGCGTCTTTGAGGCGGGCTGCCAGCTTCGCCTCATCGACGGGCTCGCCGTTGAGTCGGGCGGCGTTCATCTCGATGAGGTCGGCCGGGCGCGGCAGGCTGCCGGCCTGACTGGTGAGGATTCCGTTATCGCTGTGCTTCATGTTCCCCTCGTTCTTCAGCGGTATCGACGACCCGGTACCGGGCGCCTCGAAGACACGAGGCATTCTCAGGGAATCGAACGCCGTTATCTAGCGGGCAGGGCACAAGATGCAGCGCCGCCGCTTCGTAAGGGAAGACTAGGCCGCGAGGTCCTCGTGCCAGGCGACGGGCTGCTCCTCGCCCATCACGGACGCGTCCTCGCTTGTCAGGGTCGCGTGCGGAAGCATGAGAAGTGCGGTGCCAATACGAATTGCACACGTCACCGCCAGCGCCGCGTTCACACCCGCGGGCAGGACGACGCCGAAGATCAGGTAGACGGCGGCGAGGTCGGCGCCGCAGACAACCATGCCCGTCAGGATTGCCGGCGCCAGCCGCCGGACGCGCCAGGTGTGTCGCAGCGCATCGAAGAACGCCAGAGCGTTGCGCGCTCGTTCGTGGCCACCGGTGAGTCCCGCCAGGCCGGCGAGAAGGAGCTGACCGCGCAGGCCGCCAAGGACCAGGAACAGCGCTGTGGTCCACAAGAGCATCGCCACGCCCGCAACCAACGACTCCCGCGCAATCAGGACGGCTCCGGCGACAAAGCCGGTGGCGAGCACGTCGGTGACGATCGACAGTGGCGTTTGCGGCGCAACGGCGAGAAAAGAGGGCAGCGGTCCTTCGAGCACTCGCCGGCGCAGACGCCTGAGGTGCAGTGCGATCGCAAAGAAGACGGCAGCGGCAAGCGTTGTCACGGCATCGGCAAGCACCGGCAGGGCAGAAACAAACGTCACTCCGAGCATTGCCACCAGCATGCGCGGGCGTTCAGCGTGCGAATATCAGGGTTTTCCCGACTCTTGAGCCGGAAGCG
>JBFWZE010000305.1:0-2656 GCA_050185685.1 Dehalococcoidia bacterium
TCGGCGTCCTCACCTTCTGGTTCTTCCAGGTCGTCTTCATGGACACCGCCGGCACAATCGTCACCGGCGGCATGGCCGAACGTTGGAAGTGGTCAGCCTTCTGCGTCTACTCGTTCTTCATGGGCGCGTTCATCTACCCGCTCTTCGGCGCCTGGACCTGGGGCGGTGGCTTCCTCGCGAAGTCGGGCCTGTCGATGGACCTCGGCCACGGCTACGTCGACTTCGCCGGCTCCGGCGTCGTCCATGCCGTCGGCGGCTGGGCGGCGCTGGCCGGCGCAATGGTTATCGGTCCTCGTATCGGCAAGTACAACAAAGACGGCACGACAAACACGATCGTCGGCCACAGCATCCCGCTGGCGATCCTCGGCGTCTTCATCCTCGTCTTCGGCTGGGTGGGCTTCAACGCCGGCAGCTCGCTGAACGGGCAGGACCTTCGCATCTCGGTGGTGACCGTGAACACGATCATCGCCTCCTGCACCGGCCTTCTGGCGGCGATGTTCTACGCGATGATGTCGGAGGACTACGGCAAAAAGCCCGACGCCGGCGCCTGCTGTAACGGCATGCTCGCGGGCCTCGTCGCGGTGACCGCGCCCTGCGCTTTCGTTGCTCCCTGGGCTGCCTTCCTGATCGGCGCGATTGGCGGCCTCTTTACCGTCGTTGTCTACAAGTTCGTTGACACGAAGCTGAAGATCGACGACCCGGTCGGCGCGTTCTCCGTCCACGGTGTGAACGGCATCTGGGGCCTGATCTCGGTCGGCATCTTCGCTGACGGCACCTACGGCGCGGGCTGGAACGGCGTTGAAGGCACCGTGAAGGGCCTTCTCTACGGCGACGCCAGTCAGCTCGGCGCTCAGGTCCTCGGCGCGGTAGTCGTCGCAGCCTGGGCGTTCGGGGCGACGTACGTCTTCATGAAGGTCCAGCACGCGATGTTCGGCATCCGCGTAGACCCGCAGGTCGAGATCGAAGGCCTCGACGTGCACGAAATGGGCTCGCGCGGCTACGAGTACGGCGACTACCCGACTCCGGCCGGCGCCGACCCGATGACCGGTACCTGGGCGGAGAAGTCCGGTGCGCCGGTGCCGGTTCCCGTTGGTGCGGACTAGCTAATCCGATTCGCCGAGGGGCGGCCCCACGGGGCCGCCTCTCCGGCGTCTCCTCCGATATCGCTCCCTGATCGAGGCTGTATGGAACAGACAGACATCCTGCTCGTGGTCGCGTTCATCCTGGTTTGCAGCAAGCTCGCGAGCTACCTGGGCGCGTCGCTGGGACTGCCGACGGCGGTCGCCATGATCGCGCTTGGCCTGCTGATCGGGCCGGCGATGCTCGGCGTCGTTCACGACAGCGAAACCCTGGAGCTGCTTGCTCAGATGGGCGTCATCCTCCTCATGTTCGTCGCCGGCCTCGAGACCGACATGGAGATGATGCGGAAGGTATCGATGCCCGCCTTTCTTGTCGCCACCGGCGGCGTGCTCCTGCCCTTCCTTGGCGGCCTTGGCATCGGCGAAGTCTTCGGGCTCGAGTTCAAAGAAGCGCTGTTCCTCGCCGCGATCCTCACGGCGACGAGCGTCAGCATTTCGGCCCAGACCCTGCGAGAGCTCAACCTCCTGCGCAGCCGCGAAGGCACCACGATCCTCGCCGCCGCGGTCATCGACGACATCATGGGCGTCGTCGTCCTCGCCTTCGTCTTCGCATCCACGGGAGATGGCAACGCCGTCGTGTCCATCGGCAAGATGGCGGCCTTCCTGCCGGTCTCCTTCATCCTCGGGTTCCTGCTGACGCCGCCAATTGCGCGTCAGATCGAGGAGCGGCTGCCCACCGAGGCGCAGCTCTCCATCGTCATCGCCGCTGCCCTGGCCTACGGTTGGGCCGCCGAGGAGCTGGGCGGCGTCGCAGCCGTAACTGGCGCCTATATGGCCGGTATCCTCATCACGCGTACCGGCCTCGCGCACAGCGTGAGCGATGGCCTGAGCTGGATCGCCTATGGCTTCTTCGTACCGCTGTTCTTTGTCGGCATCGGCTTCAAGGCCGACTTCAACAGCATCGCCGATGCTCCGGACCTCGTTGCCGCTCTGATCGTGGTGTCGATCCTCGGCAAGATCGTCGGCTGCTACGTCCCCGCGCGGCTGACTGGATTCGATCACCATCAGTCGCTGATCATCGGCGTCGGCATGATGTCGAGAGGCGAAGTCGCCCTCGTTATTGCTGCTGCCGGGCTTGCTGCAGGCGCCGTCGGTGCGAGCATCTTCTCCGCTGCAATCCTCATGACCCTTGTCACCACGATTGCGACACCCCTGGCCTTCAAGCTGATTCATAGCCAGGGTGGCGGCGGTGACGGGCGCCACTCTGTGAGCCACGTCTCCCTGCCGTCCTCGCCACCAGCGCTCGAACCTGCAGTACCTGAGCCCTGATACGATGAAGCCGAGGAGCATCTAATGGACCAGGACCGCCGTCTCCGTCTCATCGAGCGCTATCGCGAAGCCGTCGAAGCGATTCTCATCGCAATCGACGACCTCTCCGCCGTCGAGCTGGACTACAAGCCCGCCAACGCAGGCTGGTCGGCGCGCGAGCTGCTCCACCACCTCGTCGAGCTGGTACGCCCGCCATCCGCTCAGTGGACTGCAAGGCAGGTAGTCCACCACCTCGCCGACGCCGAGCT
>JBFWZE010000306.1:0-1382 GCA_050185685.1 Dehalococcoidia bacterium
AGTTTCGCGATGAGCCGTCGTCTAAGTACGTGAACTACATCGCGCGGCACACGCGCTACAAGGAGAGACACGATGACAAAGGTACGCTTCCAGGTTGCGACCACCCTCGACGGCTATATGGCTGCCCCGGACCAGACTCGAGAGAAGCCCTTCGGCGAGGGCATGGATGGCCTGCACGACTGGATGTTCAAGCAGCGCTTCATCCGCG
This sequence comes from Dehalococcoidia bacterium, assembly GCA_050185685.1. Taxonomy (GTDB): domain Bacteria; phylum Chloroflexota; class Dehalococcoidia; order DSTF01; family WHTK01; genus WHTK01. The sequence goes on from JBFWZE010000306.1 coordinate 209, forward strand.
AGACGCACGGCTGGGGCGAAGGCGGCGAGGAGGGACCCAGCAACGACGTCATGCGTGACGCCCAGTCGAACATCGGCGCCGTGATCATGGGCCGCAAGATGTTCGGTCCGGTCCGCGGCGGCTGGGAGACCGAGCCGGACTGGACCGGCTGGTGGGGCGACAACCCGCCCTTCCACACCCCCGTCTTCGTCCTCACCCACTACGAACGCGAGACCGTGACGCTCAAAGGCAACAACAGCTTCATCTTCGTCACCGACGGCATCGAGTCCGCGCTCGAGCAGGCCCGCGCAGTCTGCCCGCCCGACCAGGACATCCTGATCAGCGGCGGCGCCAGCGCGATCAACCAGTACCTCAAAGCCGGCCTCGTCGACGAGTTCTGGCTCCACATCGTCCCGTTCACGCGCGGCGAGGGCGAAAACCCGCTGGCAGGCGTCCAGGTCCGCCTCGAGCAGCTGCGCGCGGTCGAAGGCGACGGCGTCACCCACCTGAAGTACCGCGTGCTGAAGTAGCCCTAACGGCGGAGACGCGGGATCCCGGGGCAATGCCGCCACAACTCGGGCGCCAACGGGATCCCCTCTCCCCGCTGGGAGAGGGTTAGGGTGAGGGAATGCTCCCAAGAGGCTTCACCAGCACTATCCTCTCGCCATGCCTGACAACCTCGAACGCAGGCGAGAGCTTCGCAGCACTTCAACCGACGCGGAACGCCGCCTCTGGAGACACCTGCGCGACCGCCGCTTCGAGAAGTTCAAGTTCCGGCGCGAGCATCAGATAGGCCCGTACATTGTTGACTTCATTTGCGTCCGACGAGGGCTTGTCATTGAAGTTGATGGCAGCCAGCACTACAACGACGAGGGATTAGCGAGGGACAGGGAGCGGACGCGCTATTTAGAAGCTCAAGGCCTGCAGGTGCTGAGATTTACGAACGTCGAAGTACTGACGAACACTGCCGGCGTCTTCGACGTGATCTGGGCAGCGCTGATCGGCAGGAACGAAGGGGCGTCCGGGCGCCCGCCCTCACCCTAACCCTCTCCCAGCGGGGCGAGGGGATCCTGCTACCGCCCAGTCGAGGCGTTTTCGCCCGAGAGATGCATGTGCCTCGATGGAAGGAGGGGATCCCGGCAGCGCCCAACTCTGAACCCTCATCGCCCAGGATCGCCCGGCGCGTCATGCGGCG
>JBFWZE010000306.1:1482-2635 GCA_050185685.1 Dehalococcoidia bacterium
GCGTCGGAGTGCGTGACGCTGGCGGTGTTCGACGTCTCACCGCCGCCGGGGTAGGCGCGCAGATAGTGGTGCCCGGCGAAAGCGTCGAGGCCGCTGCCGATCGTCGAGAAGCCCTGGTAGAGGCCGCTCTCGCCCCAGCCAGGCATCGAGACCATAACGATGCTCGGGTTGACCGCGCTGATCGTCTCGTAGTCGATGCGCAGGCGGGCGGCGGTGCCGGCGGAAAAGCCAATCATGTAGGCGTCTGCCTTCGCGACCAGCTTCATCAGCAGCTCGTGCCCCTCCGGCTTCGCGACGTCGATCGCGACGGCCAGCTTGCTGTGGTTCGCCATGTGGTACGACGTCGCCCGCTCCCAGATGCCGGGCTGGTCGGCGGTGCCGGTGACGGCCTGGGGTGCACCCGGCAGCGGCATGATCAGAGGCCGGTTCTGGGCAGCGCGCGGGTAGGACTCGACGCGGATCACCTCGGCGCCGAGCTCCGCCATGTAGGTCGCGGCTTCGGGGCCGGCCCATACTTCGGTCATGTCGATGATCCGATAACCGCTGAGGGGCAGGCGCTTCTCGTCGCTCATACGATGCCCTGCGCGTGGAGGCTGAGCAGCTCGTCCTGCGAGAGACCGAGCTCTTCGCAGTAGACCTCCTCGTTGTGCTCACCCAGCAGCGGTGCCGGGCAACGGATCGAGACGGGCGTCTCGCTCATGATGAACGGCGCACCCGGGTGCGGCAGCGTGCCCGCCTCAGGGTGCTCGACGTCGACGAAGTACGCCCGCTCCTGGAGCTGCTCGTCCGCCAGGATCTCGGCCGCGGTCTGAATCGGCGCGCACATGACGCGGTACTTCTGCAGCTGCTTGAACGCCTCGGCGCGGGTGCGGTCGAGGAGCCAGGGCATCAGGATCGCGTCGAGGTAGTCGCGGTTCTCGGCCCGTCCGCGCGCGGTGGCGAAACGCTGGTCGTCGAGGAGGTCGTCGCGGCCGATCGCCATCAGCATGCGGCGGAAGAAGCGTTCCGTCGTGATCACCATGTAAATGAACCCGTCGGCGCAGGGCATGACGCCCGACGCAAAGCTGACGGGATGGGCAAGACGGCGGTTGTAGTCGTTCATCATCGACGCCGGGATGATCCGCGTGTCGACGTTGCCGCACATCGCCTCGAA
>JBFWZE010000307.1:0-2581 GCA_050185685.1 Dehalococcoidia bacterium
GCGCCCATGAAGAACGAGTAGACGCAGAAGGCTGACCACTTCCAACGTTCGGCCATGCCGCCGGTGACGATTGTGCCGGCGGTGTCCATGAAGACGACCTGGAAGAACCAGAAGGTGAGGACGCCGACGTCATAAGTGCCGCCGGTGAGAGCCCAACCCTTGTAGCCGAACAGCCCCCAGTTGTCGCCGCCGATGTGCGCCATCTTGTCGAGGACAACGGTGCCGCCGCCGACTGATGCCAGCGCACCGAGGCCGCCGAACATCAAGGCGAAGCCGAAGAGGTACCAGGCGATGCCGCCGATCGCGAAGATGACGAAGTTCATCATCATCGTGTGGCAGGCGTTCTTGTGGCGGGTGAACCCACTCTCGACCAGTGCGAAGCCGCTCTGGAAGAAGAGGACAAGAGCGCCGCAGAGGATGATCCAGGCAAAGTTGCCGGCAATCTTCGTGTGGCCGAGCAGGTTCGTGACGGTGTCTTCGTCGAAGCTCCCGTCCTCGGTAACGTCTGCCGCGGTTCCAGTCTTGTCGCCGCAGGGGTCTGAGACGCCCTCGGCTTTACCCCCGCAGGGCGGCGGAGGTTCCTGCGCGTGCGCCGACCCGGTCTGCAGAATGAACAGCGCAGAGAATGCGATAAGCAGCGTGGCCAGGAGGAGGAGGACCCTGCCTCCGAGGCTGGTGTGATGTAGTGCCATCAAGCTGGCTTCTCCTTCGATTTACTCTCCTTGAAAGGCATTTAGCCGGCGGTCACCTGGTGTTCGGACCGGGCCTCCCTTCTTGCCTGTATCCGAGGCAGGTGGCGTCCCACGGCAGTGAGGAGGTCTCTCTGGTGCTCGTTCAGGACGGGAAGGCTGAATCCCCGCATGCCCTCCCGGCCGGCGAATTTGATATAGCGGGGCTTACTGTTGAAGCCGGCGAAGTCCGACCAGGGCCGGAACAGCGCGCGATTGATGGCCACTCCGTCTGTCGTCACGGAGACGCGCACGGGGACAAGAAGAATCGCCTGAGTGGCAAGCACGATGAGCAACTGCAGTCCGTTGCCGATGTTGCCCGTCAGGGTGAGCAGAGCCAAAAAGGCACCGATTGCGTAGAGATTGACCCGGTGAAGGACCATCTTCTCAACGAAGCTCAGCTTGTAGCTCACCAGCGTCTTGCCAGGCACTTCGATGCCGCGCGGCAGATAGACCCGCATGAGCGTCACGATGAGCATGAGCGTGAACAAGACGATTACGGCCATGGCACCTCCCTTTCGCGGACCCAGCGGTCCGGCCTGCCTGAAATCGAGAGCGAAACTGCTTCGGGCTACTCCGGCCGTCCCTCCAGTCCTCTTCCGAGGGGCTGAACCAGGCCGTAGCCTCGACCGCGCACGGTGCGGATCTCGTAGGGGCGCAGGTTGGCGAGCTTGCTGCGCAACCGGTGGACGACCACATGCAAGTGGCGGACGCTGCCGTGGTCAGAGTCCTTCCAGAGGCGCTGCACGATGAGCTCGTACGGCAGCACGCGGTTTCGCTCAGTGGCGAGGACGCCAACCAACTCGAACTCGTTGTAGCTGAGCTCGACCGGCCAGCCGTCGATCGTCGCCTCGTAGGTGTCGAGGTTGAGGACGAGGTTTCCGAGCACGAGCACGGGGCCCTGAGCTTCGGTAAGCGGTTGCGTCTGCAGCGGCGATGTCATCGACGACCCTCTCGCGCTTCGGAAGCTCGGCGAAGAACAACGGTGAGCCTCCGTAAGATGCCGGTGACGTTAGGCCCGCTTTATTACGGGTTCTTTGCAAGGTGCTTACGCACTCGTGAGTAAACCGTGAGAGATCGTTGTGAGCGCGATGTGAGGGAGTTATAAGTGAAGCAGGAAGGCGGACGTGGAAGACATCATTTCGATGTGGACAATGCTCAGCGGCAGGCGTCAGATCGCGCTGGCAAGCACGCTGGTCGCCAGTCTGACGCTGGTCTCCATCCAGGCAGTCAGCCTTAGCGTCCGGCCAACCAACGCGATCCTCCTGCTGCTGCTTCTGACACTGCTGATGTCGGAGACGTTCGGCTTCTGGGCCGGGCTCGCCTGGGCATTCGTCTCCGACCTGGTCCTCGTCTACTTCTTCTTCGAGCCCGTCTTCAAGTTCTGGGCCTACGACACCCAGCTTCGGATCACCCTTGGTGTCTTCCTGCTGGTATCGGCCGTCGCCGGCGGCGTGCTACAGGAGAGGAGGGCGCCGGCTTCCCGTCCGCGGGCAGCAACGCGGCCGCAGCCGGCCGCAATAGTTCCCGAACGGGCCGTCAGTGCCGCCGCATACCCGCAGCTTGAAACCGGCACAGAACTGCTGATCGATACGGACCGGCACATCGTCCGGCTCAACGGCCGCGAGATCTCCCTGACGCCGACCGAGTTCACCCTCCTCGAGTACCTGTCAACGAACGCCGGACGCGTCCTGAGCCATCAAGCCATCCTGACGAGCGTCTGGGGCGAGGAGTACGTGGACGACACCCAGATCCTGCGCACCTACGTGAAGCAGCTACGGGCGAAGCTCGGCGATCAGCCCAGCGCGCCACGCTTCATTCGCACAGAGTCGCGGCTCGGCTACCGCTTCATA
>JBFWZE010000308.1:0-2574 GCA_050185685.1 Dehalococcoidia bacterium
AGGCGCTGCTGCAGCTCACCGACCGTGAGACCGCCGCCGAGGCGCAGCTCTTCGAGGATGCGGATACGTATCGGGTTGGCCATCGCTTTGAAGAGGTCGGCCTTGAATTGCTGAAGGGTCGGTGGATTCATTGCCTCCATCATACTTGCCGCGCGTCGCTCAGCGGAGGTAATATTCGAATATTCGAATATTACGATCTAGCGAAGGTCATCCGACGTAAGAGCGCTCGCATTCCCCACGCTGTCCTGGCCCTCGATCCGGCGTGACGTCATCGCCGGTATCGTCGTGGGTGTCATCGCCCTGCCGCTTTCTATGGCGCTGGCGGTGGCAGTCGGCGCGCCGCCGATTGCGGGTCTCTACACGGCGGCGTTTGCCGGGGCGACAGCTTCGATCTTCGGCGGTTCGCGATTCAACATCACCGGCCCGACGGCGGCGCTCGTCCCGCTGCTGAGCCACGTCGTGCTGCAGCACGGCTTCGATGCGCTGCCGATGGTCGGCGTGATGGCGGGCGTGCTGCTGCTGGTGATGTACTACTTCAAGGTCGGGCGTCTGATCCGGTTCATGCCCGGAACCGTGATCGTCGGCTTCACGGCCGGCATCGCGATCTCGATTGCCTTCGGCCAGCTGAACAACATCCTTGGTCTCACCGGCACCGACCCGAAGCTCGAGCACTTCCACGAGAAGCTCATCGACACGATCGGCCAGATCGGCACGCTGGACGCGACGACGCTGGCCGTGGGGCTCATCGCGCTGTTCACTCTGTTCGCCTGGGTCCGGACCCCGTTCGCGCGAATCCTCCCCGGACCGCTGCTGGTGGTGGTCGCGCTGACGGCGATCACCTGGGGCCTCGACATTGAGACGACAACGCTGGGCAGCCGATACGGTGATCTGCCCACCGACATCCCGACTCCTTCGCTAAGCTTCTTCGACGCCGGTCTGATCGTCGACCTCCTACCCTCGGCCTTCGCGATCGCGGTGCTCTCGAGCGTGGAGTCGCTGCTGTCGGCTGTGGTCGCAGATGGGATGGCGCGGACGACGCAGAAGCATGACCCCGACCGCGAGATCCTGGGCCAGGGGCTCGCGAACCTCGTCTCGCCGATCATGGGCGGTATCCCGGCGACGGCAGCGATTGCGAGAACCGCCGCAGGCGTCCGCAGCGGCGGCAACTCGCGCCTGGTCGGCGTCGTGCACAGCATCACGGTGCTGAGCGCAACCCTTTTGCTGGGCTCGCTGGCGGGCAACGTGCCGATCTCGGTGCTGGCGGCGATCCTGATCTTCACCGCGTGGAACATCGCCGACGTACCGGAGCTGAAGGCGCTGATTACGAAGGCGCCGCGCATGGACGTGGTTGTCCTGCTGATGACGGTGGTGATCACCGTCGTCCTCGACCTGACCTACGCAATCGGCTTCGGTATCATTGCCTCTGCCTTCCTGCTGATTCACCAGCTGATGAAACTGCCCGCGGCAAAAGAGCTGGTGGCGGACGAAAACGGCCGGGTGACCGAGGTCTCGGCCGAGCTGAGCGCGCTGATGCAGGCCCGGCCCGACATCTCGTTCTTCACCGCACAGGGCATGCTGTCGTTCCACAGCGTCGCGACTTTCGAGTACGAGCTGAACGTCGACCTTTCGAAGCCGTTGATCCTGCGCATGAAGGACGTGCATCACATCGACACATCCGGGCTGATGACGCTGAAGGGCGTGATCGAGCACCGCCAGCGCCACGGCAGCCGGATCATGCTGTCGGCGATTCAGCCGGAGCTGCTGCCGGTCCTCGAGCGGTTCGGGATCATCGAGCTCATCGGGCGGGAGAATGTCTTTCCGGAATCGCGGCTGGCGATCGCGTCAGTCGAAGCGCCTCGAGAAGAGCTGGTCGCGACGTAACGGCCGGCAACGACCGTTCTCAAAAGAAGAGGCGTCCCTCCGAAGAAGGACGCCTCTGTGTTCTTACGAACGAGGGTGACTAGGCGGTGGCGCCGCTCGTCTCGAACTGCTTTGCCCAGTTCGGGTCGGGCTGCGGGAAGCCACCGGCCGGCTCCTCGACGAAGGCGCCGTTGATCGGGCGGCGGCGGGAGACGTTCGCCCACTCGGCGGTCTTCCAGCTCACCTTGCCGTCGCGGAAGAACTCCAGGAAGGCCTGGTTGAACATGTCCGGCTGGTCGGTCTGGCCCTGGTGGCCGCACTCGACGGGGTAGAAGTACTGGATGTTCGGCGTTGCGTCTTCCTGGTTGAAGCCGTTCTCAACCGGGATGAGGACGTCGCGCATGCCGTACATGTAGATCGCCGGGATCGTCAGCTTGTCGAGCCGGTTCTTGGTGCTGGCCCACTGCTGATAGTTCGGGTCCTTGGCGAGCTCGGCCATCGAGGCAACGCGGGACTCGAAGGACTCACGCTGGCGGATGGCGGCCTTGGCGCGCATCGTGATCAGCTCAGGCCAGATCGCCTTTGCCTCGTAGATGATGCCTTCCATGAGGACGCGCTGGCTCTCTTCCGCCTTGTTGTAGTCGAAGGGCGGGCGCTGGTAGTTGGGGTTGGCGCTGAACTTCGACTGCGGGCCGGGGACCTGCTTGCTGGGGT
>JBFWZE010000309.1:0-2548 GCA_050185685.1 Dehalococcoidia bacterium
ACGATCTCGTGCTGCGAGATGCCGGTGCCACAGCGAGGGCACCACGGCATCGTGTCGTGGCCTTTGTAGATCCAGCCGCGGTCGGCGCACTTCTTGAGGAAGGACCAGATCGTGTAATTGTTCTCGTCTGAGTTCGTGTAGTAGCTGTTGTCCCAGTCCATCCAGTAGCCGAGGCGCTTCGACTGCTCGGTCTGGACGCCGGAGAAGCGCCGCACGCGCTCCTTGCACGCCTCGACGAACTTGTCGATGCCGTAGGTCTCGATGTCACGCTTCGAGGTAAATCCCAGCTCCTTCTCGACCTCTACTTCGATCCAGAGGCCCTGGCAGTCGAAGCCGTTCTGGTAGCGCAGCTTGTGACCGCGCATCGTCCGGTAGCGGTTGTAGAGGTCTTTGTAGGAGCGGCCCCAGGCGTGGTGCACGCCCATCGGGTTGTTCGCCGTGATCGGGCCGTCGATGAACGACCAGGGCTCACCGCCGTTGCGGCCACGGTCGAGGTACTTCTGCATCGAGTCGTTCTCGTCCCACCACTGCTGCACCTCGTGCTCGAGCTGGACGTAGTCGACGCGGGTAGGTACGGGCTTAAACATGACAGCCTCCGGCTGATGCGCTGGATACAGAGGGGTCGAAACAGGGGTTCAAGGGAGCCTCCGGAAGTTCAGGGTTCGCGGGCATAGAGGAGCGCCCGGCTTCGAGATTGAGAAGCGCGGTTAGCGGCTAATCTGTCGCCCCGGTGATGAGCCGGGGCTAATCCTGATCTCCGGAGGATGCGGTCGCATATCGAAGCAAGAATAGCAGGACGGGGAAGTGAGACAAAGGTAGAGCCTGAAGTCTTCGTAGCGAATAGCCGATTACCTATTCGGAGACGAAATGCCAGAAGAACGAGACGACGACAGTGCCTGGGCGAGGCCAGGGTCGCGACCGCTCGCCGACCGGGCTCCAGCCGCGCCAGCGCCCTTCACAGCAACCCCTGCGCCTGCGGTTGCACCCGTCCCTCCTGCTCGCAAGAAGCGCTGGGACTGGCAAACGATTGCAGCGCTCATCCTCTTCCCGATCCCCGTCGCGTTCTACGGCTTCATCGGCGCCGTGGTATTCGGGTTCGTCGACATCGATATCCCGATGAATGAGCCCTGCACGGTCGCCTGCCTCAACCTGGAGGATGACGTGCGGACCACCTTCGTAGACGATAACGCCTGCGATGGATCCGGCCCGCGCCTGTGCATCGTCCCGATCGGCTCCATTCCCCGCGCCGAACTCGAGATCCTTTCGAGCTACTACCGGGTGCGATACGGCCTCCAGGTGGCAGTGCTACCGGGAATCGACGTGCCGCCGGACCAACTCGAGAACGAACGCAACCAGGTCGCGGCTGATCAGCTGATCTTCATGGTGCGGACTCGCTACGCTGCGCTCGACAGAGATCCGGGAGTCACGCTGATCGGTGTGACCACGGTCGACATGTACTCTCCCGCAATCGAGCGTTGGCGTTACGTCTTCTCCCTGTTTAACTCGAACACCAGGGTCGGCGTCGTCTCAGACGCGAGGATGCATTATGTCCTCTTCGGCTCAGAGGAGAAGACGCCGGAGTCGGAACTGCGGCTACGCAAGCAGATGAACATCCTGGTTGGCGCCCTCTACTTCGGGCTGCAGCGCTCTCCTGACCCGCATAGCGCGATGTATGACGGGATCCTCAGCCCGGGAGACCTGGACCAGATGCCCGCCGACCTGCCGATCGCGCGGCCGTAGCTGACTCAGGCCCCCGGCGCGACTACGCCTCTTCCGGCAGCCAGCCCCACTGGTGCGGGCCCCAGTCGAGCGAGATCAGCTCGCCGGCTTTGACCGTCTGCACCGGCACAATCGCCGTCTCACCCGTGAAGGCGGTGCCCTGGGTGTCGACGAAGCGCCACTTGCCGGTGACGACGTCGAGAATGGTCAGGTCGGCTTCGTGGCCGACCTTGATCGCCCCGATCTCGTTCTCGAGCTTCAGCGCCTTCGCCGGCGCGGCGGTCGTCATGCGCACGACGTCCTCCAGCGTGTAGCCGCAGGCCATGAAGCGCCCCATCGCCTCCGTCAGGCTGTAGACGCTGCCGCTGCGGCCGAGGAGCGTGAGGTCGGTGCTGATCGTGTCCGGCGTGAAGCCCTGCTCCGCCTCGATGCGGCAGACGTCGTAGTTCCAGTTGCCGCGTCCCGCCGCCGGGTCCATGACGATGCCGGCCGCCTTCGCCTCGCGCGCCGCGTCGATGACCTTCTTGTTCTCGTCGAGGAGACCGCCGCTGTGGACCGTGCAGACGTGGGTGATGATGTCGTAGGGCTGGAGCTTTGAGATCAGGTATTTCGTCAGCGCCGGTGCCTTCGGGTTCTGGCCCATCAGCTCGCCGATGTGAGTCATGAGCGGCAGGTTCAGCGCCCGCGCCGCTTCGAGAGCGAGGTCGACCATCTGGGTGCCCATCGTCTCGACCGCGTCGCCAACCAGGCGCAGCTTGATGCCCTTGATCAGGTCGCGATGGCCTTCGACGCAGGCGATCGTCGAGTCGAGGTCGATGTAGCTGGCATC
>JBFWZE010000310.1:0-2536 GCA_050185685.1 Dehalococcoidia bacterium
TAGAAGCCGAGAAAACCGTAGTCGTCGCCGTAGCGGACGGCAGAAATGCATGCGACGGGCTCGTCGCCGAGGTAGCCGACGAGGAAGCCCTCGGGGTCAGCGGCGTAGAAGGATGAAGCGTCGCTATAGCCGGGGTTCCAGCCTTCGCCGGCAGCCCACTCGATTGCGAGCTGCTTCACTTCGTTCGGGGTCATTGTGCGGATAGTGAGATTATCTGTCATTTTACGACGCTGAGTTTACCGTCCTGGAACTGCTGCACAACCGGCGCATACTCCGCTTCGCGGGTTGAATTCATCGAGATCTTGCCAAAGATCGTCTCCACGTCCTTTGTCGAGGTGAGCGCCGTGCGGATCGCGGCGTTATCGGCACTGCCTGCCTTCTTCGCCGCCGCGACGAGGACCTCGACCGCAGCATATCCCTGCGCGGCGAAGAGGTCGGGCGGCGTCCCGTAGGCGGCGGTGTAGTCGGCAACGAACTTCTTGCTCGCCGGCCTGTCCACTGCCGGGTTCCAGGCAGCACCGACGTAGGCGCCGTTGACGGCCCCACCGGAAGCTGCGATGAGGTCGAGCGTGTTGAAGCTATTGCCGCCGACGATCGCCTGCTTGAAGCCGGCATCGCGGATCGACTTCACGATCGGGCCGGACTGGTTGATCAGCGGCGTCACGAGGAAGGCGTCGATCGGGTCGCCGGTGCCTCGAACGATCGAGCCCATGACGTCGCTGGTCTTCGAGATGTCGACTTCGACGCCGATCTTGCCGTTGATCGCCTGCATGCCCTTCCGCATCGCCGCAGCCGAGCCTGCAGAGAAGGCATCGGTGCTGTCGAAGATCAGCACCGCGTTCTTGATCGGCGTTTTGCCGTTCACATAGGCAAGCACCGGCGGCACTACCGTGTTCTCGCCAAGGGCGGTGCGGAAGATCTGGTCGCCTGCCGTCGTTACGCCGTCCGCCGTCGTCGTGGCGCCGATCGCCGGGATGCCCTTCTCCTGACTCACCTTGAAGGCCGCCAGCGCGACGTTACTCAGAGTGGGTCCGATGATCGCGTTGACCTTCTCGCCCGCCAGCCGGTTGAACGCGGCCGTCCCGCCATCGACGGTGCTCTGATCGTCGACGACGATCGCGTCGATCTGGAGGCCCGAGCTTTCGAGCTGCTTGATCGCGAGCTCAATGCCGTTGCTGGCCGTCTTGCCGTAGATCGAGGCGGCGCCGGTCGATGACTGCACGATGCCCACCTTGAGGTTGAGCACCTGCGGCGTGGGGGTGGCGGACTCGTCGTCACCACCGGAGGAGCAGGCCGCGGAGAGCGCGATGACAGCAAGAGACAGAAGGGCGAGGGGTTTGAGCACAGGACCGTCCTTGGGGCGCCGGCGCGGCCGGCTGACTGCGAATCGTCTACAGAATGTTCGTCCCCCGGGTCCGGCGTCTACAGATGCCGCCTTTTGCTTGACTTCACTTTGGCGCAAGCTAGACTCCGGTTAGAACCCATACATGCCCCGCTATCAGAGACCCAGGAGGTTTCCGCGATGAAGCGTACGCTCGAGCAGTTTGCGAACGAGTGCAAGGACGCCCTGGTTGCCGAGCCCGGCCCGGCCGGCCGCGAAAAAGTCGGCCAGCTCCTCCAGGAAGTCCTCTCGGACCAGGAGTTCGTCGACACCTACGTTGGCGAAGGCACTCCCGAGCGCAAGGTCCTCTTCGAAGACCCCGAGCTCGGCTTCACGATTCTCGCGCATGGCTATGAGGGCGCCCGCGCCTCGTCCCCCCACGACCACGGCCCGACCTGGGCGATCTACGGCCAGGCGATGGGCGTCACCGAGATGACGGAGTGGGACATCGTTGAGCCTGCTTCGAAGGACAAGGCCGGCCTCGTCAAGGTGAACAAGGTCTACGAGCTGAAGCCGGGCATGGCCAAGGTCTACCAGGAAGGCCAGCTCCACTCGCCGCGCCGCGAGGACTCCACCCGCCTGATCCGCATCGAGGGTCAGAACATGGACAAAGTCGGGCCGCGCATGGCCTACAAGCCTGTCTAAGAACCTCGAATCGAGAGAACGGAACCCCCATGACCAGCTTCGCTGACCTGCGTGCTTCTATCCCGGCGATGGCGGACACCATCTACCTCAACAGCGGCTGGTCGGGCCCGTCTTCCCGTGCCGTCCTCGAGGCGATGCAAGACGTGCTGGAGACCGAGGCCTCGGTCGGGCCCGCCAGCGTCGAGGGCGTACGCCTCGCGCGTGAGAAGACGACCCTCGCGCTGCCGGTCATTGCCGACCTGATCGGCGGCGACTCGGACGAGGTTGCGGTCACCCACGGCACCACCGAAGGCGTGAACCTGGTGCTCTTCGGCATCAACTGGCAGCGCGGCGACGAGCTGGTGACCTGCGACCTCGAGCATGGCGCGATCATGAACCCGACCTACGTGCTCGAGGAGCGCTTCGGTGTCGTCGTGAAGCGCGTCAAGGTACCGCCGGCTGCAACGACCCAGGAGATGCTCGACCTCTACCAGGAGGCGATCACGCCGAAAACGAAGCTGGTCGCCCTCA
>JBFWZE010000311.1:0-2531 GCA_050185685.1 Dehalococcoidia bacterium
CGCCCGCATGTTCCATCATCGCCAGCCGCTCCTGGATGTGCGCCTCGCTGTCGGTGTCGGGATGGGGCGCCATCGCGCCGGGGCCGCGTCCGCGCGCCTTTTCGAGGGCTGTGACGAAGCGGTCGGGATGGTAGTGGGCATGGATGTCGGTGATCACGGCTGAGCTCCTGTCAGGCGTAGTCTGCGAGACCGAGGGTCGAGAGGTCGATGAGCTGGGTGTTGCCGCAGTGCGAGCAGGTAATCGCCACGCAGGCGAGGCCGTCGCTGGTCGGACCGCCCTCGGACTGGAAGCGCAGGACGATGACGCCGGATGCGTTGAGGGTCCAGGTGTCCTCCTGCTCGCAGAGCGCACACGGAGCCAGCGGCGGTAACGCATCGAGGATCGCCTGCTGTTGCTGCGCGTTGAGGGCCATCGCCTAGCCCAGCACGGGCAGAACGCCCTCAGACTCGGGCGTCCAGATCTCGAGGCCGTTGAGCAGCATGCACATGAGGCTGTAGTAGCCGATCACTGCGGTCAGATCGACCACGCCCTGCTCGCCGTACTTCACCCGGAGCGCGTCGAAGACCTGGTCCGTCGCCTTGTGCTCCTCGAGGAGCTGGCGGGCGTAGGTGATGACCAGCGCTTCGTCCTCGCCGAGGCCGTCGACCGGCTTCTTGTAGGCGATGACGTCGAGCGTGGCCTCGCTGACCCCGGCTTCGCGCGCGAGGCGGGAGTGGGCGTAGTACTCGTGGCGGCTGTCGAAGACGCGGCCGACGACGCAGATCGCCACCTCGTTCAGCGCGTGAGGCACGGCCGACTCAAAGCGCAGGTAGGTGCCGAGGTGCGAGACCCGCCGCGCCACCTCCGGGCTGTGGGCGACGACGGAGAACGGCATGCGCACGCTGCCCCGCGTCCCGGCGAGGTAGTCGAAGAGGTCTCGCTGGTCCTCGGGCAGCTGATTGCGGTCCAGGATCTCGGGCAGTCTGGGCATCGAAGGCTCCTTGTCGTGTAAGCAGGGCGGATAAAGCGCCGCTATCTTACGACGATTCACGTCCCGACCCTTACGCCTCAGGCAAGGGAATCTGCTGCTTCTCGCTGCGAGCCATTGCCCGGAGGGAAAGGCGAAGCAGCCTTTGAGTGTCCTCACGGCTGCTTCTCGCGCTTCCCCCCGCTCGTCCTACGGGTTCGGTGTGCCTGAGGTTACCGGCGTCGGCAGTGCGGGGGTAGTCGAATCGCTGTCGCTCGTCCATGGGCTCAGCACGAAGAGGCCGATGGCGGCGATGACGATGACGGCGAGCACCGGCCAGAGCAAGTGCGGGGCGAAGTTCTGGAGAAACGGCTTGTCGACGTGCTGGTCGCTGTTCACGTGGTCCTGTCGGTTCATGTCCTGTCTCCTCCACTGGCGCATGGTCAGTGTCGGCGGACAGCCGTTTCAGCCGCGTAGAGAGGGCGACGGGAGCGTTCTCCGGGTATTCAGGTTCGCCATCGGACAACGAGGCGCTCGATTAACCCGACGAGGAGGAAGAGCCCGAGCGAAAGCCCCGCAATCACGAAGAGCGCGGCAAGGACGAGGTCGGTGCGGAAGGAGTTGCGCATCAGCTGCACATAAATGCCGAGGCCCTTCTCCGCGCCTGACCACTCGGCGAAGACGGCGCCGACCACCGCATAGGTCACGGCGATGCGCAGGCCGGTGAAGAGGTAGGGCAGGGCGTGTGGCAGCTTGAGCATGCGCAGCGTCTGCAGCCTGCTCGCGCCCAGCGTCCGCATCAGCACCAGTGCGTCGCGGTCGGTCGCTGCGAGTCCCGATGCGAGGGCGACCGTAATCGGGAAAAAGGTATACAGCGTGACGACGACAATCTTCGGGGTCAGTCCGAAGCCGAACCAGATGATCAGCAGCGGCGCGATCACGACGATCGGGATCGTCTGAGAGCCTATAAGCAGCGGATACAGCGCCCGCCGCGCCGGTGCGAAGGCGTCGATCAGCAGTGCCAGGGCTACGGCGAAGACGACGCTGACAGTGAGGCCGATAAAGGTCTCCTTCAGCGTGACGATGGCGTTCGACCAGAGCACCTCACGCGCTCGCCAGCCGCTCTCGAGGACCCGCGACGGCGCCGGCAGGGTGACCGCGTTGATCCCCGACAGCTCGACATAAAGCTCCCACGCCGCGAAGAGAGCGAGGAGGAGCAGCATCGGCGGGAGGGCTGCGATGAGCCAGGCGCCGGCGCGCGTCCCGGCAGACGTAGATGCGGCGTCGGTCGTCATACGGGGAGGTGCTGGACCTGCAGCGCCTGGAGCACTGCTTCCTCGGCGCGAGATGCGCGGACGGGATCGGTGAGGCCGTCGGGCCCGCGTTCGATTTCGACCTCGGCGACGATGCAGCCGGGGCGGGGGCTCATGACGTAGACGCGGTCGGAGAGCAGCACCGCCTCGCGCACGTCGTGGGTGACCAGCACCGCGGCCTCCGAGCCGAGGCGCCAGGTGTCGCGCAGCCACGCCTGCAGCTCGCGCCGCGTCAGGGCGTCGAGCGCCGCGAAGGGCTCGTCCAGCAGGA
>JBFWZE010000312.1:0-2510 GCA_050185685.1 Dehalococcoidia bacterium
GGGATAGGATCCCCAGTGCCATGAACTCCGGCCGATACGGTGACGCGAAGGGGACCAGCAGCTCAACGAGGCTGAAGCCGATGTAGCGGTCGGGCAGGACGATCAGGATGTGAAAGACCGTGAAGCCCAGCGTGAACAGCGAGAGGAAGCGGTGGAGGTCGTAGACCTGGGAGCGACGGTACGAGCGGCCGCTCAAGTTTCCGGTCATGCTCAAACCGAGGACCAGCGAGGCAAAGAGCAGCAGGTAGGCCACGAAGCCGGAAGCTCGCGTGAGAAACCAGAAGGTGTGATCGAGTTCCATGCTCAGCTCGCCCGGCTGCGGGTATGCACCGGCGGGCTCGAAACAGGAGCCTGGGGCGTTGCGTTGGAGCTCGGCACGAAGACGCGGCCGTAGTCCGGCGTTGGCGCGACGGGCGCCTCTGCGTCGGCATCGACCGTCGGCATCGACTGCCGGGTCAGCCCTGACGAGGCCCATGAAGCCCAGCATGAGGGCGGCGATCAGAGTCGTGATCTCCGCCTTGAGCTTCGTCTGCTTGTGGAGCTTCATCTACACCTTCAGGAGGTCGAGCTGCGGGAAGGATTCGCCAAGGATGTCCTTCGCCGGCGCCTGCAGCCACTTCTCGAGCAGGGTCGCATAGATCGAGCGAAAATCGGTTGTAAAGCGCAAATTGCCGTTATCGAGGTTCGTGAGGCTCGGCGGCTCGCCGTGAAGGCCTCCTTTCACGTTCGAGCCCATCACAAAGATTGGCAGGGCAGAGCCGTGGTCGGTGCCGCTCTGGGCGTTCTCCTGCGGGCGGCGGCCAAACTCGCTCCATACGAGCGTGACAACCTCGTCGCCGTGGCCGTGTGCCTCGAGGTCGTGCTGGAAGGCGGTCAGCGCCTCGCTGGTCTGGGTGAGCAGCGGTCCAAGACGCGTGTCCTCGCCCGTGTGCGTGTCGAAGCCGCCGAGCGTGACGTGGCCGACCCGCAGCGGCGAGGCGTCCTTCCCCGAGTCGATCAGCTCGGCAAGCATCTGAAGCCCGGACGCGAGGCCGCTTTGCGGGTACGCTGCTGCCGGCTTGTAGGCGGCGTGAGCTGCCGCCAGCTCCAATGAGCTCTGGTAGGCGCTGTCCATCGTCGTGTCGAGGAGTGCCGCGTAGCTCGTGCCGGCCGGGCGATAGGCGTCGTAGAGCTTGAGCAGGCTGGTCTTGCGCGACTCCGGGCTGCTGTCGCCGTTCGCGGGCTGCAGGGCGAAGGTCTCAACGCTCTCGACTGACGGGACCGTCGACTTCAGCGAGTTGAACGCGGTAGGCAGGCTTCGACCAACGCTCATGCCGGCCAGCGGATGGCCGTCCGGGTCGGTCAGCTCGTCGAAGTAGCGGCCGAGCCAGCCACTCGTGCCCTGGCCGTCGAGGTCGCCCGTCTGCCAGATGTCCATCGCCTTGAAGTGGGAGAAGTCAGGGTTCGGATAGCCGACGCCGTGGACGACTGCGAGCTTGCCGCCGTCATAAAGCCCTTTGAGGCCGCTCAGCGCCGGGTTGAAGGCAAATCGGTCGTCGAGCGGCAGCAGCTCTGCCTCGGGGACGCCGAGGGTCGGGCGCAGGCTTCGGTAGGCGCCGTCGCGGTAGGGCACGACCATGTTGAGCCCGTCGTAGCCGCCGGCAAGCTGGACTACCACCAGGGTTTTGCCCACGCTCGTCAGGCTGTTGCTCTCCTCCGCGGCGGCGATTACGGCCTTGCCGAACACCGAGGGCACGGCCGCACCGAAGGCGACGAGAGCGAGGCTTTCTTTCAGGAAATTGCGTCTGTTCATCTCGATACCTCGATAGTGGAGCCGGGACACTCCCCGACCCCGCGTTATCAGCTCAGGTGAAACTGCGGCGAACCGAGCACCAGGTAGACGAGGCCGCGGAGCTGCTCTGCAGACAACTCACTGGCGTCACCGCGCGCATAGTCGACGAGCACCTGGCGCGCCTCCCCCGGAAGCAGGTCATCGATGACGAAGGGGAGGTAGTGCCGCAGGGCATCGCCGGCAGTGCCGAGGCCAGCCTGCGTGGTGCTGGGCGTCGGTGTCGGCGGCGGCTGGCGGCGAGCGCCGTCGTTTGGCCGCTGTGCAGGCGGCGAAGCCGCTTCGCCGCTCGTGAGCCCGTTGAGGAAGTTGAGCCGGGCAAAGATTGTGGCGCTGTTCAGCCAGGAGGTGCCCCCGGGCCAGCCGGCGACATTTGGAGGCTCGAAGAGCACCTGTCCCATCGATGCGAGGGCGCTGGCGTTCTGGCCGCGCTGGCCCTGCTGGTTGAGGAGCTGGGTGAGCTGCGTTTGAAGCCCCAGCGCCTTGACCGCGCCGATCGCGTACTCGGTCGGGCTCTTGACGATCGCGCGGTAGGCCTTCGGCGAGTAGAAGACGTCGGACCGCAGCATCGCTTCGACGACGGGGCCGATGCGCATGTCGTTGCGCTGGTAGACCTCGACGAACGGCTTGAGGTCATCCGCCGTCGGGTCGGGGAAGACGAAGAAGCCGAAGAGACGCCGCA